>DASUAR010000126.1:0-2405 GCA_035763685.1 Actinocrinis sp. | reverse complement strand
GTCTCAGTCGTTGATCAGGAGTCGGGGTCCTCGTCGATCAGGAAGCCGCGCATCGGCGACGGCGCCTGCGGGTAGACCGGGGCCGGCTGCGGGGGCACGCCGGGCCGGATCGGGGCCATGGTCTGGGTCATCTGGCTCATCGCGGAGCCGGCCATCGCCGGGGCCGGCATGGGCGGCGGCGGAGGGTAGCCCCCCTGCTGCGGCCCGGCCGACATACCCTGGGCCATTCCGGGAGCCATTCCGACACCGGCCATCGCCGGGGCGGGAGCCGGCGCCGCCGGAGCGGGGGCACCCGCGCCGAGCTGCGGGAACGGCGAGCCGCCGCGGGAGGCCGAGAGCATCGGGTCGTCGCTGCTGTTGGACTCCAGCTGCCGCATCTGGCTCTCCAGGTACGACTTGAGCCGCTGGCGGTACTCACGCTCGAACGCCCGCAGGTCCTCGACCTTGCGCTCCAGCGAGGCGCGGGCCTGCTCCAGGGTGCCCATCGCCACGCGGTGCTTCTCTTGCGCGTCCCGCTCAAGGGCGTCGGCCTTGCCGCGGGCCTCGCGCTCCATGCCGTCCGCGCGGGTGCGCGCCTCGCCGACGATCTTGTTGGCCTCGTTGCGGGCCTCGGCGATCGCCTGGTCGGCGGTCTGCTGGGCCAGCGCGAGCACCCGGGCCGCCGAGTCGCCGCCGGGCTGGAACTGCGGCGGCTGCGGCTGCGGTACGGGCACCGGCATCGGTGCCGGGAGCTGCGGGGGTATCGGCACCGGTTCTCGTCTGGCCGGCATTCGATCCATCGGCGGGCGGTCCATGGGCGGCTGCTGTTGCGCGGCGGCCGCGGCGCGCGTGGCGGCGGCTAGCTTCGCGCGCAGTTCCTCGTTCTCCCGCAACAGCCGGGTGAGTTCGGCCTCCACCTCGTCAAGGAAGGCGTCGACCTCTTCCTCGTCGTATCCCTCGCGGAGCCGGACGGTCGTGAACTGCTTGTTGTGCACGTCCTCGGGGGTCAACGGCATCTCTTCACCTCAGCGTGGATCGTCGGCGTACCGGACAGACAATATCTCGGTTCCTGGCGGTTTTGTCGTGTCACAGACGGCCCACCACCCCGATCAGCAGCCACATGATGAGCAACAGCAGCATAAACGCCAGGTCCAGCGCAATACCGCCGAGACGTAGCGGCGGGATGTGCCGACGCAGAAACTTCAGCGGGGGATCGGTGACCGTGTAGGCGGACTCCACGGCCACCAGCATGACACCGTGCGGGTCCCAGGAGCGGGCGAATTGAAAAACCAGCTCCATGATCAACCGGAAGATGAGTATGACCCAGTACGCCCACAGAACCACTGTGACCAGTTGGATCGCCAGGTGTCCCATCGAGAAATCGTCCGTCCGTCCGGATTGCCGCGGTCACCGGCGGCACCCGGTCGGGCACCGCCTGTCAGCTCTGGTTGAAGAACCCGCCCTCGGCGATGCGGGCCTTGTCCTCGGCCGTCACATCGACGTTAGCAGGTGAAAGCAAGAACACCTTCTGCGTCACTCGCTCGATGGACCCGCGCAGGCCGAAGACCAGGCCGGCGGCGAAGTCGACGAGCCGCTTGGCGTCGCCGTCGCCCATCTCCGTCAGGTTCATGATGACCGGGGTGCCGTCACGGAAGTGCTCGCCGATAGTGCGCGCCTCGTTGTAGGTGCGCGGATGCAGGGTCGTGATGCGGTAGGCGTCGCTGGAGGAGCCGCCGGCGCCGTTACCGCCGTCGCCGCCGCCGAAGCCGTGCCCGACGCTGCCCATCGCGGTGGCCACGGACGCAGGGCGCTCATAGCGGTCGGTGCGCTCGGGCAGCAGCGAGATCTGGGCCGGCCGGGCCGACGGGTAGTTGCCGGACTGGCCGCCGTGGAAGCCCGAGTCGCCGGCCTCGCGCCGCACGACCTCGGTGCGCTCGGCGGGCCGCTCGGCGTCGCGCGCACGCCGCGGCTCGGACAGGAACAGCGGACGCGCCTCCTGCTCGGCCGGGGACTCGGGGCGCGAAGCGGAGTAGCGCTCGTCCTCTTCCTCGTCGTCGAGGCGCAGCGGACGCTCCTCCTCCGCCTCTTCGGTGTACTCCTCGTACGCGTAGGGGTCGTCCCCCTCCATCAGCCCGAGGTAGACGGCCGTCTTCTTCATGAATCCGGGCATGCCCGTCCCTCCTTGTTCGAACTGACGGTCAACCGGTCGCCGGTCTCCGCCGTGACTCCCCCTGCGGACCCTGGCGGAGCTTTGAAATGAGCGATCGGTGCTTTCGTTCACATACTGGATCAGACGTTACCGCAGCGGCGGTCGCCGACCGAGCAAGGCGGAGCCGATGCGTACGTGTGTCGCGCCTGCCGCGATCGCCTGTTCGAGGTCCCCGCTCATCCCCGCTGAGAGTGACACAGCTTCCGGGTGTGCGCCA
>DASUAR010000125.1:0-3452 GCA_035763685.1 Actinocrinis sp. | reverse complement strand
GCGGATCACCGCGAGCCCGCGGTCCAGCGACTGAACGAACGCGCCCGCGCCGTCGCGGCTCGGCTGGGGCATGGCTTGCGGCATCGGCTCGGACATCCGCTCCCCTCCCGCCTCATCCCGCTCGGTATCCGACACAGTGTTAATCCGCACGCACGTTATGGCGGCTCCCGCTGCCGGTCAACGCCTTGCGCCGGCTCGCCCGGCGCGCTCTAGACGGTATGTAGGTGCCGGGTTTGTGGGGCCGGGGCCTCGCTCGCAAGTTGTCGTGGGTTGCCGGTCGGGCTGAGCCTGGCCGGTAGTGCCTACATTTGCGGGAGGTCCCGGTGTTTACTGAGCGTACGAGCGTGGGGTTGGATGTGCACGCTCGCTCCGTGGTCGCGTGCGCGATTGACGGGGTGAGCGGAGAGCTGGTCCGAGCCCGGTTGTGTCCGGAGCATGGCGAGATCCTGGGCTGGCTCGGTCGGCTGGCCGGGCCGGTGGCGGTGGCCTACGAGGCCGGTCCGACCGGGTTCGTCCTGGCGCGGGCGGTGCGCGCGGCGGGGGTGCGCTGCGAGGTGGTGGCGCCCTCGAAGTTGCAGCGCCCGTGCGGGGATCGGGTCAAGACCGATGCGCGCGACGCGTTGCACCTGGCGAAGCTGCTGCGTCTGGACGAGATCACCGCAGTACGGGTGCCGAGCGAGGCGCAGGAGTCCGCCCGCGATCTGGTGCGCGCCCGGGAGGATGTGCGCGGGGAGTTGATGCGCGCGCGGCACCGCGCCAGCAAGCTGCTGCTGCGCCAGGGCATCGTGTGGTCCGGTGGTCAGGGCTGGTCGCTGGCGCACCATGCCTGGCTGCGTCGGCAGGCCTTCCCTGGCCGACCCGGGTTGCAGATCGCGTACGACAGCGCGTACGAGGCGGTGCTGTTGGCCGAGTCCCGCCGCGACCGGCTCGATCGGGCTATCGCCGAGATGGCGAAGGACCCGATGTGGGCGGGTGTGGTGGCCCGGCTGCAGTGCCTGCGCGGGATCTCCACGCTGACCGGGTTCGCCCTGGCGGTGGAGATCGGGGACTGGGAGCGGTTCACCGGTGCGAGTATCGGGGCGTATCTCGGGTTGGTGCCCAGCGAGTGCTCCAGTGGCGCCAGCCGGGTGCAGGGGCCGATCACCAAGACCGGCAACACCCATGCGCGCCGTCTGCTGGTCGAGGCGGCCTGGCACCACCGCCCGCGCTACCGTCCCAGCGTCATGATGCAGGCACGATGGGATCTGGCCCCGGCTGCGGCTCGCGCCCGCGGGCATGCCGGCAACCTTCGGCTGCACCAGCGGTGGGAGGGCTTCACCGAGCGCAAGAAGAAGCCGGTGGTCGCCAACGTCGCCATCGCCCGGGAACTGGCCGGCTGGTGCTGGTCACTGGCCACCATGCCCGGCTAACACAGGGCACGTAGACCGGCCGGCCGGTGCCGGCGGCGGCGGCAGCGCGTGGAGCGACCCGCGATACACCTATGAGCAGCGCACACCACGCGACGCTCGGTTCTAGACCCGCGGACACGCTCCAGCCGAACAGCCCGTCCTGCGGTAGCCAACCCGCGTATATCAGTCTGACCGCGCGTCGCCAACGACACGCACGCCACCCCAGGCACCGACCGGCCCAACGGATAAAGCGCCCGAAACCCCGGACGCCGCTTCCCCACGCCACTTGACAGAGCAGCCCTACATATCAGTTGTACCGTCTAGTTGAACCGTTGACTACTCAGGCGTCCCGGCCTATGTTCGCAGCCAGTACGAACGTTCGCTTTGCGCACTCGCCGCCGCGAATGCCACCATCCCAACCGGCCGCACCGGCCGCGCCGCCAGCAGGAGATTAGCCGTGACAGACCAAGCATTCCTCGACCAGTCGACCTGGAACGGACAGCTGTTCCTCGGCGGTTGGACCGAGGCCGCCGGCGGCGACGCCGCGGTCGTCGAACCGGCTACCGGCGCGCAACTGGCCCGCATCGGCTCCGCCGCGCCCGCGGACGTCGCCCGCGCGAGCGCGCTCGCCGCCGCCGCGCAGCCGGCCTGGGCCGCCGCGCCGTATCACGAGCGCGCCGCCGTGCTGCGCCGGGCCGCCACGCTGCTGGAGGCGAATCGCGCGGAGGTCGAGCAGTGGCTCGTACGCGAGGGCGGCAAGGTGCCCGGCGCGGCCGCCTTCGAGATCGGGCTCGTGCTCGGCGAGCTGAACGAAGCCGCCGCGCTTCCCTCCCGCCCCTACGGTGAACTGATCCCGAGCGGCGAGCCGCGGCTCAGCTTCTCCCGCCGGGTACCGGTCGGCGTCGTCGGCGTGATCGCACCGTTCAACTTCCCGCTGATCCTCGCCAGCCGCTCGGTCGCCCCGGCTCTCGCCCTCGGCAACGCGGTCATCCTCAAGCCGGACCCGCGCACCGCCGTGTGCGGCGGGGTCGTGCTCGCCCGCCTCTTCGAGGAGGCCGGGCTGCCGGAGGGGCTGCTGCACGTGCTGCCCGGCGGCGCCACGGCCGGCGAGGCAATGGTCACCGACCCGAACGTGCGCGTCATCTCGTTCACCGGGTCGACCGCGGCCGGCCGCCGCGTCGGCGTGCTCGCCGCCGAGCACTTCAAGCGCGCGCACCTGGAGCTCGGCGGAAACAGCGCCTTGATCGTCCTCGACGACGTCGACCTGGACCGCGCGGTATCGGCCGGGGCCTGGGGTTCATTCCTGCACCAGGGCCAGATCTGCATGACCACGGGCCGGCACCTCGTGCACGAGGCCATCTACGACGACTACGTCGCCGCGCTCGCCGCGAAGGCCGACCACCTGCCGGTCGGCGACCCGGCGAGCGGAACCGTGGCGCTTGGCCCGCTGATCGACGCCGGGCAGCGCGACAAGGTGCACGGCCTGGTCACCGCGAGCGTCGAGGCGGGCGCGCGGCTGGCAGCCGGCGGCACCTACGAAGACCTCTTCTACCGCCCGACGGTGCTCGCCGAGGTGACCCCGGACGCCCCGGCATACGCCCAGGAGGTCTTCGGCCCGGTCGCCCCGGTCACCCGGTTCTCCACGCTCGACCAGGCCGCGAAGCTCGCCTCAGACACCGAGTACGGGCTCTCCCTCGGCATCCTGACCCGCGACGTGATGCGTGGCCTCGACCTGGCCGAGCGGATCCCCACCGGACTTGTGCACATCAACGACCAGACCGTCAACGACGAGGCGCTCGTGCCCTTCGGCGGCCTGGGTGCCTCGGGCACCGGAGCGCGATTCGGTGGCGCGGCGGCCAACGTCGAGGCGTTCACCGAGACGCGTTGGGTCACCGTCCGGGCCGAGATCGCGCCGTATCCGTTCTAGGCGGTGTTGGGGAATGTATCAAGGCAACGATCCGGCCGCCGCTTTGTCGGGGATCGTGATGGCGAATCGCCACGCGCCGCCAGGCGCAGATGGTTCACTGCGCGACGAGCCTGGGCGTGCGGCCGGAGCGTCCTCAT
>DASUAR010000124.1:0-13644 GCA_035763685.1 Actinocrinis sp. | reverse complement strand
ATGAGGACGCTCCGGCCGCACGCCCAGGCTCGTCGCGCAGTGAACCATCTGCGCCTGG
Source organism: Actinocrinis sp. (assembly GCA_035763685.1). Classification (GTDB taxonomy): domain Bacteria; phylum Actinomycetota; class Actinomycetes; order Streptomycetales; family Catenulisporaceae; genus Actinocrinis. Next base: position 13,586 of record DASUAR010000124.1, on the reverse strand, counting down.
CGGCGCGTGGCGATTCGCCATCACGATCCCCGACAAAGCGGCGGCCGGATCGTTGCCTTGATACATTCCCCAACACCGCCTAGTTCCGGTAGCGGAACACGATCCGGCCGCGGGTCAGGTCGTACGGCGTGAGTTCGACCAGTACCCGGTCCTCCGGCAGGATCTTGATGTAGTTCTTGCGGATCTTCCCGCTGATGTGCGCGAGCACCTTGTGCCCGTTGTCGAGCTGCACAGTGAACATCGCGCTGCGCAGGCACTCGACCACGCGCCCTTCGAGTTCGATGCCGTCGGTCTGCTTCTTCATCGCCCCAACTCCAGACTGCTGCTGATTCGGCGGCCGCCGATGCCTTCGAGCAAGGCCAAGGCGGCCGTGTTGGACTGGTCTACTTCGGCTGACGCCGTGGGAATCGCGGCACGGTGCAGGGTGCCGAGCACTTGGGACAGCAGCGCGCGGGCGATGCCGCGGCGCTGCTCACCGGCCCGCACCGCGATCAAGCCGATGCGCGGCCGCCGGGTCGCCGGCACCAGCCGGACCAAACCCAGGTATCGGTCCCACGTCGCGGCAACCGTGTACCGCGCCGGGTCGACGATGGTCTCTCCAGCCGGACGCGGGCGCACCTCGGCGGGCATCGACTGCCAGCCGGGGCCCGCATCGACTTCGGCGCGAATCGCCCGATCCAGCGCTCGCAGCTGATCCTCATCCGCCGCGCCGGCGGGCACGATCCGTACGCCTGACGGCAGCCGCACGTCATCGAGCCCTGTGACGCTCGGGTCGGTCGGTACGACGAAGTCCCACTCGCGCCGCCGGATCGTGAACCCGGCCCGCTGCCAGTTGGCGGTCGACTCGAGATCGGATTCGTCGACCAGCGTGAAGAGGGGAGCGGGCAGGTTCGCCAGCATCGCCTCGGCCAGGTGGTCGAAGGTGTCGGCGTGCCAGGCGTCGATGCTGACGAACCGGCGTCCGTCCGGCCTGCGCACGGCATGGCCGCGACCGACCACGAGATCGTCTTCGAGGGCGTGCCACTGGCCGTCCGCCACGCGCGTGATGACCAGCGCGGCTCGACTCGGATCAGCGTTCAAAGGTTTGTCGTCCATCGGTGTCTCCATTCGAGAGCCTCGATCACAAGGGCTCCCGGCGACACCTGGTTCAGCCGCAGGACCGTGACGAGCTGGGGGAGCACCCGTGGGTGTTTGGGTTCACGAGTCTCACCTCCCTGCGGAAAAGTTCACGGCCGACCGCGACAGTAGCAGCAGCGCGAGGTTTCCCCCAAACCCATTCGCATTGCCGCGACGCCGGTCAGTCGTCGAACACGTTCCAGCAGATCGCGCTGCGCCGCCGCTGGTCGTCGAGCACGAGTTCCCGGACCTGCGCGGGGATGCGTTCTCGCTGCCAGTCCCGTTCGGCGAGCCGGGCCGCCTCAGCCTCCGCGCCCTTCGGGGCTGCCGCGGCGACGGCTCGGATCGCATAGGCCGCGGCGCCCAGGGCGTGCGCGGCGACGTGCGCGACCGGCGCTGCCTGCCCGGCCGCGAGGGCCGCGAACTTCGCGGGCGCGGGCAGGTCACGTCCGGCGGCGTTCGCCGGGAACGCGGCCATCCGCGCGTCGCTCATGCGCAGCTCGCCGCGTGCCCACGCGCGACCCGCCTCGATCGCGTCGCGTGGGCGAGTATCGTCCGGTTGGGCCTGCGCAAAGAGATGCAGGACGTGCTCCGCGCAGAGGGCGGCCCACTGCGCGAGCAGCTGGTGATTCTCGTCGGTCAGCGTTCCGCCGCGGCGCAGCGTGATCAGCCGCGGATCGCGGTCTTTGGGCAGGATCGGCACGAACCCACTGTCTAACGAGCCGCGCCGTCGACGCCAGTTTGCTGACCGCGACCTGCCCGCCGCAGTAGCTTCTTACCGAGGCCCGCACCGTGGCGGGCAGGCAGGGAGGCTGGTCTTACATGCCGTGGCAGGTGCGTGGAGTCGTCGCCCGGAGCAAGGGCGAGCCGGTCTCGCTGGAGACGGTGCTGGTGCCGGACCCCGGACCGGGGGAGGCCGTCGTCCGCGTGCAGGCCTGCGGGGTATGCCATACCGACCTGCACTACCGCGAGGGCGGGATCAGCGACGAGTTCCCCTTCCTGCTCGGGCACGAGGCGTCCGGCGTCGTCGAAGCACTTGGCGAGGGCGTGACGGGACTGGCGGTCGGCGACTTCGTGATCCTCAACTGGCGCGCCGTGTGCGGCAATTGCCGGGCCTGCCTGCGCGGGCGCCCCTGGTACTGCTTCGCCACGCACAACGCCGCGCAGCGCATGACCCTTGAGGACGGCACCGAACTGAGTCCGGCGCTCGGGATCGGCGCGTTCCTGGAGCGCACGCTGGTGCACGCGGGTCAGTGCACGAAGGTGGACCCGTCCGCGTCGCCGGCCGTCGCGGGGCTGCTGGGCTGCGGCGTGATGGCCGGCCTCGGCGCGGCGCTGAACACCGGCGCGGTCGGGCGCGGCGACTCGGTGGCCGTGATCGGCTGCGGCGGCGTGGGCGGCGCGGCGGTCATGGGCGCCCGGCTGGCCGGCGCCGCGCGCATCATCGCGGTCGACGTGGACGGCCGGAAGCTGGAGACGGCGCAGCGGCTCGGCGCGACGCACACCGTCAACTCCCGGGACACCGATCCGATCGAGGCGGTGCGCGAGCTGACCGGGGGCTTCGGAGCGGATGTCGTCATCGACGCGGTAGGCCTGCCGGAGACCTACAAGCAGGCCTTCTACGCCCGGGACCTGGCCGGAACGGTCGTGCTCGTGGGTGTGCCCACGCCGGAGATGAAGCTGGAGTTGCCGCTGCTCGACGTGTTCGGGCGCGGCGGGGCGCTCAAGTCGTCCTGGTACGGGGACTGCCTGCCGTCGCGCGACTTCCCGATGCTGATGGATCTGTATCTTCAGGGTCGGCTCGACCTCGGCGCGTTCGTCACTGAGACGATCGGTCTGGAGGACGTCGAGGCAGCGTTCGCGAAGATGCGCGGCGGTGATGTGCTGCGCTCCGTCGTCGTGCTCTGACGGCACAGTGCTCTGACAACACAGTTGCTTTGACAATGCAGCGCTCTGACAACGCGGTGCGGTGCGGTGCGGTGCTGCGTTGAACTGACGCGAGCGAGCGAGCGGGCGGACGGACGGACGAGCGATCGGCCGTACGCCGAAATTCGGCGTTGTTCGGCGGTGTACGGAATCCGGGATGGGTACGGTGCGCGGCGGCCACCATGGTGCGCACGTCCGCATGTAAGCGCTGTTCATCACGTCTCGACTTCGTGAAAGGACCGTGACCCGCCCATGATCAAGGCTACTTCGCGCCGCCGAACGACCGCTCTCGGATCCGCCGTCGCCGCCCTGCTTCTGTCCGCGGCCGCCGTGCCGTCCCCCGCCTCGGCGGACAGCGGGCGCACGATCAACTCGTACGTCACGTGTTCCGACGGGACCATGATGTACGGCTTCGCGATCAACTATGGCGCGGGTTGGACCTACACGGCGCTCGGCGCCTCGGGCTACATCGTGAACTCGCAGGAGAAGGAAGTCACCTTCATCGTCCCCACCACCGCGAGCAGCGTCGCGCTGGACACCTATTGCGGGGGCAACGGCTACGTCGAGAACAGCAGCTGGGTGGGTTCCACCTACAGCCTGACGCCGGGCACCTCGACGGCCACCGCGAACTGGGTGTGCGACCTGTGGCAGTACGCCTATTACGGTTACTACACGACCTACCGCAGCTGCGATCTCTCGTCCATATCATATAGCTGATTCTCTGATGGGTCGGGTCAGGCCCGGCGCAGAGGCCGACCCGGCCCATCCTCCGCCGCGGCGAGCTGCCGTTCGAGGCCGTCCAGCTGTTGTTGGACGCGTGCGGCATCGGTGACCCGGTGCTGCGCGGTGTACAGCTCGTGCGCGCGCCGCCAGGTTTCGCGGGCGTCGTCCAGGCGATGCTGCGCGAGCTGGGTCTCGGCGAGGTGCTGGAGGATCTTGGGTTCGAGATAGCGGTGGCCTTGGGCGCGGCAGATGGTGAGCGCCTGGTCGTAGTACGCGAGCGCCACGGCGTACTCGCGCAGCCCGTGGGCGATGCAGCCGAGGCTGTCGAGCGTGTCTGATTCCCCGAGTTGCTGGTGGTTGAACGGCAGCCGGCGCAGCAGCGCCAGGGCGGCTTCGCAGTTGACGCGCGCCTCCCGGTATTCCCCGAGCCGGGTTTGCAGCCAGCCCACGCCGTTGAGCGCACGGGCCTGCTGGAAGGTGTCGTCCTGCGCTTGGAAGATGGCCAGGGCGCGCTGCGCGTGCTCGAGCGCTCGGCGGTGGTCACCGTGCCGCTCCCAAGTGCCGCCCAGACTGTGCTGGATCTGGCCCTGGCTGACGATGTCCTCCGCGCGCTCGGCGAGAATCAGAGCCCTGCGTAGCGAACGGAGGGCGTCGACGGTCCGGCCGAGTTGGGCGTAGGCGTCACCGAGCATCTGGTGCGCCTGGGTGCGGACGGAGTCGTCGGGCAGCTGCTCTGCGCTGAGCACGGCCAGCTGCCAGGTTTCGGCCTGGTCCGCGAGATGCCCGCGGCGGCGGTGGTAAGGGTCCAGCGCCCACGCCAGCTGGAAGACCGCGGCGTCCCAACCGCGGCGGCGCGCCAACTGCTGCGCGGCCAGCAGGTTGCTGTGCTCCGCGTCGAACCAGGCTATTGCGGCGGCAGCGTCGGTCAGCGGCGGTGTAGTGACTCCGGCTCCGGCTCCGGCAGCGGATTCCGGTTCGGCGACCATGGGCATGGGGCGGTGAGCGAGCAATTGGGCGCCGCAGTAGGCGGTGTGTACGTAGAACTCGACCAGTCTGCGCAGCGCGGCCTGCAGATCGGCCGAAGTGTGCTGTTGCTCGGCTTGTTCGGCGGCGTGCAGCCTAAGTAGGTCGTGCATGCGATAACGCTCGGGTGCGTGCCCTTGGGCGAGGTGAGCGTGTTCGAGCGTGCGAAGCAGGGCGCGGGTTCTCATCACCGGCAGGTCGAGCAGGCTGGCGGCGGCAGCCAGCCCAAGGTCCGGTCCGGGGGCGGTGCCGAGCAATGCGAATGCTCGCGCGGCGTCAGCGGGCAGAGCCCGGCTGGACCATGACAGCACGCCGCGCAAGTCGACCTGCGGCTCGCCGGCGTCAAGGCCGTCGAGCCGGTGCGCGGCCTCGCCCAGCTCGCCGGCCAGGTCCGTGAGCGTCAGGTGCGGATGGACCGCGGCGCGGGCCGCGACGATCCCGAGCGCCAGCGGCAGTCCCGCGCAGCAGGCCAGCAGCGCGGCCGTGGCGTCGGGTTCGGCATCGAGCCGGACCTGGCCGAGATGCTGGGCGAGCAGCCCGCGGGCGTCGTCTTCGGGCAACACGCTCAGCGCCAACGACCGCGCGCCGTGCGTGGCGATCAATCCCGTCAGCTGTCTGCGGCTGGTGATCAACACCGAGCACGTCGCGTCTCCCGGCAGCAGCGGCACGACTTGCGCGGTGTCGCGGGCGTTGTCGAGCAGAATCAGCAGGCGCCGACCGGCCACCAGGCTGCGATACAGCCCGGCCTGGGCCTCCTGGGCCACCGGAAACGCGGCCGGAGACACGCCCAACGCCTCCAAGAACCCACGCACCACGGCAGCCGGAGGCATCGGCTGACTCACCGGCTCGAACCCGCGCAAGTTGACATACAGCTGGCCGTCCGGGAACCGGTCCAGATGCCGGTGCGCCCAGTGCACGGCGAGCCAGGTCTTGCCGACCCCGCCCATGCCGCCGATCGCGCAGACCATCGGGGTGTCATTGTGCTGCGATTCATCGCCCAGCGCCGCGTCCAGAGCGGCGAGCTCGCGGAGGCGGCCGGTGAACGTGCGGGGCGCGGCCGGAAGCTGCTGCACCGGCACCCGGGGCGGCGAGGTGCCACTGGACGCGAGACCGCGCGATCCGCGGCGTGCTCTCGCCCGCCGGTCGGCCTCCTCGACCCGGTCGCGGGCGGTGGCCAGTGCGCCCCGTTCGACCGGGGTGGCGCCCAGCACGTCGAGCAGCGCGTCGAAGCGATCGGTCGGCGGGAGGGTGCGGGCGGTGAAATATTCAGCGACCGCCGTCTGAGACCATCCGGTCCTGGCCGCGAGCTCCCGGTAAGTCAGATTGCTGTCCCGGCGGCTGCGCGCGTGCCGGCGCCGCAGATCACGCAGCAGAGCAGCGAGATCCTCCAGCGTCGCCGCCCTCGACGCGGCTGAGGCAAGCGGTTCGGGATGCGCAGGGTAAGGGGGCTGCGCGCCGGATTCCACCGCGGCATCGTTCCCCGATAACTGCGAACTCATACATGCGGTCCGGCGGCCGGATCCCGGTCGCCGGTTTCGCGGAAGCGACGTGGAGGCGCGTGCGTCGCCGCGGTGTCGCGGGCGGCGCGACCGTCAGGCGGGGTAGGTACTGGTTTCGGTGGCCTTGACGGTCGCCCACACCTCGGTGCCGGGCGTCAGGTCGAGGTCGGCGAGCGCGGCGGGCGTGATGTCGGCGGCGATCGGCAACGGGCCGGTCAGGTCGACGCGCACCTGGTCGCCGCGTCGTTCGATGCCTGCGACGGTGACCGGCCACTGGTTGCGGGGAGTGCCGTCGGGGCGCACCCGGTAAAGCGCGACCGCGGTCGGGCGGAAGGCGACGAACACCGGTCCGTGGTGAGGTTCGGCGATGGTGATCTCAGCCCCCTGCGCCAGCCGGACGCGGTGGTCGGCGGCGGTACCGCGGTAGAGGTTGAGGCCGACGAGGCGGGCGATGTAGTCGGTGCGCGGGTGCCGGGCGATCTCGCCGGGCGCTCCCGCTTGGACCAGGCGGCCGTCTTCGATGACGACCAGGCGGTCGGCGAGGATCATCGCGTCGAGCGGGTCGTGGGTAACCAGCAGGGTGGCGCCGGCGAAGTCGGCGAGATGGTGGCGCAGCCGGGTGCGGATCTCCAGCCGGGTGTGGGCGTCGAGGGCGGCGAGCGGTTCGTCGAGCAGCAGCAGCCGGGGTGCCGGGGCCAGGGCGCGGGCGAGGGCGACGCGCTGGGCTTGGCCGCCGGAAAGCGCGGCGGGGCGGGCGGCCGCGTGGTCCGCGAGTCCGACGCGACCGAGCCATCCCGCGGCCGTGGCGCGCGCTTCGGCCTTCGGGTAGCCCTGGCAACGCAGGCCGAAGGCGACGTTGTCGAGCGCGGAGAGGTGCGGGAAGAGCAGGTAGTCCTGGAAAAGCAGGCCGACGCCGCGGCGCTCCGTGGGCGTGCGCCGCCCGGTTTCGGTGTCTTCGACCACGTCGTCGCCGATCGCGATGCGGCCCGCGGTGAGCGGGGTCAAACCGGCCAGGGTGCGCAGCGTCGTGGTCTTGCCCGCGCCGTTCGGGCCGAGTAGCGCGACCACCTGACCGGCGTCGATGCGCAGGTCCAGGTCGAGAGCGAAGCCGAGCCGCTCAACGCGCAGGTGCGCCAGCACGCTCACGGCGCGGCCATCCGCGGTGGTCTTCGCGCTCATGTCGTGGTCATCCAGCGCTCGCGTAGCGCGGCCAGCACCGTGATGGAGACCGCAAGCAGGATCAGGCTCAGCACGATCGCGGCCTGCGGATCGTCCTGCAGGGCGAGGTAGACGGCCAGCGGCATGGTCTGCGTGGTGCCCGGGAAGTTGCCGGCGAAGGTGATGGTCGCGCCGAACTCGCCGAGCGCGCGGGCCCAGGCCAGCACGGCGCCGGCTGCCACGCCCGGGGCGATCAGCGGCAGCGTGACGCGGCGGAACGTGGTCCAGCCGGAGGCGCCGAGGGTGGCGGCGGCGTCCTCGAACCGGGGGTCGGCGGCACGAAGCGCCCCCTCGACGCTGAGCACGAGGAACGGCATCGCGACGAAGGCCTCGGCGAGTACGACCCCTGCGGTGGTGAACGGCAGGGTGATGCCGAACCAGGAATCCAGGTACTGGCCCAGCACCCCGCGCCGGCCGAGGGCGAGCAGCAGCGCGACGCCGCCGACGACCGGGGGCAGCACCAGCGGGACGGTGATCAGCGCGCGCAGCAGGCGGCGGCCGGGGAATCGGGCGCGGGCGAGCAGCCAGGCCAGCGGCACGCCGAGCACGAGGGAGAGGGCGGTGGCCAGGGTCGCGGTGATCAGCGAGAGGCGCAGCGCCTGGATGACCTGCGTGCCGCGCAGCTGCCCGGCCAGGTCACTCCACGGAGCGCGCACCAGCAGCCCGACCAGCGGCAGGGTCAAGAACGCCACGCCGAGCAGCGCGGGCAGCAGCAGCGGGAACGGTACGCGCCGCGGCGCGGGGGAGCGCAGGGCGCGCGGCGAGCGAGCGGCGCGCCCCGTGCGGGGCCTGAGGCTCGGCATCACGGGAGGTCGGGGCTCACGGGTTCTGGAAGCCGGCCGCGCTCAGTACGGCACGGCCGTGGGCGGAGAGCACGAACGCCACGAAGGCCCGCGCGGCGGTGGCGTTGGGGGCGTCCTTGAGCACGGCGATCGGATAGGTGTTGATCGCCTTGGCGGCCTCGGTGAACTCCAGGCCGTCGACCTTGCCGCCCGCCGCCGCCACGTCGGTCTGGTAGACCAGCGCCGCGTCGACCTCGCCGAGTTCCACCTTGGTCAGCGCGGATTTGACGTCGGTCTCCAGGGTCACCGGGTTGATCTTGAGGTTTCCCGCGGCTTCGGCCTTCACGGCAGCGGCGCCGCAGGGCACGGTCGGGGCACACAGCGCGACCTGCACGCCCGGCTTTGTGAGATCTGACAGCGTCTTGATGCCCTTAGGGTCGCCCGGCGGTACGGCGATCTCCAGCTGGTTCTTCGCGAACACGGTGGGCGTGCCCGTGGCGTCTCCGGCCTTGGTGACCGTGCCCATGGTGGTGCTGCTCGCGGCGGCGAATACGTCGGCGGGCGCGCCGGACACGATGCTGGCGGCCAGAGTGTCCGAGCCGCCGAAGTTGAACTTGACGGTCACGCCCGGGTGCGCGGCCTCGAAGTCCTTGCCGAGCTGAGTGAATGTGCCGGTCAGCGAGGCGGCGGCGAAGGCGGTCACGGTGCCCGTGAGTGCGCTGGTCGACGACGCGGCGGCGGATGATGCCGAGCCGGTTGCGGCGGGGGCGCCGGAACTCGAGCTGGAGCACCCGGCCACAGCAGCCAGCGCCACGGCCCCGGCCAGGGCCAGGGCGAAAGCGGCGGCGGTGCGGGCACCGCGGCCGCGCGACGCGGAAGTCATGATCACTCCTGGTGGTCGGGGGTGGCGGTCGGGGTGTGCTCGGCGGGGGAGCCGCGGCGCGGCCCGGCCGGGCGTCGGCTCAGACCTCCACGACGACGTTGGTGGACTTGACCACCGCGACCGCCACCGTGCCGACCTGCAGATCGAGCTGGTCCGCGGCCTCACGGCTCATCAGCGAGACGACCCGGTGCGGCCCGGCCTGAATCTCGACCTGGGCCATCACCGCGTCACGCACCACCTGGGTCACGATCCCGCGGAAGCGGTTGCGCGCCGAGGACACCGCGCCGGCCCGCTGGTACTCGGCGGTGTCGCGCAGCGACGCGGCGAACGCGGCCAGGTCGGCGCCGGCCACCCTGCGGTGACCATTGAGCTCGCGCTCGGCGGGCAGCCTCCCGGAGTCGACCCAACGTCGTACGGTGTCCGCACTGACCCCGAGCAACTCGGCGGCTTCACTGATCCCGAATGTCGACACGCCACCACGATAACCCGAGAATGCCAGCCAAATGCCAGTAGCGGCCTCGGATCAGCGGATGAGATCAGACCGTTACCCTGGCATCTGCGAGATGGCGGTACAGCCGGCCCGGGAGCAGTGCGAAGCAAGGGCTTGGCTGGCATCTGATATGCGTGCGCGGCGCGAGCTCTCGCAGCTGCGGTCCCGATTTGCCTTCGATCCCTCCTATGCGGTTAACGTCCTGACTGGCCGGGCACATCACCGCCAGCGTCTGCGATCGCTGCGGCCCGCGCGTCGGCCTCAGCGCACTGCGACAAAAAGGGGGCGAGCGGGTGAGCGAGATATCCGAGGCGCTGCTGGCGCGAGCGCGCAGCGAAGTCGCCGCCCGGGAAGCCGCGCTGCCGCTCGCCGAACTTCAACGAGAGGCTCGCGCGCGCCTCGTGCCACGCGGCGGCTTGGCGGCGTTGCGCGGTGCCAGCGTCGCCGTGATCGCCGAGCTTGATCCCGCGCACGCTCCACACGACGCGCTGGTCGACCACGGCGAGGAATGCGGGCTCGCGGCCCTCGCGATCACAGCTGCCCCGCACCCCGCGCACGAACCGGGGCGTCCGGTGGCGCAGGTCCGTTCCCGCACGCGGATGCCCGTGCTCTACCTGGACCTGATCGTTTCCAGCTACCAGCTCTGGGAAGCGCGGGCCGGCGGCGCGGACCTGGTGTTGCTGACCGCGGCCGCACTGCCGTGCGATGCCCTGGTCTCGCTGGTGGAGCGGGCAGCCTCGCTCGGCCTGACCGCCGTGGTGGACGTGCGCGACGGCGCGGACCTGATGCTCGCGTTGCGCGCCGCCGCCCGCGCCGTGCTGGTGCGCCCGCCCGCGCACGTCACCGCCGAGGCAGGCCGCGCCGCACTGTGCGACCTGCTGCCGATGATCCCGGAGAGCGTCGTGCGCGTGGCCGAATGCGGAGCGGCGGTACGCTCGGATCTGATCGCCTACGCCAGACAGGGCGCGGACGCGGTACTTCTCGGGCGCACGCTGCTGACCGGCGATGACCCGCGCGCGACCGTCACCGGCTTGGCGGCGATCGGCGCGCATCCCTCGCTCTTCCGCCGGCGGATGACCGACGAGGCGCTACCGCGCTAGGCGGTGCGCCAAAGGCGGATAAGAAGTCGCGTTCAGTGGATCAGTTGATGTCGAACTCGTTCCCCTCAGGGTCCTTCATCCCGACCGCGTAGTGGTCGAGCCCTTCCTGGTACATGACGACGGTCTTGGTGGCGCCCAGGCCCACCAGCCGTTCGGCCTCGGCGTCCACTCGCTGCTTGCGCGTCTCGATCGGGTCGGACCGATCGCCGCTCGCGTGAACGTCGATGTGCAGCCGGTTCTTCACGGACTTCTCGACCTCGACCACCTGGAACCAGATGGCCGGTCCGCCGCCCTGCGGATCGCTGATCCGGTCGGCGCCGCCGGTCAGCTCTTCTTCCGGCACGCCCAGGTCGCGGTAGTACTCGTCCCAGTTCGCAAAACCGGCCGGCGGCGGCGCCAGCTCATAGCCCAGCGCGGCCGCCCAGAAGCGGGCCTGCCGGTCGGGGTCGGCGCAGTCGATCACCAGTTGGTAGCGGACGGCCATCGGGATTCCTCTCGATCTCAGAATGCTGGCAAATGTTTACCCGCAGCGACTTTCTGTGCGGGCCGCGACGCAGTGTCATGAACGCGAGTCCCGGTAACCCACGCCGGGCCGAACTCGCGGGAGATCTGCATGCGCTTTCTCGTCCACACCTTCACCGTCACGGGCTGCGCCCTGGCCCTCTCCGTCAGCGGCCTGATCTTCACCACCGCCGGCGCCGCCCACGCCAGCACCTGCTCCACCGATTACCTGCCGCTGCCCGACGCGATCTGCACCCCCGGCGTCTACAACCCGGACGTGACGCAGGCGACCATCGGCTCGACGATCTGCGTGTCCGGCTGGACCGCGACCGTGCGCCCGCCCACCTCCTACACCAACGCCCTCAAGGCCCAGGGCATCATCGATTACGGCTACGCGGACACCAGTATGTCCGACTATGAGGAGGATCACTTCGTTCCGCTGGAGCTGGGCGGGTCGCCGCGTGACCCGGGCAACCTGTGGCCCGAGCCGCACTACGGTTCGCAGACCTCGTACACCAAGGACGGCATCGAGACCAAGCTGAAGAACGCCGTATGCTCCGGACGCATCACCCTGGCCGCCGCGCGTTCCGCGATACGCACCAACTGGACCACCGCGTTGCAGACCACCGGCATCGGCTGACCGAACCGACCAATCCGACCAAGCTGACCGAGCTGACCGAGTAGCTTCCACCGCTTGGGCGCTGACGGGGACCGCGGCGCCGGTCCCCGTCTCAGCCGCGCAGCTCAGGGAATTGATCGTCGCGCCACTCGGCGATCTCGGTCTCGCCCTTCGCGGCCTGCTGCTCGCGCGCGCGAAGGTCGACCCGGCGGATCTTGCCGGAGATCGTCTTGGGCAGCTCGAAGAACTCGATCCTGCGCACCCGCTGAAACGGGGCCAGGTGCTCGCGCGCATGCCGCAGGATCTCGAACGCGCTCTGTTCGGACGGCTCGTAGCCCGCGGCGAGCGCGATATAGGCCTTGGGCACCGCCAGGCGCAGCTCATCAGGCGCGGGGACGACGGCCGCCTCCGCGACCGCCGGGTGTTCGATGAGCACGCTCTCGAGCTCGAAGGGCGAGATCTTGTAGTCGGAGGACTTGAACACGTCGTCCGTGCGCCCCACGTAGAAGATGTACCCGTCCGCGTCCCGCGAGGCGACGTCGCCGGTGTGGTAGTAACCGTCGGCCATGGCCTCGGTGTTGCGCTCCGGATCGTCCTGATACCCGGTCATCAGGCTCATCGGCCGCCGGGCCAGGTCGACGCAGATCTCGCCCTCCTCAGCCGGCCGGCCGGTGACCGGATCGACCAGCACGATCGGGACCCCGGGCAGCGGCAGCCCCATCGAACCCGGCTTGACCGGCATGCCGGGCACGTTGCCGACAGCGAGCGGCAGTTCGGTCTGCCCGTAGCCGTCGCGGATCGTGAGGCCCCACGCCTCGCGCACCTTGTCCAGCACTTCAGGGTTCAGCGGCTCCCCGGCCGACATCAATTCCCTGAGTTGCCCTGGGCCGCCCGACAGGTCGGTCTTGATCAGCATGCGCCAGACCGTCGGGGGAGCGCAGAAGGTGTTGACCCCGGCCCGGCGGATCTGGCCGAGCAGCGCGGCCGCGTCGAACCGGGTGTAGTTGAACACGAAGATCGTCGCCTCGGCGATCCACGGCGCGAAGAAGCAGCTCCACGCGTGCTTGGCCCAGCCGGGCGAGGAGATGTTCAGGTGCACGTCGCCGGGTTTGGCCGCCACCCAGAACGAGGTCGCCAGGTGCCCCACCGGGTACGAGACCTGAGTGTGCTCGACCAGCTTCGGCCGGCTCGTGGTGCCGGAGGTGAAGTAGAGCAGTTGCGGATCCGAGGGAGCGGTACCCGGATGCACGGCGGCGGGCGCGTCGAGGCGGTACGCGTCGCGGTAAGCGACCCAGCCCGCTGGCGGCCGGCCGACCGCGAAGCGGCCGTAGTTGCCGGCCACCGTGTCGAACTTGCCGATGTCCGCGGCGTTGACCAGCACGTGCTTCACCTTGCCGCGGGTGATGCGGTCGGTCAGGTCGGCCGGTCCGAGCGCGGTGGTCGTCGGGAGGATGACCGCGCCGAGCTTCATCACCGCCAGCATCGACTCCCACAGCTCGACCTGGTTGTTCAGCATCACCAGCACCCGGTCGCCGCGGGCCACGCCGTGCGCCGCGAGGTGCGCGGCGACCTGGTCCGAGCGGTGCGCGATCTCATCGAAGGAATAGCGCGCCTCGGAGCCGTCCTCCTCGACGATCCACAGCGCGGTGCGCCGCACCCCGCGGGCGATCGCGTCGAACCAGTCGATCGCCCAGTTGAACTGTTCG
>DASUAR010000123.1:0-40136 GCA_035763685.1 Actinocrinis sp. | reverse complement strand
ATGAGGACGCTCCGGCCGCACGCCCAGGCTCGTCGCGCAGTGAACCATCTGCGCCTGGCGGCGCGTGGCGATTCGCCGTCACGATCCCCGACAAAGCGGCGGCCGGATCGTTGCCTTGATACATTCCCCAACACCGCCTAGCCCTGACCTATGGCGAGCAGGAGTTGTTCCCCGAGGCGGTGGAGTACTCTCAGCGCGGGCTCGAGCTGTTCCGATCGAAGCAGGATCGGGTCGGAGAGGGGCGCGCACTCAACAGCGTCGGGTGGTACTCGTGCATGCTCGGCGAATATGCGCAGGCACTGGGCCACTGCGAGCAGGCCCTGACGCTCGCCCGCGAGGCCGGCTCCCTGCATGTCGAGGCCTCCACGCTGGACAGTATCGGCTTCATCTACTTCAGCTGGGGCAACTATGCGGTTCGGGCGGGTTGTGCCGCGGCGCGTCAAGCTCGTCGCTTCGGTCAGCCGTCCGCATGTACTGCCCGTGGTCGGATCTCTCGCGTATGCAGACCCCATCCGCATGCGTACGGCGGGCCGGAACCTACCAAGCCCCGCCGACACCGCGCTACCCGCCTGTGAACGGGGCGAACAAACCGCGACCACCACTGCGATAGTGGAGAACATGCGGATCACGGTGCTGGGCGGCAGCGGGGCGTGGCCGACGCCGGACGCGGCGTGCAGCGGCTTCCTGGTGGAGCACGACGGGTTCCGGTTGCTGATGGACGCCGGCTACGCGGTCGTGCCCCGGCTGCTGGCCGTGGTCCCGGGGGCGCGGATCGACGCCGTGGTGATCAGCCATGGGCATCCCGACCACTGCGCCGATCTCAATCCATTGCTGCGCGTGCGGGCGTTGAGCGGGGATCCGGCACCCGCGTTGCCGGTCTACGCGTTGCCCGGCGCGCTGGACGCGGTACTGGCGCTGGATCGGCCCGGCATGCTGGACGACGCGATCGCCTTGCGGGAGTTCGCCGGCGGTGACCGGTTCGGCGTGGGCCCGTTCACCGTCGACACGCGACTGCTGCCGCACTTCGTGCCGAACGCCGGGATGCGCGTGGCCGCGGACGGTGTCGCGTTGGCGTATACCGGGGACTGCGGACCCGACCCGGCCGTGGTCGAACTGGCCCAGGAGGTGGACCTGCTGATCGCGGAGGCGACCTACGCGGACGACATGCCGTCGCAGAACGTCGGCTACCTCACCACCGCGCGCCAGGCGGCGGGGCAGGCCGCGCGGGCCGGGGTCGGCCGGCTGCTCCTGACCCACCTAAGGCCCGACACCGATCCGGCCGCCGCCCGAGACGCGGCGTCGGACTTCGACGGCGACGTCGAGATCGCCAGCCCTGACCTGTCCATCGACCTGCCCTTGAGCGGGCGCTGGTCCACCGACTAGTTCAGTGCGCAAATCCGCCGACGCGCAGCAGCAAAACAGCAGTTCACAGCGCTACGGCCGAGCGAACCCCACACCAGTGATAAAAGTCAGGCCGAGACGTGGGCCGCCGGAGCACTGGTGTACGCCAATGCCGGACACGGCATCGGTCGGTACTCGGCACCCATCGTCGGCAACAAGAACGGCACGGATGTGGTGCAGCACGGCTGGGTCAACGTCGTGTGCTGGACCCGCGGTCAGAACTACGACGGCCGCAGCGACATCTGGTTCGCCGTCACCAATAGCTCGACGACGGCCGTATGGTCCCTCGCCGCGTGGGTCTATGGGGACTACCTGAACAACTCCGCGATCCCCAGCGGGGTCGGCGAATGTGACGGTTCGTGGTACACCTACTGATCGCCGGCTAGGCGCCTGGTCTTCCAGACCACCGACGGCCACGGCGGACGAAGACTCCCGCGCTGGCCGTCGGCAGCAGTGCCTCGACATACCCCAAGCCGGGCAGGCACGAGGTCGTCCGGGTGGTCCGTGCCCGCCCAGCCGGGGAGGCGGTCAGCTGCCGTACCGTCTGGCCGATTCATGCTCCTGGGCCAATCGGCGCAGCGCCAGCAGGGCCGGCTCCAGCAGGATCGTCAGCAGGATGGCTCGCTCGGCCTGTTCGAGCGGGTCATTGGTGTCGTCGAGCTGGTCGAGGTCGAGTACGGCGGTCTGCTGGGCGAGTTCGGCGTACGGGATGAGGGAGCGCCAGTCGTAATCCGCGCCGAGCGAGCGAATGGTCTGCAGGGTTTCCGTGAGCACCTTGCGGGCGGGGGAGCGTTGCGTGATCTGCCAGCCCATCTGCGTCACCAGCGCGTCGGCGTCGGACGTGTCGGGTTCCGGGTCGGGCTGCTCGTCCCGGTCGACCGGCCTGACGCCGAGCACGAGGCCGAGCACCTGGTGCAGGTCCGCCTCGTTCTCGGACACGGCGGTCAGCACCTGCCTGGTGGCGTTGACCGTCAGTCCCCGGACACCGATGAGGGCACGGATCAGTCGAAGCCGGCGCAGGTGCGCCTGCCCGTACTCGGCCTGGGTGGCGGCCACCGCCTCGCCGGGCGGCAGCAGTTGTTCGCGGAGGTAGAACTTGATGGTCGCGACAGACACCCCGCTGCGCTTGCTCAACTCGGAGATGCGCAATTGCTTCCGCCTAACGTCTAGCCACTGGATACTGCTACTATCTAATCTGGATAGTGACAGTATCCAATTGTGGAGGGGAACCTACCGTGCCTACGCTTCCTTGGACGATCCCGAACCCTGCCGCGCCGAACACCCGGGCCATCATCATGGCTTCCCGCTTCACCGTGCGCTCGGGCGTCCTGCGCTTCTTCCTGAAGTCCTTCGCGGCGTGGCGCCAGGTGCGCTCCGCTCCCGGGGCGCTGGGCGCCTCCCTGATCGCGCAGCCGCTCAAGCGAACCTTCTTCACCCTCTCAGCGTGGCAGGATCGCGATGCCCTCTACACCTACGCCGGCACCGAGCCGCATCGCAGCATCATGAACGAACTGCGCTCGACCATGCAGAGTTCGACCTTCACGTTCTGGGAGGTTGAGGTTGAGCAGTTGCCGATCACCTGGGACGAGGCCAAGCGACGCCTCGCCGAGCAGGCGCGGGCGGACGCCGGCGACGCCAGCAGCTCTGTCCGGTGACGCCTGTTTCCCCCGTTCGCCCCGATGCGGACCCTGAGCGTCGGCGTCAAGCGCGTCGCCAAGGTCCTGGCAGTGTCGAGTCGTTCGGGCCGTGCGGTACTTGAGCGGCGATCGAGGTGCCGCGCAGCCTCGCGCAGCCGCAACCATACTTTGAACACTGATCCCACCGGCAAGCGCGATGGTCTCGCGCCGCTGCTCGACGTCTTGCGCACAGGTGCGCAAGGGGTGTGACATGAGTCACGCGCAGGCTGGCTTATCAGACTACAGAGATACTGACTCCGTGCGTGAATAAGCGTTCCCACCTACCCGGCGCTGCAATAGAGCGTCGTAAGTACGACAACGGATTGTGCTTCGCGCGCTGCGGGTAAGGCGTTGATCACTATGCGCAGTCCCTGGTAGCTTCTACCGCGAAGTCGGCGCGGCGGCAGCTGTGGAAGAGCTGCCGCCGCTCATCACGACACGGGGGCTTCGTCACGCTGCTTACGCTGCCCTGCGATGTTGCGATGTTTCGCCCCCTTCGCTGAACCAACACGTGAGTGACTCGTCCAGGAGGCGGACTTGAATTATCGCATCATGAGGTCGCGGCGTCTCGGCGCCACGCTCGCCGGCGCGGCCATCGCGCTGGCCGTCGGGGCGTTCGCCGCGCCGGCGGCCTCGGCGGCGGCGACGCCGGCCCACCAGCACGCCACCGTCCATCCCGACAGCTGCCCGCCGGACACCTGGGTTCAGGTGGATGACGACGGGGTCAGCGGTTACGACTCGATCGGGACTGCGGTCGGGAAGTACAACGGCTCCACGAGCGGCGGCACGCTGAACTACGCGATGAGCGTGACCTCGTCGCGCGCCACCAAGTGGGAGGCGAGCGCCAGTGTGTCAGTGAGCTGGGGCATTGCTCAGATCAACGCCAACTACTCCTACAGCATCACCACCACGACATCAACCGGCTGGACCGCGACTGACAGCATGACCGTGCCTGCCCACCAGTACGGCTACATACAGCCGAAGGTCGAGTACCACACCTTCCACCTCTGGGAAGCGCGGCAGACCGCCGGCTGCGGTGTCAACGATGTCAACGACTACGGATACCTCGAGGCGATCGTGGTGTACCCGTTCTTCTCCGAGTGCACCGCGACGGGCCCCTGCAACCCCTCCCCGTGATGCCTGGCCGGGTGGGCGCGGCCGATCGCCGTACCCACCCGGCGCCCCGCCTCAGCTAAAAGGACAACACCCACCATGCCTGTCAGCTGGACACCGCAGCGACCGGTGGCAGTCATCGCCGCGTCGGTCTCACTTCTTCTCAGCGTCGCCGCCTGTGCGAGCAGCACCGGCAGTTCTAGCCCGAGCCTGAGCGGGACACCGAAGGGCATCGTGCTGGACCTGGCCGGCCAGGTCGAGATCCTGGCCGACGTAGCCGGCGGCGCCCCACAGGCGACCGCGGGCACGGCCACGCCCGGCTCGGCCGGCGACCCGCTCGCGCTACGGCAGGTCGCGCAGCTCTCTCCCACCCTGGTCGTCGGCATCGAAGGCAGCCAAGGCCAACTGGCCACGGTCAACCCGCAAGCCCCCGGCGCACCGAATCTGATCCCCAGCGGTCAGGCCCTGTCCTGGTTCCCCGCTGCCAACGGCCACGACCTGTGGGCCGTGCGCATGTCCACCGACCAAAGCTGCCCGGCCGTGGAACACGGGCAGATCCACCTGCCGCGCTACCAACTCGGCGAGCTCGACGCCGCCGGCTCGATGATCGAACCCTTCCGCCTGCTTGGCTGCGGCGTACTGCCGATCAGCGAATCCGCCAAGGGATTGATCGTCAAGGAACTGACCACGGCGACCGACACCGGCACGCCCAGCGGCAGGGTGCTGACGAACCTCGACCTGCTCGGCGCCCAGGACGCACTCAAACCTCTGATCACCGACACGAACCCGCTCGCCGCTGCGGGCGATACCGTCGTGATCGCCCCGCGCCAGTGCACCACGGGCTCATGCGTCGCGACGTACAACGTCTCGACAGGTCGGCAAACCGCGCTGCCGGTCGGTTCGGGCGACAAGGCCGCGGCCGGCGCAGGCACACTCGACCCGACCGGCCGCTACTACGCGACCGCCGTCCTCGACAACGGCACGCACGCGACCGCGCTTGTCGTGGTGGACATCAAGAACGGCACTGCCACGAGCATCGGGGCCTACTCCACCTACACGGCGCCCAGCCCCGGCTCGCTCGCCGACGACATGCCCAGCGTGTGGTCCGGTGACCGCTTCCTCGCCCTGGACCCCTCGACAAGCTCGCTGCTCAGCTACGACGCCTCATCCGGCAAAACCGGCACACACACCGGGCTCGACCTGAAATCCAGCAGCGGCGTATGGGGCGCCTCGAGCTGACTGGGCGACGCCCGGCGTCTGCGTTGGACGCGGTGAGCGCTGCCCTGACCGAACGGATACGTACGCAGGCGCTCGTGTTATGAGAAGCGCAATCGCCGCACCGCGCCGACCAAGCCATCCGCGTCAGTGGTTGCCAGCTGGGGTGGCGCTGCGGCGGCACTGCGGCGCTGCGGAAGGCCGTGGCCGCGAAGGTCAGGTCCGGCGTCGCGGCCTGCCGGTTGCGGACCGCTTGCGTGCGTTGCCCGAATCCTTGGCCTTCGGTTTCGGCTGCACGGGCGCCGGTGAGGAAGGACGCCCCCTTGAGCTGTTGACTGTCCGCCCTCGCACGATCCCGATGAACTGCTCCATCAGGTCGGTGCTGCGTTCTTCGAGCCAGGACAGCGCGACGCGCGACTGCGGGGCGTCCGTCAGCGTCCGGTACGTGAGGTCCTTGCGATGGTGAAGGCGCGCGAGCGACTGCGGGACGACCAGCAGCCCCACTCCGGCGGCGACCAGTTCGACGGCGTCCACCGTCGTCGGGGGGCGTTCGTTCGCGGGCAGCCCCGGCAGGCTCTCCCAGCCTAGGCAGTCGTCGAGGGGATGCAGCCAGATGTAGTCGGCAAGGTCCCCGACCGAGACTTCATCGACCGCCGCCACCTCGTGGTCTTTGGGAATCACGACGACGCTGGCCTCGGTGTACAGCGGGATCGCGCTCAGGCCGGCGCGGTCGATCGGCAGTCGCACGAGAGCGGCGTCGGCCGTGGCGTCGTGCAGCGCGGCGACCGCTTCGGCCGTGGCTGCCGCGATGAGTTCGAGCGGCACGTCGGGCACCCGCTCGCTCCAGGTTCGCACCCACTTTCCGGGGGTCACGCCCGGGACGTACGCGAGGCGGAACGAAGCGGCTGCGTATGTGCCTGTCACTTGGCCAGGCTACCGGCCGTAATCGTCGTGCGCGGTCGCTACTGTTGACTCATGAAGTCGCACAAGACCCCGCAGACGATGAAGCCCGCGACCGCGGCGAAGAAACTGGGCATCCACCTCGGGGCCGCCCCAGCCGAGTTCCAGGAGGGCCTCGTCTCGCGTGACGAGCTGAACGCGCTGCAGGCCGACCCTCCGGCGTGGCTGCGGGACCTGCGCAGCCACGGCCCCCACCCCCGCCAGGTGAGCGCTGTGAAGCTCGGTATTTCCATCGCCGGCCTCGCCCGCGGGGGAGTGACCGAACCCCTCACCACCGAGCAGATCGAGGCACTGAAGGCGGATCCTCCCGAATGGCTGCAGCGTGAACGTGCCACCCAGGCCGACGCCCGCAAGGAAGCAGCGCGCATCAAGGAGAGGGACGCGCAGCGGATCGACGGCGAGCCCGCGAAGGGGCGGACCGCGGCAGGGCAGCGCGCGCGTGTGAGCAGAGCGCGTTATTGACGGGGGCTAGCCCGCGCTCCTCACGGCTACGTCCCCGTCTCGGATCGGCCTGGCAAAATTCCCTCGTCTTGGTACTGATGGTGTGTCAGGTGATGGTGGGGCTACGCCGCTCGACCAACACGACATCGCGCCACAGCCCGTGGTGGCGCCCGACCTTCTCGCGCAGGCCGACGATGCGAAAGCCGCACCGAGCGTGCAGGGCGAGGCTGGCGGTGTTCTCGGGGAAGATCCCGGACTGGATGGTCCAGATCCCCGCCGCCTCGGTGGAAGCGATCAGCGCGTTCAGCAGCGCGGTGCCAACGCCGCGGCCGCGCGTCGCGGGGTGCACGTAGACGGAGTGTTCGACGACGCCTGCGTAGACACAGCGGTCCGAGACCGGGACGACCGCCGCCCAGCCGAGCAGCTTCCCGCTCTCGTCGAGTGCGACCAGGCGGTGCTCGGGAAGCTTCGCGGCGTCGAACGCCGCCCAGTTCGGTGCGGCGGTCTCGAAGGTGGCCTGGCCCTCGTCGATCCCGGCCTGGTAGATCGCCAGCACTCGCGCCGCGTGCTCGGCCGTCATGGCGGCGGTGCGCACCGTTGCCATTGCCATATCCGGTGCCTTCGCGCGGGCGTTCATGCCGCGCCGCCGTCAGGCAGCAGCTCGTCGATCAGGGTGCGTACCCGTTTCTCGATCGCGTCGCGGATCGCTCGCACCGCCTCGATGCCCTGTCCGGCCGGGTCGTCGAGTTCCCAGTCGAGGTAGCGCTTGCCGGGGAAGACCGGGCAGGTGTCGCCGCAGCCCATGGTGATGCACACGTCGCTGGCTTTGACCGCGTCGAGCGTGAGGACCTTCGGGGTCTGCTCGGAGATGTCGATGCCGACTTCCTTCATCGCCTCGATGGCGACGGGGTTGACCCGGTCGGCCGGGGTGGAACCTGCGGAGCGCACCTCGATGCGGCCTGCGGCGAGACGGGTCAGGAATCCGGCGGCCATCTGGGAGCGGCCGGCGTTGTGCACGCACACGAACAGCACGCTGGGCTTGTCGGTCACACTCTGCTCCTTGCGCTGGTGGAGATGGTGGTGGCCAGGTCGGCCGGGTGCTCGGCGGCGGCCGGCGGCTTGGCCGGGGTCGCCCGGTGCGGGAAGAGGGCGAGGACCAGCGCGGTGCCGACGGCGGCGCCGAGCAGCTGAGCGGCGATGAAGGCGCCGATCGAGCCCGGAGCGATCCCGGCGAAGGTGTCGGTGAAGGCGCGGGCGATGGTCACCGCGGGGTTCGCGAAGCTGGTGGAGGAGGTGAACCAGTAGGCTGCGGCGATGTACGCGCCGACCGCCGCGGGGCCGTACTGCCCGCGGCCGGTGCGGGCCAGGGCGAAGACCAGCAGCACCAGCCCGGCGGTCGCGATGACCTCGCCGAGCCACAGGTGGCCGCCGGTACGGGTATGGGTCGAAGCGGTAGCGGCCGGCAGAGCGAACATCAGGTTCGCCAGCACCGCCCCGCCGATCCCGCCGGCGATCTGTGCCGGAATGAACACCGCGACGGTGCGCGCGTCGACGCCGCTGTCGGTGCGCCGGCCCAGCGCGCAGTCGGCGAGGGTGACCACCGGGTTGAAGTGCGCGCCGGACACCGGGCCGAGTATCAGGATCAGCACGGCCAAGCCCAGCGCGGTCGCGGTGGAGTTCTCCAGCAACTGCAGGCCGACATCGCGCGGCGACAGCCGCGCCGCCATGATCCCGGAGCCGACCACGACCGTGACCAGCAGCCCCGTGCCCAAGGCTTCGGCCAGGGCGCGGCGCGCGAGCGGTTCGGTCATCGCGGGCCCGCGGCGACCAGGCCGTCGGTGGACAGCAGCGAGCCGAGCCGCTCCAACGCGGTAGGCAGCACCCAGTAGTAGACCCAGGTGCCGCGCCGCTCGCAGTCGATCAGCCCGGCCTCGCGCAGCACCCGCAGGTGATGGGAGATGGTCGGCTGCGTCACGTCGAACGGGCCGGCCAGATCGCACACGCACGCCTCGCCGCCCTCGTGCGAGGCGATCAGCGACAGCAGCCGCAGGCGCACCGGATCCGACAGGGCCTTGAACATCCCGGCCAGCGTCTTCGCGTCGTCCTCGCCCAGCGGCTCGCGGGACAGGGGGGTGCAGCACGCGGGCGCCGGCAGCACCGGCAGCTCCTTCTTCGACATGCGTCTATCTTGACAGCCGTCTATTCAAAGAGGCAAGCTCTCACTGTATAGACAAACATCTATTCAGAGAGGGTGATCGACGTGTCCCGAGTCCAGCTCGCGCTGAGGGTGTCCGACCTGGAGGGCTCCATCGCGTTCTACTCCAAGCTGTTCGGCGCCGAGCCGGCCAAGCGCCGCCCCGGCTACGCGAACTTCGCGATCGCCGAGCCGCCGCTCAAGCTGGTGCTGATCGAGGGCGAAGGCGACGTCCCGACCGCCCTGGATCACCTCGGGGTGGAGGTCGAGAGCACCGAGCAGGTGAGCGACGCGACCGCCCGCCTGTCCGCCGCGGGACTGGCCACCTTCGAGGAGGAGAACACCTCCTGCTGCTACGCGCTGCAGGACAAGGTGTGGGTCACCGGCCCGGGCAAGGAGCCGTGGGAGGTGTACGTCGTGAAGGCCGACGCCGACACCCTCAGCAAGAGCGCAGCGAACACCGCGGGTGGCGGCGAGGTCTGCTGCGGCACCACCAACTGCTGCACGCCCGACGAAGCCGCCGTCGACCCGAGCCAGACCGCGACCGAGGCGAAGACCGCCGCCGGATGTGCCTGCGACA
Organism: Actinocrinis sp.; assembly: GCA_035763685.1. Taxonomy (GTDB): domain Bacteria; phylum Actinomycetota; class Actinomycetes; order Streptomycetales; family Catenulisporaceae; genus Actinocrinis. The sequence continues at coordinate 30,556 of DASUAR010000123.1, read as the reverse complement.
GTTGAACACCGCCGTCGGCTGGCGGCGGCCAACGTCGCCAGCCGACACGCCACGTCAACCCCTCGGCCCAGGCGAGTCTTTCCAGACAGGCCTGGTTCTGTTCTATCAACCCGCTGCTGTGCGTGCGGTTCGTCTCAGACCTCTTGCATCCTTACCCAAGAGCCTGGCCGTTCGAGCGCTCGCAGGAAGGAACCGGGAGTGGCTATGACTTTCTAGCTATGTGCGTCCGGTCGGCAGCCTGATCAGCGACGCCGGCGACCGCTGCACGGCCGGTCACGCAGTCGGATCCGACGCTGAACTCAGGGGCCGGAATGCACGCGCAGAGCGTGTATGCCTAGCCGCTCTTGCGCCGAAAGGAGCGCCGACTCCCGGCAGGACCGTGGGCGGAGTGCGCTTTCGACGGGTCCTTGCCAGACACGGAACCGCTGCCGGCCGAGTTCTTCCCCTGCTTGCGCTCAAGCGCCTCACGGAACTTGCGCTTCATCTCGTCCTCACCGCTGAGCTCTTCCCGCTCGGCGTCCTCGGAATCCGGTGCGTCAGCGGCACCGCTCTTCTCGATCTCGGGCTCGTCCATCCCTGCAGCTTCCCACACCTGCGGAGGAGTTGCTCGCGCCGCGCGGCCGCCCCGCGCTGAGAGACCGGGGCGGCTGCCGCGCGATCCGCCGCGTCAGTTTCGGCCTGGCGAGCTGAGGATGTCACCGAGGAACTGCTCGGGGATCACGTGTCCGGGGATCACGCCGGTTTCGGCGAAGTTCGCATACCACAGTGCGCTGTCCTTCTTGATGCGCTCCTGGGTCTCGTAGTCGACGTAGACGATGCCGAAACGCTTGGAGTACCCGAAGGCCCACTCGAAGTTGTCCATCAGCGACCAGACGAAGTAGCCGGTCAGCGGCACGCCGGCCTCGATCGCGCGGTGGGCCGCGGCGAAGTGGCGCAGCAGGAAGTCGACGCGCTCGGGGTCGTGCACGCGCTTGGCGCCGTCCTGCTCGACGACCTGGTCGCGGTAGGCCGCCCCGTTCTCCATGATCATGATGTCGTACTCCGGGTACGCCTTGTGCGTCGCGACGAGCAGGTCGTATAGGCCCTGCGGGGCGATGTTCCAGCCCATGTCCGTGTACGGTCCGGGCTGCTCGACGGCCTCGACGCGCGTCGCGCCCGGGTACGGCGTGCCCTCGGTCGAGTGCTCCGGACCGCGTCGCGCCGTGCCGGTGCAGTAGTAGTTGATGCCCACGACGTCGATCGGCTGGTTGATCAGCTGCACGTCGCCGTCGCGCACGAACGACCAGTCGGTGATGTGCTTGGTGTCCTCCAGCAGGTCCGGCGGGTAGAAGCCGCGCAGTTGCGGGTCGGTGAAGGCGCGGTTTTGCAGCGCCTCGATCTGACGCTTGGCGTCCACGTCCTCGGGGTTGGCGGGATCCGCGGCGTACGCGGTCGCCAGGCAGTTGGTCACCGAGAACTTCGCGTCCGGCCGGGTGACCACCTCGCGCAGTTCGATCAGCGCGAGGCCGTGCGCGAGGTTCAGGTGGTGCACGGCCTGCAATGCTTCCAGCTCGCTGCGGTGGCCGGGCGCGTGCTCGCCGCTCGCGTAGCCGAGGTAGGCCGAGCACCACGGCTCGTTGAGCGTGGTCCACACCGCGACGCGGTCGCCGAGGCGCTCGCCCACGACGCGCGCGTACCGGGCGAAAGCGTAGCTGGTCTCGCGATTGGTCCAGCCGCCGCGGTCCTCCAGCGGCTGCGGCAGGTCCCAGTGGTAGAGCGTGACCACGGGGTCGATGCCGCGCGCGATCAGGCCGTCGACGACCTTCTCGTAGAACGCCAGGCCGGCCTCGTTGACCTCGCCGGTGCCGGCCGGGATGACGCGCGGCCACGCGATCGAGAAACGGTAGGCGGACAGATGCAGGCTCTTGATGAGGTCGAGGTCCTCGTCGACCCGGTGGTAGAACTCGACCGCGACGTCACCGGTGTCGCCGTTCGCGACCTTGCCGGGCGTGTGGCTGAAGGTGTCCCAGATGCTCGCTCCGCGCCCGTCTTCGGTGGCGGCGCCCTCGATCTGGTAGGCCGCGCTCGCGGCGCCGAACGTGAAGCCGTCGGGGAACTTCAGGCCGCTGATACGGAAGTCGTTGGTGGCGGTCATGATGCCGTGTGCCCCTCCACTGATGAAGCGCGTCGCGAGATACCCGTGAGACTGATCCGGTTAAGTATGCCGGACACGCGGCCGCGGATCGCGATCACGCCGCACTTTGCGGCGACGCCACCAGGATTACGGGGGGCGCGGTGCCGGTCGAGAGTGGATTTCCGCAGGGCTGGACTTTCCCAGCCGACGCCGGGTGACTGCGCTCGGGCGCGCGGGCGGGGTGTCAAGCCTCGATCTCGTCAATTCCGTCAGGGCCACGGATTGACGAATCGGTTCGAGGTCGTTCGACTGACCTCGCCCACCTGGAATCGGTACAGCTTCAGCACCGCATGCAGAGCACTGCGTCGCGTGGTCGAGCGTGTATCGCCGTGATCGGCTGGCCAAACGGTGCCTCATGACTGATCGAGTGCCAAGCGATTAAGGGGATGCGCGATAGCCCATTGACACCTGCGAGCGGTCGCGCTTAAGTTCTGACGAATCGATTCGACAGTCGCGTCACGCCAGCTTGCCGGCCGCGCGCCTCGATCGGTGCCCCCGTTTCGTCATTTCGAAGGAGAAGTGACATGGCACGCTTAAAGATCAAAAGCTGGCTCGCGCTCGGCGCGAGCGCGACCCTCGCCCTGGTGGCCGTGCCGCCGAGCGCCAGCGCGTCGACTCAGTCGCTGGCGGTGAACCTGTCCAGCACCGCCGGGGCGATGACCGGCGTCGGGCAGGGCTTCCTCTACGGTCTGAGCCAGGACGGCAGCGCGCCCGGCGACAACTACCTTCAGCCCCTCAACCCCACGCTGATGCGAGGCGGCGGCGCGCGCATCGCGGGCGACGGCTGGATCGGCGACGGTTACCGGGCCGGTACCGGCTATCAGGCGCGGATCACTTCCATCGTCGACCAGGCCAAGCGCGTCACCCGAGCGCCGTACCACGCCGAATACGTCCTGATGCTCAGTGACCTGTGGGGCGCCGACCTGACTCAGCCGAGCAACGCGCTCTACCCGTGCAACAACGGCGACTGCTCGAACTGGATCACCTTCATCGACACCACCATCGCCGCGATGCAGTCCGCCGGCGTGACGGTCACCTACGAGCCCTACAACGAGCCCAACGGCGGCGGCTTCTTCCCGCCCGGTATCGGGACTCAGTACTGGAACATGTGGAACAGCGCCGTCCGGGAGATCCGCCGGCTGGCCCCCGCCGCGCCCATCGACGGGCCCGCATACGCGGGCGGGCCGACTAGCGCGTTCCAGACGTGGATCCAGACCGCACAGGCCGCCGGGACCCTGCCCAACGTCATCAGCTACCACCTCGAAGGCGGCGGCACCGAGGACCCGGTCGCCGCAGTCGCCCAGGTCAACGGATACCTGTCCGCGGACGCGATCACCGGCATCACCCAGTCAGCCAACGAATACCTCCCGCAGAACGTGCAGAACTCCGCTTACACCGCCTGGTCGCTGGACCGCTTCGCCCAGTCCGGCATGGCCACCGCCGCGCGGGGGGAGTGGACGAACTGCTGCGCCTCCGGCGATCTCGGCGTCATCCTCACCAACACCGGCGGGAACCTGGTCCCCTCCGGCCAGTACTGGACCTACCGCGCTTACGCGGATCTGACCGGAACACGCGTATCGACCACCGGGAGCGGCAACACCGCCATCACCGCGGCCGTCGACAGCACCAAGAAGCAAATGGCGGCGCTCATCGGCGACTCCGGCGGCTTCGTCGGGCAAGCGAACGTGTCCATCAGTGGATTTAGCTCGGATCCGTGGCTGAGCTCGAACAGCACCACACACGTCGAGGTTGACCGGATCCCCGACGTGGCCTCGCTGGGCAGCCCTCAGACGGTATACAGCGGCAACGTCTCAGTCTCCGGCGACGCGATCACCGTGCCGGTCACCCTCGGCGACGCCGACGGTGCCTACGTGGTATTCGTGACGCCGCCGGGCTCGAGCGCGGCGGACACCACCACCGATGACACCGTCACCTCCGGCACCGATCACTTCGGCTACGACGCGAACTGGGGCACCGCCACCGGCGTCTCCGACCTGTATCAGGGCACTGCGCATTGGAGCAACACCACCGGCGGCGCTGCCAGCTACACCTTCACCGGCAGCGGCGTCACCATCTGGGGCGTCAAAGATCACGACCAGGGCATCGCGGCCTTCTCGGTGGACGGCGGACCGGTGACCTACGCGGACGATTACGCCAGCACCCGCGCCGCCCAAGCGCCCCTGTGGTCCAGCACCGGCCTGGCCTCAGGCACCCACACCGTCACCATCAGCAACACCGGAACCAAGAACTCCGCCAGTTCCCGCGACACCGTCGCGATCGACTACGCCACCGTGACTCCGGCCATCTCAACCATCGACGACGCCACTGTCACCGGCACCAGCTCCTTCGCCTACGGCAACAACTGGGGGACCGCTACCGGTATCGGCGACCTCTACGAAGGAACCGCGCACTGGAACAGCACCGCCGGATCGACCGCGACGCTGGCCTTCACCGGTACCGGCGCGGTCATCTACGGAGTCAAGGACGTGGACCAGGGCATCGCCACCTACTCGGTCGACGGCGCCGCCGCACGCAGCGTCGATGACTACAGCGCCACCCGCGTCCCCGGAGCGAGCCTGTTCACGGTGTCCGGCCTCAGCGCCGGAAGCCACACCATCACGATCACCGTGACCGGAACCAAGAACAGCGCGAGCGCGAACGACATCATCGCGCTGGACTCGGCAACCGTCTTCTGAGTTCAGGACGCTGCCAAACCGGTTGACTCTGGTCCGGGCCGCCGCCGCACCGGTGGCCCGGGCCAGCCGGCGTTCGCGGCCGTCAACCCCGCTCGATGAATCCGTCGATGCCGTGGTCCCGCGGTCTCGGATCAGCTCCCCGGCCCCATCCGCTCGCGCAGGGACCGGGGGCGCAGGTCGACCCAGACCCGGTCGATGTACGCAATGCATTCAGCGCGCGTGCCGACCATGCCTTCGGCCCGCCAACCCGAGGGCAACTGCTTGCCCTCGGGCCAGATCGAATACTGCTCCTCATCGTTGAGCACCACGGCATGCCGGTCATCCGTCATGCGGCCGTCAACTCCTTCGCCTTCGCCGCGGCGGGATCCGCGGATCGCGCCGCGCGCAACGCCGCGACGCCGACCAGGTCGTCGGATTCGGCATCCGGGACGAGGTCGTCGAAATCAGCGACGGAACGCGAGCGCCCAGCGGCCAGCAGCGTGACGACGATCAGCGCCGCGAACAGCTCGTAGACGGTGTGGATCCCGGCGAAGCGGGCGGTGAGCGGACCGAGCAGCCCGGCCGCGAGCGGGATGGTCGACCAGGCGATCACGGTATTGACGGCGAAGATCCGCCCATGAAAGCGCAGCGGCACCTTGACCAGGACGATCGTCGCGTAGACGCCGTTCATCAGGGCCAGGCTCAGCGTCATGCCGAACGCCCCCAGCGCGACGCTCCAGGTGGTCGCGGCGAGCCCGGTCAACGCGCCGCTCGCCGCGAACAGCAGGATGATGGCGCGCATCGCGCGCATCCGCCGCCTGCGCGGCCCGCCCCAGATGCTCATCACGACGCCGCCGACGAGCAGACCCGCCCCGGAGACGGTCGACACCAAGGCCGCGGTGCGCAGCGGCGCGAACGACAGCACGAGCGGCGGAATCATCACCAGCAGCGGAGCGAGGAACAGGTTGACCGCCGCGAATTGCAGCAGCATCGCACGCAGACCGCGGTTGCCCACGGCGTATCTGAAGCCTTCCGCGATCTCGGCGCCCAGCGACTCGCGCCGGCGCCAAGCGGTGGTCCGGGGAAAGCGCACGCAGGCGGTGACGGCCACGGCGAAGACATAACTCGCCGCGTCGATCGCGAGGATGCCGCCGAGGCCGATCAGGGTGAGGATGCCGAGCGCGGCGACCGGAACGAAGAACTGGGCGATTCCGTTGGTGAACTGCACGATCCCGTTCGCGTGCCCGAGAAAGCGCTTCGGCACAAGCTGAGCGACCGCGGAGGCGTACGCGAGCCGTTGGAAGGTCAGGGCCACGGATAGCACGGTGAGCAACGCATAGAGATGCCAGGCGCGCAAGGTGCCGGTGAAGTACAGGCAGGCCAGCGCACATTGGACGGCGCCGGCGGCGCAGTCGCCGAAAAGCATGACCCTGCGACGGTCGCCGCGGTCGACGATCGCGCCGGCCAGCGGCGCGATGAGCAAGCCGGGCACCAAGGCCACGACCGAGAAGAACGCGAAGCGCGCCAGGGATCCGGTATGCAGCAGTACCCAGACGGGGATCGCGAACTCGGACAGCGCCGAGCCGATCATCGAGACGGCCTGTCCTGAGGCGACAGCGGCGAAGCGGGCCATACTGGGCCGCGCGGCCGACGGGTCGCCGCCGGGTGCGGACGCGACAGCGGCGGTGCGAGCGGCGGACGGCGCGGCCGATTGTGCTGGTGGCGACGCGGCGGTAGACGTCGAGGAAACGTCTGCTAGCCACCACGTTGCGCCGGGCCTGCGGGCATACGGCGAATCCAGGTGCTCACGGCGGCGCGAGTCATCGGGCCCTGACTCCCGCTCCGCCAGTCGGCGCACCTGCGGGTGGACGCCGGTGACGATATCGGCAAGCTCGGCGGCGCGGTGCCTGAGAAAGAAGTGCCCTGCTTCGTCGAGCACGACGAGCCCGGTGGTCGCGGACAGCGCGTGCCACTCACGGAAACGCTCGGCATAGAACTCAGTGGCCGGATCCCGCTCCCCGGCGACCGAAATCACGGGTGCGGCGAGCGGGACAGGCCGGCTGCCGTCGCCGAACAGCGCGCCGAAGTACAGCTCCGCCTCCCGGCTGCCGGTGCGGCGGTTGCGGGCGATCAGCGCGAGCTGCGCGGGATCGAGGTCCGCCACATCGAGGCCGGCCGCGATCAGGGCATTGATCATCCAGCGGTCGCTGGTGAACCGGTCGCGCAGCGCGGTGAACCGGGCGGACAGGCGGCCGCGCGGACCGCCGGGGCGGGCGAACGGATAGATGCCGCCGAGGTACACGGCCTCGACCGGCCGCCCCGCCGCCTCCAGCAGCCGGGCGATCTCGACCGTCAGCATCACGCCGAGACCGCAGTGGCCGTACAACACGACCGGGCCTTCGAGCCCTGCGATCTCCTGGGCGCAGGCGCGCGCGACCTGCGCGATCGGCTGCGCCTGCTCGCCGAGTTCGTGCCCTGGCACGGCGATCGAGTGCAGCGCCCAGTCAGCGGGCAGTTCGGCGGCGAGCGGGAGGTAGATGAGCGCCGATCCGCCTCCGTACGGCGCGCACACCAGGTTGCGGGTGGTGCGCCTGGCCGGGGTGAGGCGGTGCAGCAGCCGCCCGTCCGCGGCGCCGTCGCGCCGGTCCCTGATGAGCGAGGCGAGGGCACGCGGGGTCGGGGCGTGGAAGAGGTCCATCACCGTGACGGGAGCGGTCCCCGCGGGCAGCGCCGCGCGCAGTCGGGCCACGACGCGCAACCCGAGCAGGGAGTGGCCGCCCGCGTCGAAGAAGTCGTCTTCGGCACCGTAGCCGGGCAGCGCGAGCACGGCGGCGAAGATCCCGGTGACCAGCTCTTCGAGCGGTCCCTCCGCAGCGGTGCCCGCGGTAGCCGTGCGTGGCGGCGGTTCTGGCAGGGCTCTGCGATCCACCTTTCCGTGGTCCGCGAGCGGGATCGCGTCGAGCTGTACGAACCGGGCCGGCACCATGTAGTCGGGCAAGCGGTCGCGCAGCGCGGCGCGCAGGTCCGCTTCGCTCGGCCGGGGCAGCGCCCCATCGCCGACGAAGTAGGCCACAAGTTCGGGTTCGGCCCGCGGGCCGCGCAGGTCGACCACCGTTTGCTGAATGCCGGGCAGGGTGAGCAGCGCGGCCTCGATCTCAGCCGGTTCCACCCGATAGCCGCGGATCTTGACCTGGAGGTCGCGCCGGCCGAGGAACTCGATCGCGCCGCCGGGTAGCCGGCGGCCCAGGTCGCCGGAGCGGTACAGCCGCGAGCCCGGCGGACCGTAGGGGTCGGGCACGAACCGGTCGGCGGTGGCGCCCGGCCGGCCGAGATAGCCGCGCGCCAGCCGGTCACCGCCGAGGTAGAGTTCGCCGATCGACCCGGCCGGCACGGGTTCCATGGCATCGTCGAGGACGTATACCCGCGCGCCGGGCAGTGCCAAGCCGATCGGAGTCGTGCTGGCCACGGGTTCCGCGTGCGGATCGACTTCGTGAGTCGCGACCCCGACGGTGGCCTCCGTCGGTCCATAGTGATTGAGCATTCGTATACCGTGCGCGGCCAGCTCACGCGTCCTGACCCACTGCGAGGCCTCGCCCCCGAACAGCAGGGTTTTGCGCGGCAGCAGCTCGGTGGCCGCGCGGTCCGCGGTCAGCGCCTCGAAGTGCGACGGGGTCAGCTTGAGGTGGTCTATCCGGTGGGCACGCAGGTATTCGGCGATCTCGTGACCGCTGCTGCGGGCGGGCATCAGGTGCAGGCAGCCGCCGGTGGCGAGGCAGCCATAGAACACGGTCAGGCCGAAGTCGAAGGACAGCGACTGCGTCAGCAGGTAGCCGTCGCCAGGTTCCGCCGCGATTTCGCGGACGATGGCGGCGAGATAGCTGGACGCTTGGCGGTGCGCTACCGCCACGCCTTTCGGCGCTCCCGTGGAACCCGAAGTGTAGATCACGTACGCCAGATTCAGCGGATCGACGTCGATACAAGGGTTCTGATCGACGGGCTCCGGGGGAGTGAGGGCCAGATCCGGATCAGTGCTCTGTTTGACGTCGAAGTCATCCAACAGCAGAGTCGCGACGTCATCATGCGGCGCTGACGCTGACCTCGCCGCATCGCCAGTTGTGACAAGCGCGACGAGACGCGCGTCGTCGAGCATGAGGCTGAGACGCTCGGCCGGCTGCTGCGGATCAAGGGGCACATACGCCGCCCCGGCCTTCAGCACGCCCAGTACCGATGCGGCAAGTTCGACGGATTGCTCAAGCAGAATCCCGACCCGGCTGTCCGGCCGCACGCCGAGTCGGACCAGGCGATGAGCGATCCGGTTGGACGCGTCGTCGAGCTCGCGATAAGTGGCCTGATCCGTGCCGCACACGATGGCGACGGCGTCCGGTGTTCGGGCGGCTTGACGGACGAACCCGCAGTGCAGCAGCGCCGGCTCGGCCGGCCGCAGATCTCGGCCGTTCCACTCGGTCAGTTCGAGCGCGCGCTCGCGCTTAGAGGCGAGGCGCAGGTCGCCGACGCGCACGTCGCAGTTCTCGATGACTTGGCCGAGCAACGCGCGATACCGGTCGGCCAGCGCCGCGATCGTCGTCTCGTCGAAAATCGCCGTGCGGTAGGTGAACGTGAAACTGAGGCGGCCATCGTCGTCAGGCCACGCATATAGCGCGAGATCGGCATGAGTCGAGGCACCCGCGCGCGGCAGGCCTTCGACCACCAATCCGGGGCCGACACCTGTGGGGCGTCCATAGTTCTGGTAGGCGAACGTGGCCTGATATACCGGCGTGCGGCTGGTGTCTCGGGGCACGCCGAGTTCGGTGACGATCCGTTCGAAGGGCACGTGGTCGCGTTGCAGCGCCTCGATTACCGCGTCCGCGGTCCGCGCCACGAGCCGGCTGAAAGCCGGGTTACCGGCCAGGTTCGCCCGCATCGCCACGGTGTTGGCGAACATCCCGACGAGATCTTCGACCTGCGGATGGCCGCGCCCCGCGACCACCGTGCCCACGGCGAAGTCTTCCTGCGCGCACCAGCGGCCCAGCAGGGTCTGATACGCGGCGAGGAGCACCGCGAACGGAGTCGCGCGCAGCTTGCGGGCGAGTGCTTGGACCGATTCGGCGAGCGTGCGGTCCAGCGCGAAGCGGTACCACGAGCCGTCGTAGTCCAGCTCAGTGGGCTGCGGCCGGTCGGTGGGCAGGGCCAGCGCGGGCACGTGCTCGAGTTGCCGTTTCCAGTAGGCCAGATCCGCCGCGCCCTCGTCGCCATCCGCGCGGGCGCGTTGCCACGCGGCCGCGTCGCCGTAACTGACCGGCAGCGCGGGCAGGTCGGTGGCCGCACCGCCGCCGGTCCTGGCCCGGTAAAAAGCCCACAGATCGCGCATCAGGATCTCGGCCGAGTAGCCGTCGCACACGATGTGGTGCACGGCGATGGCGAGACAGTGTTCTGCGGCGCCGGTCCTGGCCAGGCCGGCCCGCAGCAGCGGCCCGGCGGCCAGGTCGAAGGGCTGCTCGATCTCGCGCCGGAACCATTCGATGGCGGCCGCCAGCCGTTCGTCCCGGTGAGCGTCGTCGAAAGTCTTTCGGACCAGGCCGATGGAAGGCCCTGCGGCCCGTTCGAGTGCGATCGGCGCGCCGTCCTGATCCTGCGGGAAGACCGTGCGCAGCGCCGCATGCCGGGCGAGGACATCCGCGAGTGCGCCGTCCAGCGCCTCCGCATCGAGATCGCCCGTGATCTTGACCTGGATCAGCAGCACCCAAGCGTCGGTTCCCGGGGTCAGCTGCTCCAGGAACCAGAGCCGTTCCTGCGCGTGCGAGAGCGGCGGGCGGTCCGGCGGTCCGCCGTGCGGTGGGATGCCCGGCGAGCCCGCGCGGTGCTGGTCGGCGCCGGGATGGCTGACGCCGGAATGCTCCATGCTGGATTGTCCGGCATCCGGCTGTTTCGCAGTGAGCTGATCGGTCGCTGCCGGGTCATCGGTCTGGGCACCGCGCAACCGCGCCGCGAGCAGCGCCCTTTTCGCATCGGAGAGCGCGGATTGAGTCACGGCTACTCGATGCCGCGCTCGCGCAGGTACTCCACCAGCGCGTCAACGGTGTCCAGCGCGGCCAGGTCGTCGTCCGGTTCGATGGTGACGTCGTAGCGGCGCTCGACCGCCTGGATCAGCCGCACATAGCCAAGCGAGGTGAGGCCGAGCAGGCCGAGCGGCACGGGTTCGGCCAGCGCCTGCGCCGCGCTGATCTGGCCGTCGCTGGCCTGCGCGATCAGATCGGCGAGGTCGTGGTGCAGGTCGGTGACGGTCATGCGGGCTGCTCCTGTCGCAATTCCTCGATGGAACTGACCACCCCGTCGACGGTCGGGGTGTCGAAGAAGACGTCGAACGGCACCTCGACGCCGAGCGCGTTCCGGATCCGGGCGATGATCTGCATGATCGTCAGCGAATGGCCGCCCAGGGCGAAGAGGGTCGCGCCCGGTTCGATCCGGTCCACCCGCAGCACCTCGCACCAGATGCCGGCCACGATCCCCGCCAGCTCAGCGGCGCTCGCCGCGTCGGTGCCCTCGGCGCTGTCCGCGTCGGCGTCGGCGTCAGTGTCTTTCTCCGGGTCGGCACCCGCGGTGGCGCCGGTCAGCTCAGGGACAGGCAGCGCCGCGCGGTCAAGCTTGCCGTTGGGCGTGCGCGGCAGCTGATCGAGCCAGGCGAAGTGCCTGGGGATCATGTATCGGGGCAGCGCGCCGGCGACGTGCATCCGGATCGTCGTCAGTTCGGCCGCCCCGACCAGGTAGGCCACCAGTTCTCCGTCGCGGACCGCCACCGCCGCCTGGTCCACCCCCGGCACGCCGAGCAGCGTCTGCTCGATCTCGCCCTGCTCGATCCGGTGCCCGCGCAGCTTGATCTGATCGTCGGACCGACCGAGGAACTCGACCTGCCCGTCGTCGCCGAGTCGCACCAGGTCGCCGGTGCGGTACAGCCGCCTGCCGTCCGCGTCCGTCACGAACCGCTCGGCGGTCAGGTCCGGTCTGCCCCGATACCCGCGGGCCAGTCCGGCGCCACCGATGCACAGCTCGCCCGGCACGCCGGTCGGTACCTGGCGCAGCCGTGCGTCCAGGACGTGCAACGTGGTGTTGGCTAAGGGCCCGCCGATGGTCACCCGGTCCGGGTCGGCCGCAATCTCCGCAGCGGTGGACCAAATGGTGGTCTCGGTCGGGCCGTACACATTGATCAGCCGGTCTACGAGAGGGCGCAGCCGTCGGGCCACCGAGAGCCCAAGCGCCTCGCCGCCGCTCAGCGCGGTGATCGGTGCGCCCGTCCACCCGGCGTCGAGCAGCAATTGCCAGCTGGACGGGGTCGCCTGCACGTGCGTGATCGCGGCGTCGCGGATGAGCCTGGCCAGCGCGGAGCCCTCGCGCACTGCCGCCTCGCCGGCCACCACGACCTCGGCGCCGGTGGTCAGCGGCGCGAACAGTTCCAGTCCGCTGATGTCGAAGGAGATGGTGGTGAGGTTGAGCCAGCGGTCGGCCGGGCCGCAGCCGATCAGCTCGACCATCGCCGCGATGAGGTTGACCAGCGCGGCATGGCCGATCTCAACGCCCTTAGGTCGCCCGGTCGAGCCGGAGGTGTAGATGACGTACGCCAGTGCGGACGGGTCGGTGGGAACCGGCGGCGTCTCGGGCTCCGCATCGAAAGCGGCAAGACCGTCGAGCGGTGCCAGTTCGGCGGGCAGCTCGCTCAGGCCGGCCGTCGCTTGCGTGTGACCGAGGATCAGCTTCGCTCCAGCGTCCGTGACGATGAACGCGAGCCTGTCTGTCGGATACGTCGGATCCAGTGGCAGGTAAGCCGCGCCCGCCGCGAGGATGCCGAGGATTCCGGCGACCAACTCGACGCGCCGGTAAGCGCAGAGCCCTACCACGTCACCGGATGCGACGCCGCGTCGGCGCAGCCCGTGGCCGATCCGGTGCGCGGCGGCCACCAGCTCTCGGTAGGTCAGCGTGCCGCCATCCCCGGAGACCGCCGCCGCGTCGGGGGTGGCTTCGGCCGTGGCCCTGACGAGGTCGAGGACGGTGGTGGCCGGCCGCGGCCGCGCGGTGGCGTTCAGCCGCTCCAGCAACGCCGACTCCGCCGGGAGCAGCAGGTCCAGGTCACCGAGCGGCCGGTCCGGCTCGGCCAGCGCCGCGGCCAGCAGAGTGCGCAGATGCGCGATGATCCGCTCGGCGTCGGCGGCGGGCAACAGCCGGGTCGGTATGTGGATACGCCCGGTCAGGCCGTCCGGAGTGTCGATGAGGTGCAGGTGCATCGCGGCACGGACCGTCGCCGTGGCGAACAGCCGGTCCACCTGGGAGGGCTCCGGGCTCAGTCGCAGATAGCTGATCGAGACGGGGGCCAAGGCAAGCCGGGGCGGCAGGCCGGTCAGGGCGCGGCCAAGCGGCACCTCTCGGTGGCCGTACATCGCCCGGGCCTCGGCTCGGGTGGCGTGAGCCAATTCCCGGAAAGACGTCTCCGGATCGACGGCAAGCGTCACGGGCAGTTCGTTGACCCACATGCCCAGTTCGCCGGCGGTTTCGGGCCGCCGCGTAGACAGGTCCACGGCCACCGAGGTGGTCGCGTTGCCATAGCGGGCGAGCAGTGCGTGCAAGCCGGCGAGCAACGCTTCGAACCGGGTCACCCCGAGCGCCGCGACCCCGGCGGTCAGCGCGGCGTCCAGGGGCAGGTCCCAAGTCAGGTCGATGTGGGTGGCCGGTTCCGCGGTGGTGGGAGTGGCCGCGAGGCCGGGCAGGACCACCTCGTCGGGCGGCGCCGGCCGAGCGGACCAGAATTCACGGGCCGCCGGCAGCGCCGCGGCGATGCGCTCGGTCTGTGCCTGCCCGAGTTGCGCGGACCTGGCGAGCGAGCCTGGTCCGAGCGGCCGGCCGGCCACCGCGGCGGCCAGGTCGCCGGTGAGCAGGTCTCGGCCCGAGGCGTCGAGAACCAGGTGGTGGGCGACGATCAGCACGACGGTGCGGCCGTCGTCGACCCGCAGCCCGACGCAGCGCGCGAACGGCCCGACGGCGCGGTCGCGTCCGGCGAAGTCGAATTCGACGGCGAGTTCGGCGGCCAGGGCGCGGGAGAGTTCGGCCGCGCCGATCGTGCGATGAGTGACCGGAATCGGCTCGCCGGGGATCAGCAGCGGCTCACCGTCCGACTCGGTCACCGCCGCGGCGAGCAGCGGATGACGTTCGACGAGCGCGGACCAGGCCCGGTCCAACGCCTTGGGCGCCAACCACTGCGGCGTCGTGAGCACCGCTGGCACCAGGTACGCCGCCGCCGCAGCACCGGAGCGCTCGGCGAACCAGAGGCCTTGTTGCGCGGGAGTCATCGGAAAACCGATCACTGCTTGAGCCATGGCTGCACCGTTTCCTCTCCTGACGTGCGGGTGCCCGGCATGCTGTCTAAGAGCACTGAATTCAAGCGCGGCGCGGCTAAGGGCACTGCGTCGTGCGGCACTGTGTCGTGCGGCGCAGTGTCGAAGAGCGCCCGCAACTCGTGTTTGACGACCTTCCCGCCCGCGTTGCGCGGCAGTTCGCCGACGTGGACGATCCGGCTGGGCTGCTCGTGACCGGCCAGCCTGGCGGCCAGGAACCCGCGCACCTCGGCCAAACGCAGCTGCCGGGTGGCGACCAGCGCGGCGACGGGCGCCATGCCGAGGACCGGATCGGGCAGGCCGAACACCGCGGCCTCGACGATCTCAGGGTGCTCATGCAGCGCCGCCTCGACCGCGATGGTGGAGACCTTGTCCGCGCCGCTCTTGATCACGTCGCTCTCGCGATCGACGAGGTAGAGGTAGCCTTCGTCGTCCAGGTAGCCGACATCGCCCATCCGCGTCCACCCGTCCCGGAACACCGCCGAGGTGGCGGCGGGATCGTCGAGGTAGGAGCGGGAGGCTCCCGCGCTGCGCATCCACACCTCGCCGACCACGCCGGCTGGGCAGGACCGCCCGGCATCGTCGCACACGCGCAGCGCGCCCCCGGCCGCGGCTCGGCCCAGCGCCGCCGGTCGCTCCGGGCTGAAGATCATGCTGGTCTGGGTCGGCGCGGCCTCGGTGGAGGTGTAGTAGTTCACGATCGTGGCCTGTGGCAACGCGGCGGCGAGCCCGGTGGCCACCGCGGGCGGCAGGAAGGCGGCGGTCGAGCCGAACAGCACGACGCTTGAAACGTCGTGCCGCTCCAGCGCTCCCGAGCGCAGCAGCTCGATCGCCATCGCCGGCACCACGAAGACGCTGCCGACCGCGTGCCGCTCGATCAGCCTGGCGAAGTGATCCGGACCGAATCGCGCGGTCACCAGCATCCCGGCGTGTGCGGTGAGCGCGTTGAACAGCATGGTCTGCCCGGCATTGGTGCCGATCGGGAAGGCGTGCAGGAATTGCCGCGAGTGGGCCAGCGCCCGCAGCGGCGGATTGAGCCGGGCTCCGTAGGTGAGGTTGGCGTGCGCGGCGACGACGCCCTTGGGGCGTCCCGTGGTGCCGGAGGTGTAAAGGATCTGCGCCGGATCACCCGGCCGCGGTCCGGGTATCGGCGCGGCCTCTGGCAGGGCCGCGATGCTTTCCGGATCCCAACACAGCCGTACCTGGGAGTCAGGCGGCTGCGCGTCCGGGCCGTGCAGCAGGGCCACCGCGCCGCTGTGTTCGAGCATGAACGCCAGTTCCGCCGGCGCTGCACGGGTGGACATCGGCACGGCGACCGCGCCCGCGGCGAGCACACCGGTGTAGGAGCAGGCATAGGCGATCCAGTCCCGCGCACCGTAAAGGAGTCCGACCCGATCGCCCGCCTGGACACCCGCGTCCCGCAGCCCGGCCGCGATGGCCTGCGTTCGCGCCTGCCAGTCGCCTAGACCGAGTGAATCAGAGCCTTGACTGATGGCGGGGTGCGCCGGCTCGGTGCCGGCCCGCGAGGCGAGCAGTTGCGGCACCGTGAGGGAAAACCGGCTGCTTGTGGTCATGGCGCCCCCGTTCGCGCGGCCAGCTCAGCCGCCGCCTCCTCGTCGGTGAGCAGATCGATCTGCGCGATCAGCGCGGCCTCGACCTCCTGCGCGAAGTCGGCGACGGTCGGGTGTTCGAAGAGCAGCCGGACCGGGACGTCCAGGCTTACCGCGGCCCGCACCCGGGCGATCGCTCGAACCGCGAGCAGCGAGTGCCCGCCGAGGGCGAAGAAGTCGTCGAACACGCCAACCCGCTCGACCGGCAGCAGCTCGCCGAAGATCCCGGCGACCAACTTCTGCGCGTCAGTGCTCGGCGATACGAATGCGGACTGGTTGCGGGCGTCGATCGCGGGTTCCGGCAGAGCGGCCAGGTCCACCTTGCCGTGCGACGTCAGCGGCAGTGCGGGGAGTGGCATGACGACGCTGGGCACCAGCAACGCAGGCAGCCGATCGGCTACGTAAGCGCGCACCTCATCCACGGCGGTGGTGCCGGTCACATAGGCAACCAGGGTTTCTCCGAACCCGGTGACAGTGGCCTGACCTACGTCCGGGTGCCCGGTCAGGACGGCTTCTACCTCTCCGGGTTCGATCCGCACCCCGCGAACCTTGAGCTGGCGGTCGAGGCGGCCGAGGAATTCCAGCACGGGCTCGTCGCGTCGCCACCGGGCACGGTCGCCGGTGCGGTACATCCGGATGCCGCCGCGATGGTCCGGTCGGAAGCGCTCTGCTGTCAGCTCGGGCTGGCCAAGGTAACCGTCGGACAAGCCGGCGCCGGCCAGACACAGCTCACCGGCCACGCCCCGCGGCACCAGACGTCCGGCCTGGTCGAGCAGGTACGCGCGCACCGCGCTGATCGGGCGGCCGATCGGTGGGCGGCGGCTCGTGTCGGCCTGCGTCAGGTCGATCGCGGTGGCGATGATGGTCGCCTCGGTCGGGCCATAGGTGTTCATCAGCCGGACGTGATCGCCATGCCGCTTGCGCCAGCGGGCTATCGCGGCCGCGTCGACCTGCTCGCCGCCGAGGATCACCAGGCGCAGCGCGGCCGGCCAGTCCGGTTCAAGGTCAAGCAGCGCCTGCCAGTACGCGGTCGGCAGGTCGAGCACGGTGATCCGCGGGTCGGCGGCCAGCGCTTCCGGCAGCGACCGCGGTCCGTGCGGCAGCAACAGCAGGGTTCCGCCGGCCGCCAGCACCGGCCAGATCTCCTCGGCGTGGGTGTCGAAGCTCAGCTCGGCGAACTGCACGACCCGATCGGCCGGGGTCAGCCGGTAGGCGTCGATCATCCACGCGACGCGGACGTAAAGCGCTCCGCGCCCGACGAGTACCGGTTTCGGTGTGCCGGTCGAGCCGGAGGTGAACAAGACGTAGGCAGGCTCGGACGCGCACGCCGGTTCGCTCACCCCCGGCTGGATGCCCTCGCCGGTGACCACCGCCGCGACACCGGACTCTGAGATCAGCAGCCTGCGGCGCTCGGCGGGCAATCCGGGGTCGAAGGGCACATAGCCGGCTCCGCTGCGCCAGACCGCGAGCAGCGCGACGATCTGCGCCGGACCGCGCGGCAAGCCGACCCCGACCAGGTGCCCGGGCTGAACGCCGGCCGCGGTCAACGCGTCGGCCATTACACCTGCGCGTGCCCAGAGCTCTCGATAGCTGAGCTGGTCGGCGTCGCTGACCAAGGCGACGGCGTCGGGCGTGAGGAGGGCCGCATGCTCGATGCGGGTGAGCACCGGCACGCCGACCCCGGCGTCCGGCCCGGTACCGATCCGCAGCAGTTCGGCCTCGGCGGCTTCATCGACGAGCGGCAGTTCCCGCACGCGGGTGTCCAAGTCAGCCAGGACCGCGTTCAGAACACTGACGAACCGATCAGCCATCGCCTCGGCTGTGCCCTGGTCGAACAGGTCGGCGCTGGCCGTGAGCAGGACGTCCATCCGGGCCTCGGCGGAGCGCACGTTGATCGCGGTCGAGCTGATGAAGACGTCCATCGCCACGTCGGTGACGGTGCGCCCGGATCCCTCGCCGAACGGCTCGACCGTGACGCCCTCGAAGTCCGCGGACCCGTCGAATCCGGTCGCTGACACGTCCATCGTGGAATGCAGGGTGAAGGCGGCCTGAAACAGGGGATTGCGGCTCGGGTCGCGCGGCAGGCCGAAACCGGCGATGAGCCGCTCGAAGGGGATCTCCTGGTGGGCAAAGGCACCCAGGCAGGCGGTCCGGGTTCGGCGCACCAGGTCGCGGAAGGCGAGGTCCCCCGAAAGGTCCGCGCGCAGCACCAGCATCCGGGTGAAATATCCGAAGACTGATTCGGCCGCCACGTCGTCGCGGCCGGCGAGCGCCGTGCCGACGCAAATGTCGTCCTGCCCGCTCAATTGCGCCAGCGCGAGCTGATAAACCGTCATCAAGACCATGAACGGCGTGCAGCGCAGGTCGCGCGCCGCTCGCTGTACCGATGCCCACACCTGGCCGTCGAAGGCGCACACCGCCGCGACACCGGCCGAGGTGCGCCGAGCCGGGCGCGGGTGGTCTAGCGGCAGGTCGAGAACCGGCGGCTCGGCTAGGGCCGCCCGCCAGTAGGCAAAAGCGGCCTCGTCCTCGTCCTGGTGGTCACGGGCGTAGTCCAGGTAGCGCAAGCCGGGCGCAGCGGGCTCGATTCCCCGATACGCCTCCGCGACCTGCCGGTACAGCAGATTCAGCGACCATCCATCGCCCACGATGTGGTGCACCACGGCGCTCAGGACGTGCGCCTGCGAATGCAGGCGCAGCAAGGCGATCCGGATCAGATGCCCTTCGGAGAGGTCGAACGGACGGTTGATCAGCTCCCTGACAACTTCGTTCGCCTCGGCCTCGCTCGCGACGTCGGCGCAGTACACCGGCGTCGTGCGCGGCGCCAGCACCTCCTGCATCGGCCTGCCGCCGGATTCGACGAATCGGGTGCGCAGACTCTCGTGCCGCGCGATGACGAGGTCGAATGCGCGAATCAGCCGGTCCACGTCGAGAGCGCCGCGCAGCAGGACGGTGGTGGAGATGCTGTACACCGCGTCGCCCGGCTCAAGCTGGTCGAGGAACCACAGGCGCCGTTGCGCCGCGGTCAGCGGGCCGCGATCGGGTTCAGACATGGACGGCTCCCGAGCCGGTGCTCGCGGCGTCGCCGTCCGCCAGCAGCCGGTCGAGCAGGAGCGGCAGGTCCCGGTCGTGCCAGCTCTCGAATACCGCCGTCGCCCCTGCCGCCGAGACCCGACCCAGGTAGTCCTGGTCCTGCACCGTGGGCACCGCCGCGACCAGGCTGCCGGCCGCGCGGGCGGCGGCCATGCCGGTGACCGAATCCTCGAATACCAACTGCTCTCGGGGCGGCACTGCGAGCAGTCTCGCGGTGGCCAGATAGACGTCGGGTTCCGGCTTGAGTCGCGGCACATCCGACGCCGCCACGACGCGCGATTCGCCGAACAGCGGCGAGAGCCCGGCGCGGCGCAGGATGGTGAGTGCGGCCTCGCGCTCGGTCGCGGTGCCCACGGCCATCGGAACGCCGCCGGCGCTGAGCCGGTCCAACACGTCGCCGACCCCGGCTCGCACGGCGATCTCGTCGACGGAGCCGATCAGCGCGTCGAAGTGTCGCCGTTTGGCCGCCAGCGTCTCCTCGGGCGGGACCGTCCAGGGTGAGAGAGCCGCGAGCTGCGCCGCGACCCGTTCGTCGGGTCCGCCGATGAAATTCGGCAGCTGACGCCGCGCCTGCTGCCAGGTGAGTTCGGCGCCTGCCTGCCGGGCGGCTCGCAGCCAGGCCTCATGATGGAACCGCTCGAGGTCCACGAGGGTGCCGTCGAGATCGAATGCGACGGCTGATATCCGGCCGCCGGTCATGGCGCGGCGCCTTCCGCGAGGAGTGCGCCGCGCGCTGCCGCCGATCCGCGCTGCGCCAAGCGGACTACGGCCATCTCCTCGTCCTCGTAGCAGACCGCGGCGTCATATCTGGGTTCGACCATGGACACGAGGTAGTCGAGATCGTCGATCATGCCGATCCCGTCGGCCGGTGGCCGGCGCAGCGCTTTCGACTGCACCAGCAGCGCCACGCCGGCGACGCGCAGGCTGTCCATGATCAGCGCTGACAGGTCGATCGGGGTGAGCATGCGCCAGAGATCGAGGTGCACGACGTAGTCGAAGGAACCGTCCGAATACGGTGTGCGCACGCCGAACAGGTGCGGGTTGTCGGGACCGTATGCGGCGGCGTGGTCGATCGTCGTGGTGCGGCCGGGCTGCGCCGAACCGAGGTCGAATCCGATCCATAGGCTGCTCGCCGAATCCGGCAGGCCCACGGCCTTGCGCGCCCGGTCGCCGGTGACGCGATCGGGATGGTCGCGGATGAACTCGCGGCAGTCCTCGTAGAAGGGCAGCGTCCGGGCCACCCGGCGATGGTTGTCCGACGGATGCGTGAAGAACTCGACGTCGTAGTGCTGGTATTTGCGCACCAGGTAGGGCAGGACCGGCTTGGTGTTCTCCCACTCGGTCGCCCAGTCGCGAAAGTGCGGCGTGTGATAGCAGACGGCATCGGGGTCGTAGCGCAGGTGGCTGCTGTCGCGGCCGAACTGGCGGTAGATCCGATACGTAAAGTCAGTGTCCTCATATCCCCACTGGACGAAGGCCTCATCGAAGCCGCCGACCTGGAGGTACAGCTCGCGGGGGAGCGAGAGGTTGTGGGTGAAGCCGAACATCCACCCGGTGCGCCGGTAGACGTCGAATGCGCCGTTCTCGAAACCACTGCTCTCGAAACCACTGCCGTCGCGCCGCGGAAGGTCGCGGTGATCGCCCTCCATCGGCAGCAGATCACGCTCGGCCGGCGCCGCCAGCCGCAGCGCCGCGAACGTCCCCCAACTCGGCTCGATCCGCCTGCCGTAGACCACCTCAGGACCCTGGTCGCCGGGCCGGCGAAGGTGCCGCTCGACGAGATCCGGGACGGCGTAGGAGTCCGCGTCCATCAGCAGCAGCCGCTCGGCCCGGGACGCGGCGACCCCGGAATTGCGCGCGGTCGATCTGCCGCGGTTGGTCTCGTGCCGCACATAGCGCACTCGAAGCTCGCCCTCGTAGCGGCGCACCACCGCGCGAATGTCCTGGACCGAGGCGTCGTCGACGACGATGACCTCGAACTCGTCACGGCCGGCCGTCTGGCCGGCCAGGGATCCGAGAGTCAGCTCCAGGCACTTGGCCTGGTTGTACGTCGGCATGATCACGGACAGCACGCTAGGCTCCCTGGCGGGCGTCGAGGGATGTCGTCGAATGCGCGGGTGCGGGCTGGGCGACCGGTCGGCCGCTGCCCAGGGCCAGCACCGTCCGCCGCTCCCAGTCGGCGCGGCATTCCGGCCGCGCGGGGGCGCCGTCGCAGATCACGTACGAGTGCGGGGCCATCGTCAGGCTCCCGTCGAGCCTGCTTATCAGAGCATTGTGTAGTTGCTCGGGCGTAGCCGGCTGCGCCGCGGCGATGTACGCGACCAGTCGGGCTGCGCCGTCATCCTCGCGATCGACGAACACCTGCGAGGCGAACACGCTTGGCAGGCCGGCTACCAGAGTGCGGACCGCAGCCGCGTCGATCCGGCAGTTGTCGACCACGGCGCAGCCGTCCGGCACTGCCAGCGGCGCGATTGCGACCAGCTCGGCCACCCGATCTATGCTCGGATCCCCGGCCTCGATCAGCTCGATCAACACGAGTTCGAGCCCTGTCAGCACCTTGCGCGCATCGGAAGCGGTCAGATACCGGCTGTCGCAGAACAGCTCGATGATCGCCCGAGATCGCAGAGATTTGACGTGTGCGTACAGCTTGAGCCGCTCGGCGTCCCGGCCCTCGAGATCCGAAACCTCGGTGGTCGCGGCCATCGCGCGCAGTTCAGCCGCGTCATGCACGGCGGGCGGCGTTCCCGCGGCGGGCGGCTCGGGCACCACGTTCACGGTGCTCGACAAATCGATCGAGGTGCCTCGCCGGGCGTTCACCGAGTCCACGAGCCGCGCTACGTCTCGCGGATCGCTTTGGCCGCGCAGATAGGCCATCGTCGAAGCCTTATGCGCGTTGCGGATGGTGCCGGCCAGCGATCGGCGGTCCAGCCGGATCAGTGCCGGCGCGGCCTGATAAAAGGTCCCCACGGAGACCGCGTCCACCGGCGTGAATCGATTGCCTGCGGCAAGAAGCAACGGCACCAGATCCGTGTCCGTCCTGATCCCGATGATCGCCGACAGCGTCCCGAGCAGCACGGCCGCCGGTCCGACCCGATACCGCGCCGCGACGGTGCGCGCAGCCGCAGCCAGCGCCACCGAGTGCAGGCCGACGCCCGGAAACCGCGGCGATTCCCATGCCGTGGGCTGCGCGGGAAACGCGGTCTGCGGCGCGGATTCCAGAACCCGGCGCCAGTAGCCCATGGCCAGATCGTTGGCCTTGCGTCCCGGCTGCGACGCTTCGAACGCGGCGCGGGCGCGCGGCTGCCAGCCCACGGGCCCCGGCGCGGCGCGCTCCTCCCGCAGCAGATCGAGGAACTGCCCGCGCAATACGGTGCATCCCCAGGAATCGGCCGCGAGGTGTGAGAACACGAACACGACCTGGCGGGGCCGGCCGCCGGCGACGATCACGCTGACTCGGACCGGCCACTGACTCTCGTGCCGAAATGGCTCGCGCCAGAGCCGCTCCTCCTCCTGCTCGGCGAGCCGGCGAACCCGGCCGGGTTCGGTCTCGCAGATCTCCACGGGAAGCTCGCCCGCGCGATCGCACTGCTGTCCGGGCTCGCCGTCCGGGCCGACGGAGAATCGGGTCCGCAGCACCTCGTGGTCGCAGACGAGCGTTCGCAGGGCGCTGAGTACACCGTCTCGGGTGACGTGGCCCGGCAGATGCACGCGGAACCGGATGTTGAGGTAGTGGTTGGCCGGAGCCAGCGACTGCAGGATGTCCCAGACGAAGCGCTGTCCCCACGTCAGCTCGCCGCGGCCCCCGTCAAGCCCGCCGACCGCCAACGCGATCCGCTCGCGTGAGACCGCGTCAGCCACCGCGGCGCCCGTCATGATTCACCCGGTGCCGGCTCGGCCTGCGCGCGGCGGAAGAGCATGAACCAGTCGCCGATGCCCACCAGTTCGCGCACGTCCGGGTCGGCGATGGTCGGCTCGCGCGCGGCCAGCAGATAACCGTGGCGCTCAAGCACCGGGGTGAAGTCCAGCCGCAGGTAGTCGTCCTCCAAGCTCAGCAGCTTGTCGCCCTCGTTCGGCACGATCATGAGCGCGGGTACGCCGGTTCGAGCCAGCAGCTCGATCCAGGCCCCGATCGCGCGTATCGGCATCTCGGAGAAGCTGTGGATGTTGACCGCGAGATCCGGGCGCTGCGAGGCCAGCCGGTCCGTCACCTCGTCGAGCCGCAGGACGGTCGCCTTGTGATCCACCTTGCGGTAGTTCAGGTACTGCTCACTGAGAAACGTCGACTCCGGGATCGCGTCAACGCAGTAGTAGCGCTTCAACCCGGGAACGGCGTCGGCCATGCGGTGAGCCAGGCGGCCGTATCCGGCGCCGATGTCCACGACGGTGAAATCGGTTCTGGACAACAGGTCCCAGTGCCGATCCAGGAAGTACATCTCGTTGATCGAGTCGAGCAGGTCCCTGCTCGCCGTCGGCAGCGAGTCGAAACTGAACGTCCAGCAGCCGAAGGCCCCGTCCTCGCTCGTGCGCTCCAGAAGTCCGTGGACGTCCAGATCGCTGATGTAACGGGCGAGGAGGAAGAACTTCAGCCGGGCGTTGTCCCCCAACTGTCGCAGCTGCCATACATAGGCGTTGTCGCCGCGGAAGTACTGGAGGTTCAGATCGCGAAGGCGACGGCTGCGCCGCCAGAAGCTGCCGGGCTGGAACGGGGAGGCCAGCCGGCGGTATCGCGCGCGCAGTGCCGCGAGTTGCGGGTTGCGGTCGTCGAGCACGGCCGCCAGGTCCGCGGGCACCGGCCGCGAGGTGTCGTGGCGGCCGTGGCCCGCATGGATCCGATAGCTGGTGAACTCGGTCGACGTGCGGGTGAGGGTCAGTCCGAACAGGCCCACGAGGTAGCGGATGGTCAGGAAGACCCGCGATCCGTAGCGATTCACCGCGAGCGCCGATCGACGGCGGTCTGATACCGGCAGGCGTCGCCTCCGCTGAGCGCGCGCACCGCCATGTGGCCGAGCGCCACGTGCAGATCCTCGGTGAGGCCGTAGTCCGCCTGTCCGAACACGACCGACTGATCCGCCAGCGGCGCCAGCTCTCCGGCGTCGCCGAGCGCCGCCAGCACGGTCATCCCGAGATCGCGGCCGACCTGCGCGGCTCGGATCAGATTGGCCGAGCGTCCGCTGACGCTCAGCAGCAGCAGCACGTCGCGCGGCCGGCCCAGGCCGGTCAGCTGGCGGGAGAAGATCTCAGCGTACGAATAATCGTTGGCGATGGCGGTGATCCGGGCGATGTTCGCGGTCAACGCCAGGGACTGCGGCGCGCTGTCCAACGTGGCCGAGGCGGCGGTGAGATCGCTGGCGATATGGATCGCCGCCGTGCTGCTGCCGCCGTTGCCGGCCACCAGGACTCGGCCGCCGCCGCGCAGCGCGAGGATCACGGCTTCCAGCACGGCGGTCATCGATCCGACCTCGAGTTGGGCGAGCGCCAGGGTCAGATCGTCAACGTATTGCTTAACCACCTCCTCGGCCTCCACCGCGGAGGCGGCCGCAGTCGGCGCTGAGGCCGGCTCCGCTGTCGCGGCGGCTCGAATGTCCTGGTCAGCGCCCAGGCCATTGGCCCAAATGCTCATGAGAGCGCTCTCACACGCCGACCGGCCGACACCCGCATCGTGAACCCCCGTTAGTCCCGTGATACGCCTGAGGTTTCGAAGCTTCGCGCGGCAGGTGACGCGCCGTCAACCCGCGTCTCAGTATCCGAGACAACAGCCCAAAAGTTACGCGGCAAGTCAGCTGGCGTATATCTACGTCAGGGAACTCGCGAACCGTTTCGAATCAGGAACCGAAGGAAACCGGGACTGGACCGGATGGACCCTGAGAGCTCGCAGGTACCGCGCTGCGCGGTCCCGCCATAGCGTCGCCTGCGAAGGAAGATCCATTCGGGAAGCGGGGAATTCACCATGAAGACCAGGATCAGGGCTGCGCTTGCTTCGGCCGCCGTTGTGGCGGCCGTCGGCGCGGCCACGTTCACCGGCGGCACCGCCGCCCACGCCGCGGCTATCGCCGACAACTGGTACGGCTGCGACCCCGGCTGGGTGTGCATCTACGCCCAAGGCGTGGCCTGGGAGGACCTCAGCGCGAGCAACCTCAACGAGGCCTACTACAGCTACGGCGCCCACAACCTGCACAACGAGTACGGCGGGCACTGGGTCATCAACAATCAGACCGACACCGACACGGGGTGGGCCGAAGCCAAGTTGTGCACCGGCTACGGCGGCGGCGGCGCCTGCGGCGTGGACACCGGCCAGCTGGAGGCGATTCTGAGCGCCGGTACGGGCCGGTTCGTCTCGAACATGAGCCCGCTGAACTCGATCGTCCTCTACCTCAGCCCCAAGTAGAGCCACCGTGGTCTCTGCATCTCCTCTCCGGGCATCCGCTCACGTGGGTGCCAGGGATACCGGGGGTGCCGCACGCACCGCCGCAGCCGTCACCGCCCTCACGGCGCTCGCCGCCCTGACGGCCGCCGGCTGCGGCGGTTCGTCCGCTGCGGCACCGACGTGGACGGTCCCGAAGTTGCGCGCCGTCCTGTCCGCCCAACTCCCCTCGCCTTGGGTGATCCGGGCGCAGGGCATGGATTCCGCGAAGACCGGCCGGATCCCAGGCGGCGTCGATGTACTGCGGACGCGGGGCGGCTGCGCCGATCTGCCGGACCTCGGCACCCTGAACTACGCAGGCGGTGACCAAGCCGTAGCGTTCGCGGACGTGACCTTCGACGACGGCCGGCACGACACCGGCAACCTGGACGCGGTCGGTTTCGAACCCGGCGCGGCAGCCCGCGAGCTGGACAAGATCCGCGCCTTCATCGGCAGCTGCGGCGACGCCGCGACCGTGAGCAAACCAGCCACCTCGGGGGCGGACGAGACACTCGACATCGTCTCCCACGACGGCTACGGCGCCCACGAGATCCTCATGCTGCGCCACCAGGACGTCATCATCGGCGTCACGTGCAACTTCGGCGGCCCCGGAAAGCCCGGCTCCCTCGGCCCGCTGGGTGCCGCGCTCGCCGCCAACGGCTGAACGCGGACCTGGACCCAGCCGCCGGCCCGTGAGTTCGGGCGACAGCCGGGTCCAGGTCGAACGGTGTCCAGTCGCGACAGCGTCTCGACGGGCCGGTCAGGGCGTGGTCAGGAGGTCACGCCCATGGCGACCAAGTCCGCGAGACCGTTGTACGCGTTTGAGATGTAGTAGTTGGTGACGTCTTTCCCGCGCGCGAGCAGGAGCGTGTCGTAGCCGTACGGGATGTACACGGCGTCGGACATGACTTGGCTGTCGAGCCGACCTGCCAGCGCGGAAGCCTCGCTGGTGGTCTTGGCTGCCTTCATCTGGTCGAGCAGGCTGTTGACCGTCGGGTCGTTGAGCCGGCCGTAGTTCGAGCCGCTGCTGGTCGCCGAGAGCAGGCGGCCGTCGGTGATCTGCGAGAAGAAGGCGAAGCTGGTCGGCCAGTCGGGGCCCCAGCCGGACAGCGCGAGGCCGTAGCCCTTGCTCTTCATCACGTCCGGACGCTGCAGGTTCTGGCTGTAGTACTTCGAACCCTCGACCTGCGCGATGTTCGTGGAGATGCCGACCCGCGCCAGCGCGTTCTGCAGCGCGATCGCCCCGCCCGGACCCTTGCCGGTGTTCACCGTGATGATGCCGGTCGCGAAACCGTTGGGCTTGCCGCAGGCCACCAGTTCCGCCTTGGCCTTGGCCACGTCGCCCTTGCTGTCCGGACCGGTCGGGTAGGGGTTGGCGTTCGAGTGACCCGGCACTCCCGGAGGCAGCATCGTGTTGCCGATCTTGGCGCCGGCGATCTCACCGCCGCGCGCGTTGACCAGGTCCACCTTGTTCAGCGCATACGCCACGGCCTTGCGGCAGTGGGCGTTGTCGAACGGCGCCACGTCCTGGTTGATCGTGATGTAGCGGGTGGTGTTCGCGCCCGGGTTGTCCGTGTACTTCTTCTTCGCCGGGTTGCTCAACACCGTGGCCACGTCGGCCGTCTGGAGGCCGCCGCCGGCGTAGTCGGCCGCCACGGTGCCGGCCAGGATCGCCTGGTCCAGCTGGGTCGGGTTCCAGTCGGTCTTCACCGTGATCTCGTCCGGCAGCGCGGGATCGTTCGGGTCGCTCGCCGCCGACCAGTTCGGATTGCGCGTGAGCGTGATGCTCTTTCCGGCCGCGTAGGCCGAGATCATGTACGCGCCGGAAGAGACCACGTTGGTCCCGGTGTAGCGCAGCCCGCCGGTCGCCGGGTTCTGATCCACATCGATCGGGACCGGCGCGGTCTGCGGCATCGTCAGCACGTACGGAAAGTCGTTGTACGGCGAGACCAGGTGGAACACCAGGGTGGTGTCATCCGGTGTGTCCACACCGGTCAGCCCGAGATGGTCGGCCGACTTGTCCTTGTAAGGGCCGAGGTAGCTACCGCCGGTCAGCACCGCCTTGAAGTACTCGGGGCCGGCCGTATTGACACTGTCCACCGCATACGAGCGCTCGATCGCGTACTTGACCTCTTTGGACGTGATGGTCTCCCCGTTGGAGAACTTCAGCCCCGGGCGGATCTTCACCGTCCACGTCTTGCCGTCCGCGGAGGCCGTCGGCGCGGCGGCCGCCAGGCCGGGCACCAGTTGAATCGACGCCGGGCCGGGCGCGCCGACCTTGTAGGTCATCAACGTGCGCGCGTAATACCGCGAGAAATCCCACGCGTATGCGTAGTACTGGTTGACCGGATCCATCGAGTCCAGATCCTGGGTTCCGCCCAGAACGAGCGTGCCGCCCTTGTGCGTCGAAGGATTGACGACGCCGGTGAGCGCGTAGTTCGCCGAGATGCTGTCGGCCGCGTGGGTGGCCGGCCCGGCCGAGCTGCCGCCGCCGCACGCGGCCGCGGTTCCGACCGCGAGCGCGGCGGACGCCGCCGCGGCGGTCCTGATCGTACGTGGAATGCGTCTGCTACCTCGCGTGCTCCGCACTGCGCGCAAACCCCCAATGCCATTGGTTGATGTAGCCGTGATTTGTGTCATGGCGTGCCGGCTGCCGATTCGGGTTCGAACCCGCCGGTCAGGTGGCGGTGGTCCCGCGAGCTCTTTCCGATCACCCAGCCCCGTTGCAGCGGCGACCGCTGCCAGGTGATCCACCACGCCCGCAATCCAGTGATAGAGCCCGGGATGTTGATTGGCACTGGTGCTCGGTGTTCGTCAATCAATGCCGAACAACATGGTCAGGCTAGGTCTCGCTGGCCGGCCGGCCGAGGCGGGTGAGCCGCGCCTCACAGCCAACTGACATGAGCCGCGCGGATTGGTAGCGTGGTGAAGGCGGTGGCGGTGCGGGCCGGACGTTCTTGCGTGGCGCGCTTGATCACGGCCTGTGGCGTAGTTCGCTCTCAGGGGGCTTGGCATGCCGCGCAACGAGGAGTTCCTGGATCCGGGCGCCGGACCGTTGGCTAATTTCGCCTGGGATCTGCGCGCGCTGCGGGAGTCCGCGGGGAAAGTGCCCTACCGGGTGCTGGCCAAACGCGCCGGATTCTGCGCCAGCACGCTGTCTGTGGCCGCATCAGGGGCGAAGCTGCCTTCCCTGGACGTGACTTTGGCCTACGTCCAGGCCTGCGGCGGCGACCCCGAGACCTGGCGGGCACGCTGGCAGGCGCTGGCCGTACAGCACCCGCCGGTACCCGCCACCCCAGAGGGGCAGTCCGGACTGCACGTCGCACCGCCATACGATGCCGGGGAGCACGAGGAGCCGTCACAGCTCGATGCAGTAACGCTCAGCCCACCGCTGGACAGCGGCCGGCCAAGCTCGCGGCGCGGCTCCAGACGCGTGATGCTGCCGATCAGCCGGGTGGCCACGCTCGCACTCACCGTGATCACCGCCGTCCTCGGTATGAAGGTGCTGGCCGAAGGCTCGGGTAACGCTCCGGCGGCCGGCCCGAACACGCCTCGAGCCTCCGCGAGCCCTGCCGATTCGCCGATGCAGCAGGCTGACGAGCTGTACATGCTCATCTACCAGTTCGCGCCGATGCGATCGGATACGAACGACGCGATCTGGGACCTCAACGGCTGCCGCAATCTGTCCAACGCGCAAAGCAAGCTGCGCGCGATCGCGCGCAAACGACAGGAGCAAGTCGAACAGCTCACCGCGTTGAACGTGTCAAGAGTCCCCGACCATGACCAGTTGGTCGCGGCGCTCAAACACGCCTGGCTCACCTCCGCGCAATCCGACACCGCATACGCAAACATCGCCGCCGACCTGCAAAGCGGCTGCACCTCCGGCGCGATCCAAACGGACCCGAACTATCAGCAGGCGGACAACTACGCCCGAGCCGCCACCGCGGCGAAAGCTGAAGCGACCCGAGTGTGGAACAACAATGCCGACGCATTGGGCCAACTGCGGATCTTCGACGCCGAGCTGTGATGACCGCTGAGCCGGGTCCCTCAAAGCCTTTACTCTGAATTCGAGCTCTGAGGAGCCGGCATGAGCTTGTTCGCCCGTCCCGCCGCGGTGCGCCGACCGGCGTGCGTCGCCCTCGCGGCCGCCGTGCTGCTCACCGGGGCGTGCTCCTCGCCCGCTGCCGGACCCGGTGCGCAGAGCACTGACGCCGCCGCCAGCACCGCAGCCGGCGCCGCCGCGAGCCCGCTGCCGACGGTCGGCTCGTCGGCCTCGACGTTGTCCGATCTGCCCTATGCCGCGCTCGACCCCGCCGAGCAGCTGGACCTGTATCTGCCCGCGGCCGGGGCGCGTCCGGCGCCGCTGCTGATCTGGATCCACGGCGGCGGCTGGCGTACCGGGGATAAGAGCCAGATCACCGGATTCGCCGGGTCCTCGATCAAAGCGCCGCCGCCGGGGCCGTGCCGCGACATCGTCCAAGTGCAGGTGCCCGACCTCGCCGAGTTGCTGGCCAAGGGCTACGCGGTGGCGGCGGTGAACTACCGGCTGACCCAGGACCCGGTGGCCGCGGCCCAGGACGCCAAGGCCGCGGTGCGGTTCCTGCGTGCGAACGCGCAGCGGCTGCGCCTTGATCCGGACCGGTTCGCGGCCTGGGGCGACTCCGCCGGCGGCTACTCGGCGCTGATCCTCGCCGTCACGGCGGGCCGGCGCACCGCCTTCGACGACCCGCGCCTCGGCTACGCGGACGTCTCCGCCGCGGTGCAGGCCGTGGTCGACGACTTCGGTGCCACCGAGTTGACCGACCTGCCCGGCTCGCGCGTCCCGGCCGAAGACCCGTTCCCATACATCGCGAGCGCGCGGCCGGGCTCGCTCCCGCCATTCCTCATCGCGCACGGCGACGCCGACTGCGTGGTGCCGGTGCAGCACTCGCGCGATCTGTTCGTGGCGCTGACGAAGGCGGGAGCGGCGGCGACGCTGACGGTGCTGCCGGGCGCGGGCCACGAGGACCCGGCGTTCATGCGCACGCAGTGGGCGCCCACGCTCGCGTTCCTCGATCGCGTCTTCCACATGACGGGCTAGGGTCTGTTCCTAGGCGGTGTTGGGGAATGTCTCAAGGGGCGAATCCGGTGATCGACTTCGCCTGGACGCACGGCCGAAACGCCCACAGACAACCGGTATGAGGACGCTCCGGCCGCACGCCCAGGCTCGTCGCGCAGTGAACCATCTG
>DASUAR010000122.1:0-11900 GCA_035763685.1 Actinocrinis sp. | reverse complement strand
GCTGAATACCCCACCTGGGGAGAGTTGCCCGTGTCAGCGGTCGTGGTTGGTGAAGTCTGCTCCAGGTACGCGCCGAACGGGTATGGCGACCCGGTGACCGCGCGGGTCATGAAACGTTGTCGACAAGGGGTAGCATGCGGCGGTGTGGTCGGGCACACTAGGGCGCCGGGGTCAGTGGGTTCAAAGCATTGATCAGCGCGGGTGGGCTGGGCGGCATCTAGTTGTTGGTCCCGAAGAGGCCCACATTCGGCAGTACACCATGAAGTCAGATGGACCGCGAGGGCCGCGCCATGGGCGGGGTCGGCGCGGCCAGTGCAGAAGGTAAGGGATCGATGACTCAGTCGCCGTACCCAGACGCGTCCGCGCCGGGCCAGGGCCCGCAAGACTCGCCCGGCTACCAAGGCTTGCCGCAGGCGCCGCCCGTCCCCACGGCCTACGGCTACGGGACCCAGCAGCCGGTGGCCGCGCCGCAGGGCATGTACTACGAACCGAAGTCGGAGCTGATGCTTCCGGAAGGTGTGCAGCTCGCCAGCGTCGGCCGGCGGATCGGCGCGTACTTCCTGTCCATCCTCCTGGCCATCGTCACCCTCGGGATCGGCTACATCATCTGGGGCCTGATCGCCTGGAGCAAGGGGCGCGGCCCAGCCCAGCAACTGCTCGGTATGCGCTGCTGGAAGCCGGCGGACGGCCGCGTGGCGAGCTGGGGCACGATGGCGCTGCGCAACTTCGTCGGGGGCATCGCCCAGGGGCTGCTGTCGGGCATCTCGATGCTCGCCTCGTTCATCCTCTTCCTGGCCGGCAAGAAGCACCAGTCCATTCCCGACTTGGTGGCTAGCACCGTCGTCGTCTACGACCCGAACAAGATCCTCGACAACGGGCCGCGTTAGATGATCAGGATGTCCGCGATCACGGGATAACCCCCCACCCCAAGATCACAAGGGTTTGCTTCCGCCCTGGATTAGCGAGCTGGTCTCAGTTCCAGTCTCAATCCGCTGTCGTCCATCGCGATCCGCTTACCTGCGCAGCAGACGCGTACGGACGTTCGCGACGGATGCCGGAGAGGCTCGAAAATGGGTAGGTTATCGGTTCAATTCCGATAGGGGACTCCGTAGTAAGGCCAGGTCAGAGTATTTCTGACCTGGCCTCACCCATGTTGGGTGGGGTTTCGTCAGGCGCCGGCCTTGTCGATCGCGCTCTGCAGCGACTGCGCGTAGCCGTCGCTTGTGTATGTCGCGCCGGAGACGACGTCGATGTGGGCGCTCTGCGCGGCCATCGCCTCCTGGTTCAGGATCGGCAGCGCGTAGCTGTTGATCTGCTGATCGCGGAAGCTCTCCGTCGGGTACTCCAGCACATTGATGCTGCTGATCTTCTTGCCGCTGAAGGTCACCTGGAGCTGGACCGGGCCGTAGGGGGTGTCCGCCGCGTCGGCGGTGACCACCTTGGGTCCCGAGTTCGCGGGGGTGCTTGGAGCGCTCTTGGGCGCGGCTGAGCTTGCGGAGGACTTGCCGCCGGCGCTCCCGGTGGCCGGTGCGCTTGCTGCGCCGGTGCTCGGGCCGGAGCCGATGCTGAAGCTCGATGCGCCGAGGGCTGAGCTGCTGCCGTGCGGTTTGAGGCCGAGCAGCAGGACGATGCCTGAGACCGTGGCGGTGCCGGCGACTATGGCGCGACGCATGCGGGCGTACCTCTTCTCCTTTAGAACGCGAACGATTCGTGGTGGATGCGCGACCGCTTGACCCCGCACTCGCGCAGTGCCTGAACTGCCGCGGCGGCCATCGGCTCTGGGCCGCAGACGAAAACGTCGTGCCGGTTCAGGTGTGGGACCAGCCTGGACAGCGTGCGCGCGGTGAGCGGGTCGCCGACCTCAGATCTCGGGCCGACCAGGAACGTCAGGCGCGCGCCGCGCGCAGCTGCGATCGACTCGAGCTCCCGACGGAAGATCACATCCGCCGGCCCGCTGGCGCGGTAGAGCAGGGTGAGGTCGCCGCGCTTGGCGGGGAGCGTCTCGAAAAGTGCGCGTATCGGGGTGATGCCGACGCCGCCGGCGAGTAGCAGCACCTTGCGGGCACGCACCCTACTCGCGGTGAACGCGCCGTACGGCCCCTCGGCGCGGACCTTGGTTCCCGGCTGCAAACGGGCCACGGCCGCGCTGTGCTCACCCAACTGCTTGATGGTGAAGCGCAGGAAGCGCGGGTGCGGCGCGGCGGAGAGGGAGTACGGGTTGGCC
The DNA here is from genome assembly GCA_035763685.1 of Actinocrinis sp. Lineage (GTDB taxonomy): Bacteria > Actinomycetota > Actinomycetes > Streptomycetales > Catenulisporaceae > Actinocrinis. Next base: position 9,676 of record DASUAR010000122.1, on the reverse strand, counting down.
GTCCACCGCAGCCCCTTGGCCTGGAACTGAAGTCGGAAGAACTGGCCGGCCTCGGCGCGCAGTTCGTCGAGATGTTCGCCGGTGAGGATGACCGAGACCACACCTGGACCTTCCGGGCGCACCTCGGCAACCCGCAACTGATGCCGCTGGTCATTGCGCCACGGCACGACGAGTCGATACCAGCCCAGGATCGCGAAGGCACCGACGTAGTAGGCGCTCCACAGCACCCGCGCCGGACCCGTGTTCAGGTCCGCTCCGTTCACGATCTGGTGGCTGAAGCCGAGCGCGATGGCGAGGTATGTCCCCAAGTGCAGGTAGTACCAGGTCTCATAGCTGAGGCGGCGGCGGGCCGCGCGCGCCGAGACGAACGCCGTCCCGAACATCACGAGCGCCGCCAAGGTGCCCTTGATCATCTCCGGGTAGTCGAAGACCACATATACGGCCTCGTTGACGACTGATTTGCGCGCCGTATACGCGTAGCCCCAGATGATCGTCAGGATGTGTGCGGCGACGAGGCAGACCATGTACCTGCCGGCGAGCGCGTGCCAGCGGGCCAGCCGGTCCGATCCGACCCGCCGTTCGAGCAGCGGGACACGGGCCATGAGTAGAAGCAGCAGCGGCGTGAGGTAACCCGCGAGCAGCCCGGTGATCCGGCCGGCCCCGGTCAGCCATCCGGCGGCGCCGACGACGTTGAACGTGTCCTTCCACCACAGCGCGACCACAGCCAGCCCGCCGATGCCGATGAGCGCAAGTACGGCGAACGGAATGGTGTCTGCTGGAAGTCGCAGGTCCGGCGGTGAGCCGGATGCGTGGCCGCGGTCGGCGCCGCGCCGCGGGGCGTGGGCGCGATCGGCAACGGCAGGCATGCGCAGGACCTTCCTTCTCGCAGTGAATCGGCAGGCAAAGCGGGCGGCGTTGGTGTAGCGGCCCGAGGCCTATCGTCACATCGTCACTTCTCAGTTCCCTATGAGTCTGAAGCGTGAGCAAGTCGAAGCCGCGGCTGAGTTCGCTGGTCACGGCCTGCTGCCGGCTCGCGTTGAGCGTTATGCGTGGTTGGGACTTTTCAGCGTTTTCTCACCTTCAGACCGGACAATGGGTCGGTGACAGGCACTGATGCAGCGGACGCGGGAGCCGTGGAAGGCAACACCGGCCGCGGCTGGCGCATCCTCGTCGTCGACGACGAGCCCGACCTCGTCGAGGTGATATGCGGGGCGGTCACCTACGAGGGTTGGCAGGCCCGGGGCGCGGAGACCGGACTGGACGCCGTGCGGATCGCCGAGAGCTGGCAGCCACATGCGATCGTGCTCGACATGATGCTGCCCGACCTCGACGGCACCGAGGTGCTACGCCGGATCCACGAGTCCCGACCCGAAACGCGGGTGCTGTTCCTGACCGCTCGGGATGCGGTTGAGGACCGGATCGCGGGGATCGCGGCTGGTGGAGATGATTATGTGACCAAGCCGTTCAGCCTGGAGGAGGTCGTGATCAGGCTCCGCGGCATGCTGCGGCGTGCCTGGCCGCTCACGCCGCCGTCGGCGGCTCGGCCGGACTGCCTGGTGGTCGGCGACCTGGTGATGGACGAGCGGGCGATGGAAGTGACTCGCGGCGGGTCGCTGGTCGAGCTGAGCCCCACCGAGTTCGCGCTGCTGCGCTATCTGATGCGCAATCCCCGCCAGGTCCTGAGTAAGACGCAGATCTTGGAGGAAGTCTGGAGCTACGACTTCGGCGGACAAGCGCACGTCGTCGAGCTCTACATCAGCTATCTGCGCAAGAAGCTCGACGCCGGCCGTGCGCCGATGATCCACACGGTCCGCGGCGCCGGTTACGTATTGAAGGCCGTGACGTGAAAGTGCTCCCCCGGACGCTGCGTGGACGGTTGACCCTCGGACTGGTAGCCATCCTCGCCCTTGTCTGCCTAGGGATCGGGCTTGCGACGACCACTGTGCTTAAGCATTACCTCGTCGATGACCTCGACCAGCAGCTTCGTGGGGCCGGTGGTCGTTACGCGGCGAGCCTTGAGCACACCGCGCTGGGCAGCGATACGGATCCGGGCGACACGCGGGCACAGACTCCGGGAACGCTCGGCGTGCGGCTGGTTGGCGGCTCGATCACCGTGGCAGCGGTCGTCGACGGCGACGCCGACGACGCAACAGGCAGCATCGAAGACCGAGTCACCATGTCCACTCAGGACGCGAAGGCGTTGGCCGCGCTCCCGGCCAATGGATCGGCGCACAGCCTGAGCTTTTCGTCCATCGGCGAATACCGGGTGCGGGCGCAGGGCGGGATGGACGGCGACGTCCTGGTCACCGGCCTGCCCTTAACGCACATCGACCAGACTGTGCAGCAGTTGGCGGGAGCGGAGATGGCGATGTTCGCCGCGGCGCTCGTGTTCGCCGCCGTCGCGGCCGTGGTGTGGGTGCGGCTGACGCTTCGACCGCTGGACCGCGTGGCCAGGACCGCCGAGCGGGTCAGTGGCCTGTCGCTGGCCAGCGGAGAAGTCGAGCTGTCCGTTCGGGTGCCCGACGACGATCCGGCTTCTGAGGTCGGACGCGTCGGCGCATCGCTCAACCGGATGCTCGGGCATGTCGGAGACGCGCTGGCCAAGCGGCACGCCGTCGAGGCCAGACTGCGCGAGTTCGCCGCCGACGCCAGCCACGAACTGCGCACGCCGGTCGCCGCGATCCGCGGCCACGCCGAACTCGCGCAGCGGCACCCGGGTGAGATCCCGGAACCGGTGCGTAGATCGCTTGGCCGCATCGAGGCCGAGGCGCAGCGCATGGGCGTCCTAGTCGATGATCTGCTCCTGCTCGCCCGCCTCGACGCCGGTCGGCCGCTGGCCCGCGAGCAGGTCGATCTGACCCGGCTGGCGCTGGACGCGGTCGAGGACGCGCGAGCCGCCGCGCCGGGCCATCGCTGGCGCCTGGAACTGGCCGCCGAGCCGACCGCGGTGGTCGGCGATCAACACCGTCTGGCGCAGGCGATCGCAAATCTGCTCGCCAACGCGCGTACGCACACGCCCGAGGGGACGGAGGTGACGCTGCGACTGGACGGCGGGGAGTCGCCGGAAGCCCGGGAGGTCCGGCTCAGCATTGCCGACACCGGTCCCGGCCTCAGCCCGGAGGTCGCTGCCCGCGCCTTCGACCGGTTCGTGCGTGGAGACCGCGCGCGCTCCCGAGCCTCGGGCAGCACCGGCCTCGGCCTGGCGATCACCCGCGCGATCGCCGAGGCGCACGGCGGCCGGGTCGACCTGGAGACCCGCCCCGGTTGCACCGTCTTCACCATCGTTCTGCCCGCGAACGGCGAGGCTGAGAACAAGGAGTGAGGCGGTGGCGCCGCAGCGAACCGCGACCCCGCAATAAGAGGGTGCGCGGGTAGGACTACGAGGGGACGATCACGCGGGCTGCGGCTCGGCTACACACTGCGCAGCAAGCCTTGTCCGCTCAGGTACAGCAAGTGGAGCGGTTCGCTCATGCGATGATCTGACGTATGCCGAACGCAGTGCTCTTCGACTTCTCCGGGACGCTGTTTCATTGCGAGTCGGCCGAGTCGTGGTTGCGCGCGGCGCTTGAGCAGGCCGGAATCGTCGCGTCGGACGCCGAGGTGGCTGCGTGGGCGGAGCGGTTACACGCGAGTGGCGGGCAGCCAGGCGCGTATTCCGAGTTCGCGGTGCCTGCGCATCTGACGGACCTATGGGCGCGACGGGATCTTTCCGCGGAGGATCACCGAGCCGCTTACACCGCGCTGGTTGAGGCGACCGGGTTGCCGTGGCCTGGTCTCGCAGACATCTTGTACGACCGCCACTACGCACCAGAGGCCTGGGACGCGTACCCGGACACCATCGAGGTGCTGGAGTCGCTCCGCTCGCGCGGAATCCCGGCCGCCGTGGTGTCCAACATCGGCTGGGATCTGCGCACCGTCTTCAAGCACTTCGGCGTGGATCACCTGATCGCCGGCTACGTGCTCTCCTACGAGGTCGGGGTGGACAAGCCTGCTCCGGCCATCTTCGAACTCGCCTGTGAGCTGGTCGGGCACGCTCCGGCCGACGTGCTGATGGTTGGTGACAACGCCGCGGCGGACGGTGGCGCGGTGGCGATCGGGTGCTCCTTTCAGCTCGTCGAGCATGCGCCTGTCATTGCCCGGCCGCGCGCGCTATTGGATGCGGTCGGTGTCTAGCGAGTCGAGCGGCTCAGTCGCGGGCTGACAGCTACACAGACTCGACCTGACGGCTAATCACACGTATCTGGGGTTTAAGTACGCATGCGGGTGATTTGACGCGTGTCGGACGAAATGACCATGTGGCATCCGGGCACGATCGACTACGCAGGGTCGTCGGCCGAGGGAGGTGCCTGTGACTGGTCGTCGGGTTCGCCTGTCTCGACGGGTGCTGTGCACAGTTGCCTGTGCGGCACTACTCGGGTTGACGGTCGGCGGTGCGTACGCCGATCCGGTCTACCCGAGTCAGAACCAAGTCGATCAGGCACAGCAAGCCGTACAGCGCGCGAAGTCCGCGGTGGCGCCGATTCAGGCGCAGTTCGACGCGGCGCAGCGCCAGCTGACCATGCTCGTGCGGCAGTCTCAGATCGCGGCCGAACAGTACGACGCTGCCACCGTGCGATTGCAGCGCGCCCAGTTGGCCGCGCAGATCGCTTCGGACCACGTCGCCGTAGCGCAGCGGCACTTCGCTGACGCCCGATCAGATCTAGGCCGGCTCGCGGCTGCCGCGTATCGGGACGGGGGAGGCCTCGGTTCCGTCAGCCTCGTCCTCAACGCGGACGGCCCGGAGCAGTTCGTGACCGGCGCACACGTGCTCGCGCACCAAAACGCCGACCTCAAGGCGACCGTTCAGGCAGCCGACCAGGCCCGCCAGGACGCCCAAGCCGCCAAGGCCACAGCGGACGCGGCGGTGCGTAGTCGGGCTGCGGCTCAGGTCCAGGTCGCGAAGGCCGCCGAAGTCGCCAGGACCGCTGTCGCGGCCGAGCAGAGTCAGGTCGCTGCGGTAAGCGCTCGGCGCGACGCGTTGCTGTCGCAGCTTGCCGCAGCCCAGCGCGTTTCCGTGCAGCTGGAACAGCAACGCCAGCAAGGCTTGGCGGAGGATGCGGCTCGCCGCGCTGCGCAGGCCGCGGCGAACCACTACTCGCCACCGAATTACGACGGTTCGCTCGCCGGCCGCGCGCTCGCCTACGCGTACGCACAGCTCGGCAAGCCTTACGTCTGGGGCGCGGTCGGACCGTACTCGTTCGACTGCTCGGGCCTGGCGATGCGCGCGTGGGAGGCGGCCGGCATCTACCTGCCGCACTTCGCCGCGTTCCAGTACCAGGCCAGCCACCCGATCGGCTACGGCGACCTGCGGCCCGGCGACCTGCTGTTCTGGGCCACCGACGGCAGCGACTCGGACACGATCTACCACGAGGCCATCTACATCGGGAACCAGCAGATGATCCAGGCGCCGCGCTCCGGCGAGAACGTGGAGATCTCGCCAATGTGGATGTGGGGGTCGATCCAGTTCTTCGCCCGGCCCGACTGACCGATCAGCGGCGCCGCGGATCTGCAACGCCACCGATCAGCGCAAACAGGCCGGCGGGGCGGCGGGTCAGTGGTGCTGGCTGTCCGGGCTCTCGGCGAAGCGCAGCCGTGAGCGGCGGATCTCCTCTTCCGCCTCGGTGCGACCGACCCAGGTCGCGCCCTCGACCGACTTGCCGGGCTCCAGGTCCTTGTACACCTCGAAGAAGTGCTGGATCTCCAGCCGGTCGAACTCGGGCACGTGGTGGATGTCGCGTATGTGCTCGACGCGCGGGTCGTTGGCCGGGACGCACAGGACCTTGTCGTCGCCGCCCTTCTCGTCGGTCATCCGGAACATGCCGATCGTCCGGCACAGGATGAGGCAGCCGGGGAAGGTCGGCTCCTCAAGCAGCACTAGGGCATCCAGCGGGTCGCCGTCCTCGCCAAGCGTGTCCTCGATGAAGCCGTAATCCGCCGGGTAACGCGTCGAGGTGAACAGCATGCGATCCAGCCTTATGCGACCGGACTTGTGGTCCACCTCGTACTTGTTCCGCTGACCCTTCGGGATCTCGATCAGGACGTCGAACTCCATCGTTCCTCCATATGGGGGCCGTCGGGCCGTGATCACTCGTTCGGCGGCACGAGGCTCTACCGGAGGAGCGACCGGGCGTGCCCGCGGTTGAGGCGGACGGCTGCCGGTGGGTATGCCTCGCGATGACCAGGCTTACCGCACTAGTGTCCCGCACCGCGGAGGGTATGCGAGACAGAGCGCAGCACCGAGTGATCAACGCAACACTTCGGCAATGCGTCCTGCTGTACTGACCGCCCGCGTCCGTGCCGCGCCTGCACCGACGCCCCGCAGCGGGGCAGGCGGGGCAGCGATCAGCAGGCGGCGGAATCGGTCAATCAGGGACAACCGGACCGATAGCCCAGATTGCCCACCGCGCAACGCTTTTAGAAGCAACGCGCCGGGATACTTTGAAGGTGTGGCGAGTGACGAACTGATCGACTGGTCGGTGGCCGAGGCGACTGCGCGGCGCCTGGTACGTCCCGGGCCTGCGGTCAGTCCGCGCCAGGCCGAGGCGGCGGTGGCCGAATTGCGGCGCAGCGCGCAGGCCGCGCAAGGGCACGTGCGGAACTTCGCGAAGCTGGACGCGCCGGACGACGGCTCGCCGGTCTTGGTCGTGGGCCGTGACGGCTGGGTCAACGCGAACCTGGAAGCGGTGCAGACGCTGTCCGCGCCGCTCGCCGAGAAGGTCCGGCAGTGGCGCGAGGGCGTGATCCCGAGCGGGTTGCGATCCGCGGCGAGCCTCGCCGGGGCGAAGCTGACCGGCGTGGAACTCGGCTCCCTGCTCGCCTATCTTTCGCACCGGGTGCTGGGCCAGTACGACCCCTTCGGAGCCCCCGACGGCGGGCGGCTGCTGCTCGTCGCGCCGAACATCGTGCAGATAGAACGCGAACTCGGCGTCGACCCGACCGACTTCCGACTTTGGGTCTGCCTGCACGAGGAGACGCACCGGGTTCAGTTCGGCGCGATCCCGTGGCTGCGTGACCACATCCTCGGCGAGATCGGCACCTTGATCGCCGAGCTTGAAGTCGAACCAGCGGTGTTCATCGAGCGCGTGAAGGCGCTCATACGCACCATGATGGGTACAGCCGACGATGCGTCTACACGACACGCCGACGTACCGGCCGATCGAGTGGGTAAGGCCGTCGAGCCCGTCACCCCCGCCAACGAGCTGTCGTTGTTGGATATGGTGCGGACCCCTGCACAGCGTGCCGTCATCGATCGGCTCACTGCGGTCATGACGCTGCTGGAGGGGCACGCGACCTACGTGATGGACGGGGTCGGCCCGCTGGTCGTGCCGTCGGTCGCGGAGATCAGCCGGGAGTTCGGCCGTCGCCGGTCGAAGAACCGGCTGCGGCCGGAGGCGCTGCTGCGCAAGCTGCTCGGACTCGACGCGAAGATGAGGCAGTACCGCGACGGCGAGCGCTTCGTGCGCAGCGTGGTGGACGAAGCCGGGATCGACGGTTTCAACCGCGTGTGGACCTCGCCGAATACGCTCCCGACCCAGGCGGAGATCAGCGACCCGGCCGCGTGGATCCGGCGGGTTCCGCTGCGCCGCGGTTGAGGCCGCGCCCAGGCGGGCCGCCACGGCGACTTGGTTGAGGAGTGGTCAGCTATGGGACCGGTGCCCGCGGTTGCGGCGATACGCCTGGCAGTACGCCACGCTTTGAAGGATCATCAGCCCGGCGATCTGGTGTTGGTCGCCTGCTCCGGCGGCGCCGACTCGCTCGCGCTGGCCTGCGCGGCAGCGTTCGTCGCGCCGAGGCTCGGGTTGCGCTGCGGGGCGGTGACCGTGGACCACGGGCTTCAGGAGGGGTCGGGGCGGCGAGCGGACGAGGTCGTCAGGCTGCTGCGTCAACGCGGGCTTGATCCGGTCGAGTCGGTGGCTGTGGTGGTCGGCCGTGAAGGGGGACCCGAGGCCGCTGCTCGCTCCGCGCGCTATGAAGCGCTGGATCACTTCGCCGAGCGGCTCGGAGCGCGTTCTGTGCTCCTCGGCCATACCCGAGATGACCAGGCCGAGACGGTCTTGCTGGGGCTGGCTCGCGGCTCAGGTGCCAGATCGCTCGCGGGAATGCCGGCCCGCTTCGGACCGGGGGACCGATACCGTCGCCCGCTACTCGACACCGCTCGTTCGGTAACCGATGACGCTTGCCTCGCAGAAGGCGTCGTACCGTGGCGCGATCCGCATAACGCAGACCCGGCCTACACACGCTCGCGCATTCGCCATCGGCTGCTTCCGGCTATCCACGACACACTCGGCCCTGGCATGCCTGAAGCCCTCGCGCGCACGGCGCGAATGCTGCGTGAAGACACCGAGGCGCTGGACCATTGGGCCGTAAGGGCGCTGGAGGAGTGCCGTCACGCACAAGGCGGCCTCGACACCGCGCGACTCGGAGCGCTCCCGACAGCGGTGCGCCGCAGAGTCATACGGCTGGCCGCGCTCAGCTGCGGCGCTCCGGCCGGAACCCTGGCCGCGGTTCACATCGAGGCGGTCGACGCCTTGATCACGAACTGGCGCGGTCAAGGTCCACTACACCTGCCGGGGCCGGTGGTCGTTCACCGAGCGGATGGCAGACTGGCCTTCGGCGAGCGGACCCTGGACGGCTCGGAGCAGGCGGCGGCGCGCGGAGGGAAGCAGCAGTGCGCGGCGACGCCGGTCTGACTCCTCGCGCGTCCGGCGGCGTGCCGGGGCGTGTCCCGGACGCCGCGCCGCCGAACCGGCCGCGCGGATTACACGAGGAGACTGTCCCGGTGGACGAGAAGGACATGGGCCCGGACCTGGAGCGGGTGCTGCTTGGCCAGGCCGAGCTTGCGGAGGGGATCTCCCGGCTCGCCGCCGAGATCGACGCGGATTACGGCGACCGCGAGTTGCTGCTGGTCGGCGTGCTCAAGGGCGCGGTGATGGTGATGGCCGACCTGTCCCGCGCGCTGCATCGCCCGGCGACCATGGACTGGATGGCGATCTCGTCTTACGGCGCCGGCACCAAGTCCTCGGGTGTGGTGCGGATCCTCAAGGACCTCGACACCGACATCGCCGACCGGCATGTGCTCGTGGTCGAGGACATCATCGACTCCGGCCTGACCCTGTCCTGGCTGCTGTCGAACCTGCGCTCGCGCAACCCCGCGTCGCTGCAAGTGTGCGCCCTGCTGCGCAAGCCGGACGCGGCCAAGGTGCAGATCGACGTGAAGTACGTCGGCTTCGACATCCCCAACGAGTTCGTGGTCGGCTACGGTCTCGACTTCGCCGAGCGGTTCCGGAACCTCCCCTTCATCGGGACTTTGGCGCCGCACGTCTACTCCTGATCATGCTGGTTGCCGACTTCACCCCGAACTCGGGAACGTACGCACCGCGTAGGATCGTTGGCACAGTGTTGGACGCCTCGGTGTTGGACGCCCGCGAGTGCCGCCTGCTCCTTTCGGGGTGGTTGGCACAGCGGGACAGGGGCAACCGATCGCGGCCGGGTAGTAGTACTCCTCGGTAGCGGTGAGAGCAGCTGTAGCAAGCACCAGTTCAGCAGTACCCACCAGGGACGAGCCGGCGAGAAGGGACGGGGCTGGAAGCCCCGGACGATGGACGTGAAACGAATTTTCCGTGGCCCAGCGATCTGG
>DASUAR010000121.1:0-46696 GCA_035763685.1 Actinocrinis sp. | reverse complement strand
GGTCACCGACCCGCGCCGGGCCACCTACGAGATCCAGAACTACGTGCAGGCCATCGAGTACCTGGTCTCCACCACGCTGCGCAACATCGTCGGCGGCATGGACCTCGAGCGCACCCTGACCAGCCGCGACGAGGTCAACACCGAGCTGCGCGACGCGCTGGACCAGGCCACCGGCCCGTGGGGCATCCGGGTCAACCGGGTGGAGCTGCGCACCATCCAGCCCAACCGCGACATCACCGAGGCCATGGAGAAGCAGGTGCGCGCCGAGCGCGAGCGCCGCGCGACCGTGCTGCAGGCCGAGGGTGTCAAGCAGGCCGAGATCCTGCGCGCCGAAGGCGACCGGCAGTCGATGATCCTCAAGGCCGAGGGCGAGGCGAAGGCCGCGGAACTGCGGGCCGGCGGCGAGGCGCAGGCCATCAAGAAGGTCTTCGAGGCCATCCACGAAGGCGACGCCGACTCCAAGCTGCTCAGCTACCAGTACCTGCAGATGCTGCCGAAGCTCGCCGAAGGCGAGGCCAACAAGGTCTGGATCGTGCCGAGCGAGCTGGGCAAGGCGGTCGAGGGCATCGGCGGCGCGTTCAGCAAGATCGGCACGCCGCAGGCCAACGGCGAACCCGGCCCCGGCTCGGGCCCCGGCAACGCCGGCGGCGGCGGGGGAGAAGGCGGCGACCCGGCTCGCCCGACCGGACCGCGCCCCTCGGCCGCTCCGGCGGCCCCGGCGGCGAGCGGCCCGACCCGCGAGCCGGCCGATCGTCCTTCGCACACGCCGCGTCCGCGCCGCCTGTCACCCGCTGACGTGCTCTACGGCGCCGAGGACGAATAGCCCGCGGTCGAAACAGCCCGAGGTCCGAACCGGATAGCCACGACGAACAGCCGAGGCCGCGCACACCCGCCGACGCGGGGTGCGCGGCCGCGCTGTGTCGCGTCACACAATCGGTAAGGGGCTCGTCTCGGCCGACCGCTAGACGTTCCCCGGTAGGCTGATCGCGTGACGCATGGGATTGGCGAGGTGGTCGCGCTGCTCGCGGCCGGGCTGGCGGCCGGGACCATCAACACCGTCGTCGGTTCGGGCACGCTGATCACCTTCCCGACCCTGCTCGCGTTCGGCTACTCGCCGGTGCTCGCCAACGTCACCAACACCGTCGGCCTGGTGCCAGGCGTGATCAGCGGGGTACACGGCTATCGCAAGGAGCTGACAGGCCAGCGATCCCGGCTGCTGCTGCTCGGCAGCGCCTGCGTGCTCGGCGGCGTGACCGGCGCGATCCTGCTGCTCACCCTCCCCGCGGGGGCGTTCAAGGCGATCGTGCCCGCGCTGATCGGCGTCGCGCTCGTGCTCGTCGTCGCGCAGCCCGCCCTCGCCCGCTGGGTCGCGCTGCGCCAGGCGGCCCGGGGAGGGCGCGGCGAGGCGGGACGCGCCACCGCCTCGGGCGGCCCGGTCCTCTGGGCGCTGGTCTTCGGCACCGGCGTATACGGCGGCTACTTCGGCGCGGCGCAGGGCGTGATCCTCATCGGGCTGCTCGGTATCGCGTTCACCGACACCCTCCAGCGGCTCAACGCCGCGAAGAACGTGCTCGCCGCGCTGGTCAACGGTGTCGCGGCCGTCATCTTCATCTTCTCCACGCACATCGCCTGGGGCGCGGCCGGGCTGATCGCCGCCGGCTCCGTGCTCGGCGGCCAGCTCGGCGCGCGCATCGGTCGCAAGCTTCCGCCGGCCGCGCTGCGCGGCGTGATCGTCTGCGTCGGAGTCATCGCGCTCGTCCGGCTGCTGGCCTGACGCGGCTCGGGGCCGGCGGCGCCCCTCGCGCGCCGCCGGCCCCGAGACCGTTCCCGTGATCCGGCTTAGCCGAACATGCCCGGCTGGTAGTCGCCGGCCGGCTGCTGAAGCATGACGTTGAAACGGTTGTAGACGTTGATCACGGCGATGACGCCGACCAGCGCGGCGAGCTGCTCCTCGTCGTAGTGCTTGGCCGCGTTCGCCCACACCTCGTCGGGCACTCCGCCGGCCGCGTCCGCGATGCGCGTGCCCTCCTCGGCCAGCTCCAGCGCGGCACGCTCGGCCTCGGAGAAGCACTTCGCCTCACGCCAGGCCGCCACCATGTTCAGCCGCAGCGGGTCCTCCCCGGCGTGCACGGCGTCCTTGTAGTGCATGTCGGTGCAGAAGCCGCAGCCGTTGATCTGGCTGGCGCGCAGCTTGACCAGTTCCTGCGTCGCCAGCGGCAGCGACGATTCCGACAGGACCTTGCCGGCCGAGTTGACGTACTTGAAGACCTTGCCGAGGACCGCGCTGTTCTGGCCGTTCAACCGGGCTTCCATGAGGATCTCCTCCGTCATCGTGGTTGGTTACACCGCTCTGACGGAGCAGCGCCGGAAAGTGTGACAGCGGCGAATGTGACCCGCGTCTCAACGTTCGGCGGCGAGAAAAACCCGGCTCCGCGCAGCCTGGACCGCGCACCCTAAGATCTGCGCAGCCTAGATCCGCGCGGTCCAGTACAGGTCGGTCACGTACGGGATCTCGATCCGGTCGCCGCAGCTTTCCGGGTGCCGGTCGAGCACGGCCTCAAGCTCCTGGCGTACCTGCGCGCGGATCTCGGCGTCCAGGGTGCTGATCACGCTCGAGGTGAGCGCCTGCCCGAGCACGCCCTCGCGGTCCGTCACGAACGGGTTCGGCACGTGCTGCGCGGCGAGCGGCGCCCAGCCCGGCAGGTCGTCGAAGAACCGGCGCCACCGGCCGTCGCGGTGCCCCGGAACGGCCTCGGTGCGCCACTGCCGGTAGATCTTCGAGTACTCGGCCACCCACGGCACCGTCTCGTCGAGCGTGTTCCACACCAGGCCGAGCCGCCCGTGTTTGTGGGTGATCCGCTCCACCTCGGCCAGCGCCGCCGCCGGATCGAACCAGTGCCAGGCCTGCGCCGCCACCACGGCGTCCATCTCGCCGTCCGGGAGACCGGTCGCCTCCGCCAGCCCGTCGACCACCTCGACCTGGGGGAGCAGTTCGGCGAGCCGATCGCGCATCGCCGCCACCGGTTCGAGCGCGATCACCCGCGCCCCGGTCAGCGCGAGCAGCCGGGTGAACTTCCCGGTGCCCGCGCCCACCTCGGCCACACACCGGCCGGCGCGCAGATCGAGCGCGTCGGCGAGCACGGCCAGGGACCGCGTCGGGTACGAAGGGCGGACGCGCTCGTAGTCCGCGGCGGCGCGCTGATAGCCGAGTTCTGCGGCGTGGTGGATAGCCACAGTGCGAACCTAACACCAACGATCATGCTTTGACCGTATTGGCCGGTGACCAGGTGGCGACCGAAAGGTGACGATCGGATAACGACGCCGGGGCGATAGGCTGGCGATCCGCCGCGCGGCGGCCCGGTGACCCGGTCAACGGCGCCGCAACCGCGCCGCAAGGCCCCCGCGACCATTGCCCTGCGCATCAGGACCCTGATCCGCGCGGCAGATGGCGCGTCGACGTGAAAGGCAGCGCCCGCACAGTGTCCGTGCAACGCCCCGAGCACGCCCCCGATGAGGCGCCGCCGCCCCCCACGATCCTTTTGGTCTCCACCGCGGACACGGATCTGCTCGCCGCCCGCGCCGCGAGCGCGTTGCCGTCGCTCCCGCAGCCGCGCGCGGAGTACCGCGTCGCGAATCCGGCTCGCGTCGCCGGCGCCGACCTTCCGGCTTTGCTGGACGGTGTCCGCGTCGCGATTGTGCGCCTGCTGGGCGGAGCGCGCGTCTGGGAGGACGGGCTGGCCGCCTTGGCGCGCGCCGGAATCCCGACCATCGCCCTCGGCGGCGAAGCCACCCCCGACGCCGATCTGATGGCGTTGTCCTCGGTCCCGCTCTCGGTCGCCGCCGCCGCGTCGGGGTATCTCCTGGCCGGGGGACCGGAGAACCTGGCGCGGCTGGCGCAATACCTCGACGCCGCGATCCTGCGCGACGAGCCGGACGCCGCGTACGAGCCGCCGCAGCCGACGCCCCTCTACGGCCTCCACATCGACGCCGCCGACCGCGAACGCGCCGTGCACCCTGATCGGCCGACCGTCGGCGTGATTTACTACCGCGCCCACGAACTCTCCGGAAACACCGCGTTCGTCGAAACACTCTGCGACGCGATCGAGGCCGCGGGGGCCAACGCGCGCCCGGTGTTCTGCGCCTCGCTGCGTTCGCTCGGCGAGCAGGAGAACGCGGGCCTGACCGACCTGCTGACCGGCTGCGACGCGCTCATCGTCACGGTCCTGGCCGCCGGGGGCGCGGTCGCCGCCGACGCGTCGGCCGGCGGCGACGAGGACGCCTGGGACGTCGGCGCGCTCGCGCGGCTCGACGTGCCGGTCATCCAGGGACTCTGCCTCACCTCCACTCGCGAGGTATGGCAGGACTCGAACGCCGCGCTCTCGCCGATGGACGCCGCCATGCAGGTCGCCATCCCCGAGTTCGACGGCCGCCTGATCACCGTCCCGTTCTCCTTCAAACAGCACAACGCCGACGGAATCGCGGTCTACGTCGCCGACCCCGAGCGGGCCGCGCGCGTCGCCGCGATCGCCGCCCGGCACGCGGCGCTGTCGCGCAAACCCAACAGCGAGAAGCGAATCGGCGTTCTGCTTTCCTCCTACCCGACCAAGCACGCGCGTGTCGGCAACGCGGTCGGCCTGGACACCCCGGCGTCGGCGGTGCGTCTGTTCACGGCGATGCGCGAGGCAGGGTACGCAATCGCCGACTTCCCGCAGGACGGCGACACCCTCATCCATACCCTGATCGCCGCGGGCGGCCACGACGTCGAATGGCTCACGGCCGAGCAGCTTTCCGCCGCGACGGCGCGCGTGCCTCTCGCGGACTACCAGCACTGGTTCGCGGACCTTCCCGCCGCCCTGCGCGACGCGATCCGCCGGCACTGGGGCGAACCGCCCGGCTCGCTCTACATCGACGACGCCGACCCGAGCGCGCCGCAGATCGTGCTCGCCAGCCTCACCTTCGGCAACCTGGTGCTGATGATCCAGCCGCCGCGCGGTTTCGGCGAGAACCCGATCGCGATCTACCACGACCCCGATCTGCCGCCCAGCCACCACTACCTGGCCGCCTACCGCTGGCTCGCCGCGAGCTCGGCAGAGGGCGGATTCGGTGCGGACGCGCTCGTGCACCTGGGCAAGCACGGCACGCTGGAATGGCTGCCCGGCAAGGGACTCGGCCTGTCAGCATCCTGCGCCCCCGACGCGGTACTCGGCGACCTGCCGCTGGTGTACCCCTTCATCGTCAACGACCCCGGCGAGGGCACGCAGGCCAAGCGGCGCGCACACGCCACCGTCGTGGACCACCTCATCCCGCCGATGGCCCGCGCCGACGCGTACGGCGACTTGGCGCGGCTCGAACAGCTCCTCGACGAGTACACCACCGTGCAGGCCCTGGACCCGGCGAAGACGCCGGTCGTGCGCGCGCAGATCTGGGAGCTGGTCACCGCGGCGCAACTGCACCACGACCTGCATCAGGACGCGATGCCCGGCGAGGACGCCTTCGACGACTTCGTACTGCACATCGACGGCTATCTGTGCGAGATCAAGGACGTGCAGATCCGCGACGGCCTGCACATCCTCGGCCGCGCGCCCGAGGGCGGGGAACTGGTCAACGACGTGCTCGCGATCGTCCGCGCCCGCCAGATCTTCGGCGGCGCGGCCGGATTCGAGGGCCGTGGGGGAGCGCTGCCCGGTCTGCGCCGCGCCATCGCCGCCGCGCGCGGCCTGCCGCAGGACGCTGAGGCCGATCCGGCGCACGTGGACGAGCTCGAGGCCGAAGCCAGGGCTCTGATCGAGGCCCTCGCGGCGGCGCACTGGAACGCCGACGCGCTCCCCGCTGTCAACATCTCCACCGAGATCACGCCCGACATCGCCGCGGTTCTGCGCTTCGCCGCGCGCGAGGTGGTCCCGCGGCTGCGGCGCACCACCGACGAAATCGGCAACGTCCTGCGCGCGCTCGACGGCCGCTACATCCCCGCCGGGCCCTCGGGCTCCCCGACCCGCGGCCTGGTCAGCGTCCTGCCGACCGGCCGCAACTTCTACTCCGTGGACCCCAAGGCGATCCCGTCGCGCAACGCCCACGACGTCGGCCGCGCCCTCGCCGAATCCCTGCTCGCGCGGCACCTGGCCGACACCGGCGCCTACCCGCGCTCGGTCGGCATCACGGTCTGGGGCACCAGCGCGATGCGTACCCAGGGCGACGACATCGCCGAGATCTTGGCGCTGCTCGGCGTCGAACCGGTCTGGGACGACGCATCGCGCCGTGTCACCGGCTTCGAGGTGATTCCTGCCGAACGCCTCGGCCGGCCGCGCATCGACGTCACGGTCCGCATCTCAGGGTTCTTCCGCGACGCGTTCCCGCACGTGGTCGCCCTCGTGGACGATGCGATCCAGGCGGTCGCGCAACTCGACGAACCGGCCGAGGTCAACTACGTCAAGGCGCACGCCGACGCCGACCAGGCCACGCACGGCGACCGGCGCCGCGCGACGACCCGCATCTTCGGCTCGAAGCCGGGCGCGTACGGCGCCGGCCTGCTCCCGCTCATCGACGCGCGCAACTGGAGCAGCGACGCCGACCTGGCCGAGGTCTTCGCGGTCTGGGGCGGCTACGCGTACGGGCGCGGCCTCGACGGGCGCGAGGCCCGCGCCGACATGGACGCCGCGTTCCGCAGGATCGAGGCGGCGGCGAAGAACCAGGACACCCGCGAGCACGACATCGTCGATTCCGACGACTACTTCCAGTACCACGGCGGCATGGTCGCCTACGTCAGGGCGCTGACGGGCTCGTCCCCGGCCGCGTACGTCGGCGACTCGGCCGTCCCCGACACGGTCAAGACCCGCACGCTCGCCGAGGAGACCCATCGCGTCTTCCGCTCCCGCGTCGTCAACCCCAAGTGGATCGCCGCGATGCAGCGCCACGGCTACAAGGGCGCGTTCGAGCTCGCGGCGACGGTGGACTACCTGTTCGGCTACGACGCGACCGCCGGGGTGGTCGACGACTGGATGTACGAAAAACTCGCCGCCGCATACGTCTTCGACGAGACCAACGCGCAGTTCATGCGCCGCTCGAACCCCTGGGCCCTGCGCGGTGTCGCCGAGCGCCTGCTGGAAGCCGCCGACCGCAAGCTCTGGTCGGCGCCGGATCCGGAGACGCTCGACCGGCTGCGCGAGGTCTATTTGGACATGGAGGGCGATCTCGAAGGCGAATGATGCGGATCTTCACTCGATCTGATGATCTGGACGTCTAGAGCGAACCTCCCTAGGGTAATGCTCCCTATAGTGATCGCCATGACCACGATCACTGACCGCCCGGCTACGCTGAGCAAGAGCCCACACCGTGGCAGCTCACGCTCGGCGAAGGCGAAAAGGAGGCGTGCCGTGGGAGTACCGGCGATGCTGCGTCAGCACCTCTTGCTGTCCGAACCCGCTCACGATCTGTGGGTCGCCGGGCGGCTTCTCGAGGAGCTCGGCATCCCGGACGACAAAAGAACTCGCGTCGAGATCATTGGGGGCGAGATCGTCGTGTCTCCCGGGCCGCTTGTAGAACACGCATTCATCGCTAGTGACATCCAGGATGCATTTAGCCGCCGTGGAGTGCTCGAAGCAGACTTCCGCTGGCGTACTGCTCAGCTCATCGACTTCAACCTGCCTCGCATCGGCGACGGTTACATTCCAGACCTCGTCGTCCTTAGCGCGGACCTCTTCGAGGCGGCAGCTAGTAAGCATGCGCGCAACCTGACGGCCGACATGATCGGCATGGTCGTGGAGATCACTTCGAAGGCGACGGCGGCAGATGACCGTGAGCCAGGACGTCAGCGGGTGCGACCGACGAAGTGGAACGGCTATGCCCACGAAGAGGTCGAGTTCTATCTGCTCGTTGACGGGGCGCCGAACAAGGCACTGGTGACCCTCTACACAGAGCCGAATCCAGCGCGCGGCCTATATCTCGCCGCGCAGCAGTGGGCGTTCGGGGACACGATCGTCTTGCCGGAGCCGTTCGGTGTGGAGATCTCCACCGAGAACTGGCTGCCATGGGAGAAGTAGGCGCGTCAACGGCCGGGCACGGTACGGCTATGCTCTAGGCGACGGTCACGGAGGAATCCGGTGCCGATCCGCGACGAGTGGGTCCAAGCCTGCTCGCGGCGGGTCCAGTCCGGAGCGGTCCCGCCACTGTGAGCGCAGCGTGACCCGGTCAACGCCGGGACACCGCGTGAGTCAGGAACTCCCAGCCGTCCGTCGGTTTCTTTGCTCGATCGGGCGTGGGCTCCCGGGAGAAGGAAGGCACTTCTGTGGCCGTTGCCGCGCAGGCCGCGGCGGACGGGGCGCGCACCGCGTCCGCGACCGCCGGACAGTTCCCATCTGCATCAGCGCAGGCGGCTGATCCGCACTTCCCGTTCTCGGCCGTGCTCGGCCAGGAAGACCTGCGGCTCGCGCTCATCCTCAACGCGATCCATCCGGCCGTCGGCGGCGTTCTCGCGCGCGGGGAGAAGGGCACCGCGAAGTCCACCCTGGTGCGCGCGCTGGCCGCCGTGCTGCCGTCGGTGGCCGTCGTCCCGGGCTGCCGCTTCGCCTGTGACCCGGCCGCACCGGATCCGGGCTGTCCCGACGGACCGCATGCGGCTGACGCTCAGCCGCCGGCCGAGTCGCGGCGCGCCCGCCTGGTCGAACTGCCGGTCGGCGCGTCGGAGGACCGGCTGACCGGCTCGCTCGACTTGGAGCGCGCGCTCGGGCAGGGCGTCGCCGCGTTCCAGCCCGGTCTGCTCGCCGCCGCGCACCGCGGGATGCTCTACGTCGACGAGGTCAACCTGCTGCCGGATCATCTCGTGGACGTGCTGCTGGACGCCGCCGCGATGGGCGTCGCGCACGTCGAGCGCGACGGGGTCTCGGTGCGGCACGCCGCGCGGTTCATCCTGGTCGGCACGATGAACCCGGAGGAAGGCGAGCTGCGCCCGCAGCTGCTCGACCGGTTCGGCCTGACCGTCGAGGTCGCCGCGAGCCGGGAACCCAAGCAGCGCGCGGAGGTGGTTCGCCGCAGGCTGGCCTACGAGGCCGACCCGGCCACGTTCGCGACAGCGTGGGCCGAGGCGGATCGGGAAGTGGGGGAGCGGATCGCGGCGGCGCGCGCGGCGCTCGGCTCGGTCGAGCTGCCGGACGCGGAACTGGAGCGGATCGCGCGGGTTTGCGCGGCGTTCGAGGTGGACGGGATGCGCGCCGACCTGGTGACCGCGCGAGCGGCGGTCGCGCTCGCGGCCTGGCGCGAATTGACGGCGGTGACCGCGGCGGAGGTACGTGACGCGGCACGCCTCGCGCTGCCGCACCGGCGTCGACGCAATCCGTTCGATGCGCCGGGATTGGATGAGGACAAGCTCGACGAGGCACTTCGGGATCAGGACGGCGACGACCCGCCGCCGGATACGGATCCTGATGGGCCCGGCGGTGAGGACTGTCCCGCTGAGCCGAACAAAATTAACAGGCCCCAAGAGGGCGCGAATTCCAGAAGTCCAGATAACACAGCACGTCCGGACGAAAACAAAAGCAGCGAGGGGAAGGCAGATCAGGGCGTCGAGCCGGGGGAGGGGGCGTCGGACTCGCCGAGTGGTGACCAGTCAGCAAACGACGAGTCAGCCAGGGCGTCGTCGCCTCGTTCTGCGGCTGAGCAGGCCGCGGTCGCGCCCGCTGAGCCCTATCGCACGAAGCTGTACGCGGTCCCCGGCGTAGGCGAGGGTGTGCCGGGGCGTCGGTCGGCGGGCCGTTCGGTCGGGCGCGGTCGCACGGTCGGCGCTGAGCCGCCGCGTCGGCTCGTCTCCTCCCTGCACCTTCCCGCGACGGTTCGGGCCGCCGCCGCGCATCAGGTCGAGCGTGGCCGTTCGTCTGGTCGGCTGCTGCTGCGCGGTGAGGATCTGCGCACGCCGATCCGGCGCGACCGCGAGGGCAACCTGGTTCTCTTCGTCGTCGATGCGTCCGGGTCGATGGCCGCGCGTGCCCGCATGGCCGCCGTCAAGGGCGCCGTGCTCTCTCTGCTCCTTGACGCGTATCAGCGCCGCGACAAGGTCGGCATGGTCACGTTCCGGGGCAGCGGTGCTGAAGTCGCGCTTCCGCCGACCACGTCCGTCGAAGCCGCGGCCGCGCGTCTGCGCGCGTTGCCGACCGGTGGTCGTACGCCGCTGGCCGCCGGCCTGCTCACCGCCGCGGAGGTGGTGCGGCGGGAGCGGTTGCGGGATGCGCGCCATCGGCCGCTGCTGGTGGTGGTTACGGATGGGCGGGCGACTGGCGCGGGAGGAGGCGCAGGGCCGTCGGCCAGCGGCGGTTCGCGTGGTGCGCAGGCGGAGGTTCGGCGGATCGCCGCGCACCTTGCCGCGTCCGGTATTGCGTCGATCGTCGTGGACTGCGAAGCCGGACCGATCCGGCTCGGCCTCGCCGCGCAGTTGGCCGTGCTGCTCGGCGGTGAGCATGTCCCGATGGCCGATCTCGCGGCGGCCGGGCAACCGGACGCCCTGGCCGCGACGGTTCGCTCGACTCTTGACCCGCTGAAGCAGCCGCCGACGTCACCCAGCAACGCACCTGAAGTCTCGCGAAAGGCGGCCTGACCCATGCCCCAAGGACAGCCGCTCTACGTGCCCGACGACGGTCTGACCACCCGTCAGCGCCGCAATCGTCCGCTGTTGATCGTGCACACGGGCCACGGCAAGGGGAAGACCACCGCCGCGTTCGGTCTCGCGTTGCGCGCGTGGAACGCGGGCTGGCCGATCGGGGTGTTCCAGTTCGTGAAATCCGCGAAGTGGAAGATCGGCGAGGAGCCGGTGTTCAAGACCCTCGGCGCGCTGCACGAGCAGACCGGTCAGGGCGCGCCGGTGGCCTGGCACAAGATGGGCGAGGGCTGGTCTTGGCTTCGGGGGAACGGGGGTCGCCCCCCGGGATCGAACACCGCACGCGATCTCGCCGCACCCGATCTGCATTCGGACCCTGAGATGCAGGCCGAGAACGCGCGCGCCGGCTGGGAGCGGATCAAGCAGGACCTGGCCGCCGAGACCTACCGGCTCTACCTGCTCGATGAGTTCACCTACCCGATGAAGTGGGGTTGGGTGGACGTCAAGGAGGTCGTCGAGGTCCTGCACGATCGGCCCGGTAACCAGCACGTCATCATCACCGGCCGCGACGCCGCGCCGGAACTGCTCGACGCCGCGGATTTGGTCACCGAGATGACCAAGGTCAAGCACCCGATGGACGCGGGCCAGAAGGGGCAGCGGGGTATCGAGTGGTGATCCCGCGCATCGTCATCGCCGCTGCGGCTTCCGGTCACGGGAAGACGACCGTCGCCACCGGCCTGATCGCGGCGTTCGCTCGCGCTGGGCTGAGCGTCGCGCCGTTCAAGGTGGGCCCGGATTACATCGACCCCGGTTATCACGCGCTCGCGGCCGGAAAGCCGGGTCGTAACCTTGATCCTTTCCTCGTCGGGGAGGAGCGGGTGCGTGACTTGTTCGCGCACGGCTCGCGGGGCGCGGACCTGGCTGTCGTCGAGGGCGTCATGGGTCTGTATGACGGTGCGGTGGGGCGCGGGGAGTTCGCGTCGACCGCGCATGTCGCGCATCTGATCGACGCGCCGGTGATTCTTGTGGTCGATGCGACGGCGCAGGGGCGTTCTGTCGCCGCGCTTGTGCACGGCTTTCGTTCGTTCGATCCGGCGCTGCGTATCGCGGGCGTGATCCTCAATCGGGTGGGTTCGGACCGGCACCGTGCGATCCTCGCCGAGGCGCTCGACGAGATCGGTGTGCCGGTTCTCGGCAGCTTGCACCGCAGTGATGCGGTCGCGGCGCCGTCGCGCCATCTCGGGCTGGTTCCGGTCGCCGAGCGCGCGCCGGAGTCGGTCGCGTCCGTGGATGCGCTGGCGCAGCTGGTGAAGGGGTCGATCGATCTGGCGGCGGTGGAGCGGATCGCGCGAGACGCGGCCGCGTTGCCGCAGCGGGAGTGGAGCCCGCGGCAAGCTGTCGCGCAGTGGGCTGGTGAGCGTGGGGATGGGGCGGCGGCGGCGCCGGTTGTGGCGATCGCGTCGGGTGCGGCTTTCACGTTCTCCTACGCCGAGCACGCCGAGCTGCTCGCGGCGGCCGGGGCGCAGGTCGTCGCGTTCGATCCGCTGCACGAGGAGAAACTGCCCGACGAGACGCGCGCGCTGGTGATCGGCGGGGGTTTTCCGGAGATTTACGCGCCCGAGCTTTCCGCGAACGCTGCGCTGCGGGCGGCCGTGTGCGAGCTTGCGAAGGGCGGTGGCGTGATTGCCGCTGAATGCGCGGGGCTGTTGTACCTCGCCGAGTCTCTTGACGGCGCGGCGATGTGCGGCCTTCTTCCTGCGGCAGCCACGATGACCAAGCAGTTGACTCTCGGCTATCGGGAGGCGATCGCGTCAGAGGACAACGTGCTCTGCGACGCTGGCGCACGTGTGGCAGGACACGAGTTCCATCGCACGAAGCTCGATCCGGCGGCGGGCGGTACGCCGGCTTGGCTGTGGGCATCGGATCGGGTTGCCGGCGGCAAGGTCGCGGAAGGTTACGCGCAGGGCCGGGTGCACGCCTCGTACCTGCACCTGCATTGGGCCGCTGCGCCGTCGATCGCTTCACGGATCGTGCGGGAGGCGGCCGCGTGGACCCCTTGATCACTTCCGCGCTCGCCGAGGCTGCGGCGCATACGAACGCCCCTGCGGCTGCGCACGGGGAGTTGACCGGAGTCGGCGTCGGGCCGGGAGATCCGGAGCTGCTCACGCTGAAGGCCGTGCGTGTCCTGCGTGAGGCAGACGTCGTCTTCGCGCCGACGACTGCGTTGGACAAGCCGTCGCGAGCCGGGCAGATCGTGCACGAGGCCACCGGGATCGAGGCGAGGCCGCTCGTGTTCGCCCTCGATGACACCGGTGGGCTGACCGAGGCGCGGACCGCTGCCTGGGACGAGGCGGCGCGCGGCGTGTTGGACGTTTTTCGGGGCGGCTCGCGGCGCGTTGCTTTCGCGACGCTCGGCGATCCGAACCTGTATTCGACCTTCACGTATCTCGCGCACACGATCGCGGCGGTGGAGCCGGGCGTCAGGATCCGAACCGTGCCGGGAATCACGGCGATGCAGGATCTGGCCGCTCGCGCCGGGGTCCCGCTGGCCGAGGGCCGTGAACCGCTGACCTTGGTGCCCGTCGCGGGTCCGGATGCTGATCGGGCGTTCGATACGGTTGAGGCGGCGCTTGCCGGTACGGGAACCGTCGTGGTCTACAAGGGCGGGCGTCATCTGGGCGCTCTGGTCGCAGCGGTGGAACGCGCGGAGCGCAGTGAGTACGCGGTCCTCGGCACTGATCTCGGTCTTCCCACCGAGACGGTCGCCCGGCTCGCCGGCCGCGGTGCCGCGACGGAGCCGGGTTCCGGCCGGGCGCCGTACTTCACGACCCTGATCGCGCCGCCTGCGCGCGGGCAACGCGGAGGCGCACTGTGACGAGGGATGAGACCGTGGCGAGTGACGGATCTGCGATCGATGCGGCGGCGGCGGCGGGTGCGCGCGGGAAGGTGACCTTCGTCGGCGCGGGGCCCGGCGCGGCTGATCTGATCACGTTGCGCGGGGCGCGGGCGATCGGCGCGGCGCACGTGGTGATCTGGGCTTCCAGCCTGGTGCAGGAGGAGATCCTGCAGCACGCTCGGCCTGGCGCCGAGATCGTCGACTCGGCGGCGCTGCCGATCGAGGGTGTGCTGCCGTATTACGAGAAGGCCGCCGCCGAAGGGCTGCGTGTCGCGCGGGTGCACTCCGGTGATCCCGCGTTGTGGGGAGCCGTCCAGGAGCAGCTTGACCGCGCGCGCGAGCTTGGGCTCGAGGTGGAGATCGTTCCCGGTGTCTCGGCTTTCTCCGCCGTCGCCGCTCTCGCCCAGCGCGAGCTGACGATCCCGCAGGTGGCGCAGTCGGTCATCCTGACCAGGCTGGAAGGCGGTAAGACCCCGATGCCGGCGGGTGAGTCGATCCGTGCGTTCGCCGCCCACGGCACGACGATGGCCGTCTTCCTTTCGGCCGCGCGCTCTGGTCAGCTCGCCGCCGAGTTGCTGGCCGGGGGGTACGCCCCGGATACGCCGGTGATCGTCGCGTCGCGCGCTACCTGGCCGGAGGAGGAGCTGGCGTATTGCACCGTGGCCACGCTGGAGGAAACGGTCAAGGCGCGCAAGTTGTGGAAGCACACGCTGTTCCTGGTCGGTCCGGCCCTCGGGGCGCACGGCACTCGCTCGCACCTCTACCATCCGGGGCACTTCCACGGCTATCGCCGCGCCGAGCGGGCGGCCCGCGCGCAGCTGCGTGAGGCGGGCGCTGGGAGCGGTGCGGGGCCGGCCAGCGGTGAGACTCGGCGGGCCACGTCGGCGGACCCGAAGTAGGGTCCCGACGTGAGCGAACTTCGTGAGCCCGATCTGCCGCGCACCATGAAGACGCGCGGCGGGAAGGCGTTGCGCAGCGGGTGGACCACCGGTACCTGCTCGGCGGCTGCGGCAAAGGCGGCGACGTGCGCGCTGGTGTCTGGTGAGCCGGCCGGGCGGGTCGAGGTCTCGTTGCCCGGCAAGGACGGCCGGTGGGCGCAGCGGGTGACGTTCCCGGTGGAGCGGTGCGAGGAGGTCAAGCCCGGCACGTGGCAGGCCGTGGTCGTCAAGGATGCCGGCGACGATCCTGACGTCACGCATGGCGCGCACCTGACCGCGACGGTCTGCTGGCGCGAGGACTCGGGCGGCGGCGCCGGCGTGGGTGGTGTGGCGCTGAACGCGGGCGCGATCAGTCTTGCCGGGGGACGCATCGAGCTGGAGGGCGGCGAGGGCGTCGGCGTGGTGACCAAGCCGGGTCTCGGTTTGGAGATCGGCGGGCCGGCGATCAATCCCGTGCCGCGCGCGATGATCGAACGGGCCGTCGGCGAAGCGCTGGAGGCCGCGGAACAGGCCTCGAGGCCGGTAGCGGTGGCTGATGAGCGGGTGCTGCGCGTGGTGATCTCGGTGCCTGGCGGCGAGGTGATGGCGCGTAAGACGACGAACCGGCGGCTCGGCATCCTCGGTGGTATTTCGGTCCTGGGCACGACGGGCATTGTGCGGCCGTTCTCGACGGCTTCGTGGCGGGCGTCGGTCGAGCAGGCCGTCGCGGTTCTCGGTGCGCAGGCCGAGAATACGGACGCACCGCTGCCGCCGCTCGTGCTGTGTACCGGGGGTCGGACGGAGAAGGGCGCGATGGCGTTGCTGCCGGGTCTGCCCGAGGTCTGTTTCGTCGAGGTGGGCGACTTCACCGGCGCGGCGCTGCGTAAGGCGGTCGAGCACGCGGTACCGCAGGTCGTGTTCGTCGGCATGATCGGCAAGCTCACCAAGCTTGCCGCGGGCGTTCTGATGACCCATTACACGCGGTCGGCGGTCGATACGGAGGTCCTGGCGGACATTACTCGGCGTGCCACGCGTGACGAAGCGTTGGCGGAGCGGGTGAGTGCGGCGAACACGGCACGTCACGCCTACGAGGTCTGGCAGGGCGCCGGCGTGCTGGATGCGTGCGGCCGGGTGCTTTGCGACCAGGTCGCCGACGTGCTGGAACGCTTCGCCGAGGGACGCGTCACGGCGCGCGCGGCCCTGGTCGACTTCACCGGCCGCGCGCTCGTGGCCGCCAGCTCGAACTGGGCCGGGGCATGAGCGCCGCGTCGCAGGGCCGAGACAAGAAGAGCGCGCACATCACGGTCATCGGCTGGGATGGCGCGTCGCTGTCCGCCTCAGCGAGACAAGTGCTCGACGAGGCGACGTTGGTCGTCGGGGGAGCGCGGCATTTGGATGCGCTCGGCCTGGGCGCGAAAGGGCAGGAAGGGAAGGAGGACGAGCGCGCCACGGTCACGCTCGGCCCTCTTGAGCCCGCGCTGCGCGCCTTGGCGCGACACGAAGGGCCGGCGGTCGTGCTCGCCTCCGGTGACCCGGGGTTCTTCGGCGTGTTGCGCGCGCTGACTGACGCGGGGCTGGAACCGGCTGGCGTGTACCCGGCGCTCTCGTCGGTCGCGACCGCGTTCGCGAGGGCCGCGGTCAGCTGGGACGACGCGCTCGTGGTCAGCGCGCATGGCGGCGGGGACGGCCGTGAACTGCGGCGCGCGGCGAACGTGTGCCGCGCGCACGCGAAGGTCGCCGTGCTGACCGGGCCGGGTTCGGGGCCGCGGGAGCTGGCGCGCGAGCTGTTGCGCGGCGGGGTCGCGGGCGAGCGGGTGCTGCTGGTCGCGCAGCGGTTGGCTCACGGCGATGAGCGCGTCGAGCAGCTGACCCCGCAGGATGCGGCGGCGCGCGATGACTTCGCCGAGCCGAACGTGGTGCTGTGCCTTGATCCGCGGCGGCGCTCGGGATCGAAGCGGTGGCTGGCCGGCTGGAGCGGGCCGAGCGCCGAGTGGGCGCTGGCCGAGTCGCGGTTCGCGCATCGCGACGGCCAGATCACGAAGGCGGAGGTGCGCGCGCTGGTCCTGGCCCGGCTCGCACCGCGCGTCGGTGACCTCGTGTGGGATCTCGGCGCCGGTTCCGGGTCGGTGGGCATTGAGTGCGCGCGGTTGGGCGCCGCCGTGATCGCCGTGGAACAGGACGCGGCGTCGTGCGGGCGCATCGCGGCGAACGCCTCGGTGCACGAGGTGGACGTCGCGGTCGTGCAGGGCCGCGCCCCGGGGGTGCTTGGCGGCCTACCGCAGCCGGATGCGGTGTTCGTCGGCGGCGGCGGCATCGATGTGGTGCGCGCGGCGTTGCGGCGCGCACCGGCCAGGATCGTGGTCGCGCTGGCGAGCGTGGAGCGGGTCGGTGAGGTGGTGCGGTCGTTGGAGGCGGACGGGCGCGTAGTCGGCGGGGTGCTGAGTCAGTCCTCGCGGTTGGCGGCGTTGCCGGATGGAACGCATCGGTTCGCCGCGCTCAATCCTGTCTATGTCGTGTGGGGGAGTGCCGCGTGATCGGTTTGGTGGCTGTCACGGCTTCGGGGCGCGCCGCGGCCTGTGCGCTGGCCGCGGCCTGGGGTGACCAGGCCGTGCGGCAGTACGCGCAGGACGGGGTGTCTGCCGGTGATGCGCTGCGTGCCGCCTACGCCGAGTGCGCCGCGGTTGTTTCTTTCCTCGCGGTCGGGGCGACGGTGCGGGTGCTGGCTGCGGCGCTGCGCGATAAGCACGAGGACCCGGCGGTGGTGTGTGTGGACGAGTCGCGGCGGTTCGCGGTCGCGGTGCTCGGCGGGCATCACGGCGGGAACGAGCTGGCGCAGCGCGTCGCCGGGGTGCTCGATTGCACACCGGTGATCACGACCGCGTCCGACGCGTGCGGGGTCACGCCGCTCGATTCGTTCGGCGCGGATCTCGGGTTCGCGTTGGAGAATCCGCAGCGGCTGGCTGCGGTCGGTGCGCGGGTGCTGTCGGGGGAGCGGGTGGCGGTGTTCGGCGCGCAGCGCTGGCCGCTGCCCGCGCTGGCGCCGAATGTGACGGTGACACAGAACCCCGCCGACGCGGACATCGTGATCAGTGATGAGCTGGTCGACGTGTCCGATGCGGCGCTGGTGTACCGGCCGCCGTCACTGGTCGTGGGGGTCGGGGCGTCGCGGGGCGTGAGCGCACGGGAGGTGCTGGACACGATCGATGCCGCGCTCGCGGCGGGCGGTTTGTCGGCGCGTTCCGTGCTGCGCCTCGCCTCGCTGGACCTGAAGGCTGACGAGGCCGGGCTGCTGGAGGCCGCGCGTTCGCGCGGCTGGCCGGTGGTGTTCCACGCCGCGGCCGACCTCGCAGGGGTCGAGGTGCCCAATCCGTCGCCGGTGGTGCGGGCCGAGACGGGGACGGCGTCGGTTGCCGAGGCCGCCGCTCGCTACGCGGGGCCGACGCGGCCGCCGGCGGATCTGGTGGTGGCGAAGGTCAAGTCGCCGATGGCGACGGCCGCGGTCGCGCGGGTGCCCGCGCGGGGCCGGCTCGCGGTGATCGGGCTCGGTCCCGGTGCGCGCGATCTGCTCGCGCCGCGCGCGGTGGAGCAGTTACGGCGGGCCAGTGTTGTGGTCGGGCTGGATCAATACGTCGAGCAGATCAGGGATCTGCTGCGGCCCGGTACGCAAATCCACGCCACCGGCCTCGGCGCGGAGGAGGAGCGGGCACGCAGCGCGGTGCAGCTGGCGCGCACCGGCCTGGCGGTCGCGCTGATCGGTTCCGGCGACGCCGGGGTGTACGCGATGGCGTCGCCGGCGTTGGATCACGCGGACGGTGACGACGTCGACGTGGTCTGCGTTCCGGGGATCACGGCCGCGACGGCGGCGTCGAACGTGCTGGGCGCCCCGCTTGGGCACGATCACGCATCGATTTCGCTCTCCGACCTGCACACGCCGTGGGAGGCGATCGAGCGGCGGGTTCGGGCCGCGGCGCAGGGCGACTTCGTCGTCTCCTTCTACAATCCGCGTTCCCGGCAGCGCGATTGGCAGCTGGGCAAGGCGCTGGGGATTCTGGCGCAGCACCGGCCGGCCTCGACGCCGGTCGGATGGGTGCGCAACGCGTCGCGGCCGGATGAGAGCGGGGGTCTGACGACGCTGGACGCGTTCGACCCGGCGGTGGTCGACATGTACACGGTCGTGACGGTCGGGTGCTCGCAGTCGCGGATCGTGGGCGGCCGCTTCGTGACCCCGCGGGGGTACACGTGGGCACAGTGACGGCAAGCACGGTGACGGCAGGCGCGGTTACGGCAGGCACGGTGACGCCGGGTCAGGTGACGGGTTTGGTCGCCGAGGTCGGGGCGTGTCAGGGCTGTGGCGCCTGTCTGCTGACCTGCCCTGAGCACGCGTTTCGGCCGCGGGGCGGGCGGTTGCTGGTGGTCGAGCAGCAGTGTTCTGGATGCGGGGAGTGTGTCGAGGTGTGCCCGGTGGATGCGATCGAGCTGGTCGAGAGGGGCGGTGGCCGGTGAGGAGGGTGCACGCGATCGAGCAGGAGTCGTACGCGATCCTGCGGGAGCGGTTGGCCGGCCGGTATCCGGCGGCCGCCGCCGGGTGGCCGCCGCTGGCGCGCGCGGTGCTGGAGCGGGTCGTGCACGCCAGCGCCGACCTGGAATACGCCGAGGACCTGGTGCTGCCGCAGGAGCCCGTGTTGGCGCAGGCGGTCGCCGCCCTGCACTCCGGGGCGCCGATCGTCGCCGATGTCGCGATGGTCGCGGCCGGCATCACCCGCCGGCCGGCGCTGTGCCGCATCACCGACCCTCGTGCGGCGCAGATCGCGGCGCAGGAAGGGATCACGCGGTCGGCTGCGGCGCTGCGGCTGGCCGCGCACGAGGCCGGGCCGGGCGCGGTGTACGTGATCGGGTGCGCGCCGACCGCGCTGTTCGAGCTGATCGAGCACTGGGAGCAGTACCGGCCGCTGCTGGTGGTCGGGTTGCCGGTCGGTTTCGTCGGCGCCGCGGAGTCGAAGGCCGCGTTGCGCGCGCACGAAGGCTTGTCGCCGCGGTCGGTGTCGAACCGCGGCGGCAAGGGCGGTTCGGCCGTGGCCGCCGCCGCTGTCAATGCCCTGTTGTATGCCGAGTCGAGCGGCGAACGCGAGCGGAGCCGAGCGTGACCTCTTTGTTGATCGTCGGGCACGGCACCCGGGACGAGGCGGGAGCGCAGCAGTTCCGGGCGTTCGTGCAGCGGGTGGGCGAACGCGCGCGGGAGCGGGCGCGGGCCGAGGCGGCGGTGGAGGCGGTGGCCGGCGGTTTCATCGAGCTGTCGCCGCCGCCGCTGCGGGACGCCGTCGCGCAGCTGGTGTCGCAGGGGCGGCGCGACGTGGTCGCGGTGCCGTTGATCCTGCTGGCGGCGGGCCACGCCAAGGGTGACATTCCGGCGGCGTTGGCGCGGGAACGGGCCCGGCATCCGGGGCTGCGCACGCGGTACGCGCGGCCGCTGGGGGTGCACCCGGAGATCATCGGCCTGCTGCGCGAGCGGCTGGCGGCCAGTGCGCAGCCGCGGCCCGACGCGGTACTGCTGGTGGGGCGCGGAACGACGGACCCGGACGCGAACGCGGACCTGCACCGCGCGGCCCGGCTGCTGTGGGAGACCACGCGGGAGACAGGGGTCGAGTTCGTCGAACCGGCGTTCGTTTCTCTGGCGCATCCGTCGGTCGGCGAGGGTTTGCGGCGGCTGGCGCGGCTCGGGGCGCGGCGGGTGACGGTGCTGCCGTACTTCCTGTTCGCGGGCGTGCTGCCGCAGCGGATCGTGGCGCACAGCGAGCGGGCCGCCGAGCAGTGGGGGCTGGAGGTCGCGGTCGGGCGGCTTCTGGGCGACAGTGCCGATAGTGCGCTCGCGGATGGCGACGCGCTGACGGATCTGGTACTGGACCGGTACGCCGAGGCGGTTGCCGGCCCGGTGGCGGTGAACTGCGACGCGTGCGTGTACCGCATCGCGATGCCGGGTTTCGAGGAGCGGGTCGGCGCGGCGCAGCGCCCGCACGACCATCCGCAGGATCCGGCCGGGCAGCATCACGCCCACGCACACGATCACGCGCACGATCACGGCAGCGCACACGCGCACATCCCTGCACACCAGCCTCCTGCCGAACAGCTGCGCGAAGAGGAACACCGCCCCCAGGGGACTCAGGACCCGCATTCGCCGG
This sequence comes from Actinocrinis sp., assembly GCA_035763685.1. Taxonomy (GTDB): domain Bacteria; phylum Actinomycetota; class Actinomycetes; order Streptomycetales; family Catenulisporaceae; genus Actinocrinis. Next base: position 26,128 of record DASUAR010000121.1, on the reverse strand, counting down.
TAGTGCGTCACACCGGCCCGGCATCCGTGCGATGATCGGACGGCCATGGGATCGCAGGAGTTGAGCGGGCGCAACGCGCGGGTGACCGTCCTCGGGTTCGACGGGTCTCCCCCCTCCCCACAGGCGCGCCGGGCACTGTCCGAGGCGACGCTGGTGGTCGGGAACATCAGGCATCTGGACGCGCTGCCGATCCCGGAAACGGCGCGGCGCATCTACATGGGCGGCCTGGGTTCCGCGCTGACGCACCTGGCTTTGCACGACGGCCCCGCGGTCGTGGTCGCCTCCGGGGACCCCGGGTTCTTCGGGGTGGTGCGCGCGCTGCGCGAGCAAGAGATCAGGGTACGTACGCTGCCGGCGATCTCGTCGGTCGCGGCCGCGTTCGGGCGCATCGGCATGGCGTGGGAGGACGCGCTCGTGGTCGCGGTGGACGCGGCCTCGGACGGGGTCGACGCGACGGAACGCGCCACGTCGAGCCGCTCGGTGTTCGACCCCGCGGCCGGCCGGCCGGTCTCCACGCTGCGCACCGCGGCGAACCTGTGCCGGGCGCACCCGAAGGTCGCGGTGCTCACCGGCCCCGGCGCGGGACCGCGGGAGCTGGCGGTCGAGCTGCTCGGCGCGGACAAGCACGCGCTGGAGCGCACGCTCGTGGTCGCGCAGCGGCTCGGCGAACCGGAGGAGTCCGTGGAGTGGCTCAGCCTGCAGGAGGCCGCGGAGCGGCACCACTGGGGTGAGCCGAGCATCGTGCTGTGCGTAGACGAAGATCGCACCTGGTCCCCGCGCCCGCCGCTGCTGGCGGGCTGGGGTGGGCCGCCGGGAAGCTGGGCGCTGCCGGAGAACGCGTTCGTGCACCGCACCGCGCGCATCACGACCTCCGAGGCGCGGGCGCTGGTGCTCGCGCGCCTGGCGCCGCGCCCCGGGGCGCTGGTGTGGGACGTGGGCGCCGGCTCGGGCTCGGTCGGCATCGAGTGCGCACGGCTCGGCGCGGCGGTGATCGCGGTGGAGCGGGACGCGGATTCGTGCGAGCGCATCGACCTGAACGCGACGATGCACGGGGTGCGGGTACGGGTGGTGCGCGGCCAGGCCCCGGCGGCGCTGCTGGATCTGCCGCAGCCGGACGCGGTGATGATCGGCGGCGGCGGGGTCGAGGTGATCCGGGCGGCGATGAACCGGGATCCGCGCATCGTGGTGGTGACGCTCATGGCGATCGACCGGGTCGCGGAAGCCAAGGCGGCGCTGAAGGTCTCCGGGCGCAAGGTGGACGGGGTACTGCTGCAATCCTCGCGCCTGGCGCCGATGCCCGGCGACGCGCACCGGTTCGCTGCGGTCAACCCGATATTCGTGCTGTGGGGTGAGCGCCCGTGAGCGCGCCGGCGGTGCCCGGGGCCGCGGGTCGTCACCGGTGCAACGGGTCCGGGGCGCGGGCGCGTCAGTCTTCCGAGTGGACCGCGTCACTCACTCGGCCCGCCAACCGGTTCCGGCGGTGGCGGGCAGTGGCCAATACTGGCTCGCGGACGTGGCGTGCGGCCGGCGGGCTTTCCCGGCCGTCGGTGAATCCCGATAGGGTACGTGATCGCCTCGCCGGCGGCGGGGGCGGGCAGGTTGCGCCTGGAGCCGGGCCGGTTTCGCGTGTGGTGTGCGCGAAGCGCCGGGCGGCGTGGGCCACTGGGATCGAGGAGGCGTGATGAGCGGCACCGAGGAGTTCGGGAACGGCGGCTACGGTACGGGTGAGTTCGACCGTGCCGGGGCCGAGGCCGGGCCCGGCGCGGCCGCGCACACCGCGCCTGCGACGGGACCCAGAGTGCCGGGCACGGGCGTGCCGCATCAGGGTCCTGCGGCCGGTGGTGACGCGACCGCAGGCGCGGGAGCGGGCACCGGGGCCGGGGCCGGGGCGCCGTGGTTGGCGGCGGGCGGCAGCGTGCCGTACGCGGAAGCGGTGTTCGGCGCGGCGGGGCAGGGGGACGGGACCGGACAGCGCGCCGTGGGCGCGGGCCGGCGCGGGGTGCCGGACGTGCAGCAGCGGCCGGCTGCGGGATCGGTGGGCGCGCAGGTTCCGCCGCCGCGGGCGCAGCAGGGGCCGGGGTCGGGGTCAGGGGACGTGGGTTACGGCGGAGAGGCGTACGGCGAGGGGTATGTCAACGGATACGGGTCGCGTGCGGGCGGGGTAGCGCAGGTACCGCAGCAGCGATTCGACGCGTCGCCGTTCGATTCCGGGTTCACGCAGCAGGGCCGGCGCTTTGATCCGCGCGAGCAGTCCCGCCCGGGCAGCTACGAGGCAGTGGCGGGCGGACAGCAGCCGCAGCAGCCGGGACAGGCAGGGCAGCCGTCGCAGCCAGGGCAGGCGGGACAGACGGGGCAGTCAGGGTTCGAACGCGGCGGGTACGACCCGGCCGCCTCGGGCATCGCACCGGGGGCGGGCTTCGAGCGGCAGGGTTACGAGTCCGGTGCGTACGAGCAGGCCGGTCCGCCGCCCGGGTTCGACGCGCCGACCACGGAGTTTCGTCCGGGTCCGATGTTCGATGAGCCGACCGTGCGCCCTGGGGCGCCTGCTGCCGCGCCGTCGCCGAACGGGCAGCAGCAGCCGCAGGCGGGTGCCGGGGCCGGGCCGGGCGCGGGGGTGCAGGGCGCGCCAGGCGGGTTGAACGGCCGCGGTTCGGTGTTCGCCTCCAGGCAGGCCCCGGTCAACGGTGCGCCGCAGGCCGCTGGGCCGGCGGCTTCGGGTACGACGCAGCGTCCGTCGATGAGCGGCCCGGGGACGTGGACGGCAGCGCCCCCGCCGGCGCAGCAGGGTTCTGCGTCACCGGCGCAGGGACCGGCCGGCGCGGCGCAGGAGCAGCAGCCTGCGCAGGATTCGGCGCAGCCGGTTTCGGCGGGCGGTTCCGGGCAGGTGCCGCTCGGACAGCCTTCGATCTCCGGGATTCCGCGGGTGCCCTCGCCGACCGCCGCGGGCGCCAGGCCCGCGGTTCCGGACGAGCCGCTGCCCGCGCCGCCGCCGCTGCCGACGCGCCCGCCGCGCGCGGAACGTCAGGCCCAGCAGGCCGCCCAGGCGCAGGCCCGCAATCAGGGGACTGCTTCCGCGCAGCAGGCCGCAGCCCAGCGCGAGACGCTCACGCCGCCGCGCCGGCCCGTCGGCATGCCACAACAACCCCAACCACAGGCGCAACCACAGGCGCAGGCGCAAACCCAGCAGCAGGCACAGCAATCGCAGCAGGCACAGGCACAGGCACAGCAACAACCGCAGCAGGCGCCCGGGATGGTTGGGCAGCAGGCTGTTCAGCAGCCCGCGCCGCAGCAGGAGCCCGCCGCCGACGACCTGAGCAGCGAGCGGCTGCGGTCCGTCGCCCCGGTGCCCGCGTCGCGCGGCGCGGTGGGCGAGAACCCGGCCGCCACCGCGGCCCGGCCCGGTTCGTCAGGGTCCTTCGACGCGCTGGCCGAAGAAGATCTGGAAGCTCAGGGGTCAGACGGCGATGAAACGGTCGCCGTGTGGCAAGCGCCGAGCGCTGATGCCGGCATCGCCGGGGCGCAGCAGCAGTCCGCGCGCCCGGGCACCGGACAGGTGCCGTTGCCCACGCAGCCGCACCAGCAGGGCCCGAACACCGTGCAGCCGAACACGACGCCGCAGAACCCCGCGCAGCCGCACACTGCGCCGCAACAAGCGTCCGCGCAGGTCGCCGCGGGCGTGCAGAGCGCGGCACCCAGCCGCGCTGAAGCCGCTGCCGCGTCACGCGCGGGAGTTCAGCCGCCCGGCCAGCAGCATGCCCAGCCGCAAAGCCAGGTGCAGTCGCCGCCGCAGGCCGCCGCCGTGGCCCAAACGCCGAACCCCGCGCCGCAGAACTCTGTCCAGGCTGCCGCGGCCGCGGCAGCCGCGCAGCTGCAACACCAGCAGGCCCCTGCGCAGGCCGGCGCCGCTCCCACTGCGGCAGCGCCGCAGCAGCCGCAGCAATCGCCGCCGCAGACCTCCGCGCCGACCGCTGCTGCCCCCGCTTCGGGCGTCTCTGCTTCCGCGGCTACTGCCGCCGCCGGTCCTGCCGCGGCTGCCGCTGCGCGAGCGGCCACACCGGCCATGCCCCCGCCGCGCGGCACCCGCCGCCGCGTCGCAGAGTCCGCATCCGGCACCGCACCCGCCACACCCGCACCCGGACCCGCCGTTACCGAACCTGCCAACGCTTCGGCGAGCACCCCCGCGCAAACCCCGGCCGGTCCACAGCGAGCAGTCTCCGAAGTCCCCGCGGCAACCTCCGCACCTGCTGCGTCGTCGCCCGCCCCGAAGCAGACCGCTGCCGGGCCCGGTGCCGCGCGGCCGGTCGCCGCTGCCACCGATCCGCGCGCCGCCGCCCCCCACGCAGCCGCGCAGCAGAGCCAGCACGACGCCGGCGACGATGCACACCGCGCGCCCGCCTACGAGGACGACGCGCTCGCCGCCGTCTACCGGGTCATCCACGAGCGGCGCGACGTGCGCAACGACTTCCTGCCCGACGAGTTCCCCACCGAGACCCTCACCCGGATCCTCGAAGCCGCGCACACCGCCCCCTCCGTCGGGTTCTCCCAGCCCTGGGACTTCCTGGTCATCCGCGACGAGGCGATGCGCCGACGCGTGCACGACCTGGCCGTACGCCAGCGCCGCTCCTACGCCGCGTCCCTGCCCAAGGCCCGCGCCCGCGCGTTCGCCGCCCTCAAGATCGAGGCGATCCTCGACACCCCGGTCAACATCGTGGTCACCTGCGACCCCACCCGCGGCGGCCGGCACACCCTCGGCCGCTACACCCAGCCGATGATGGCGCCCTTCTCCTCCTGCCTGGCGGTGGAGAACCTCTGGCTGGCCGCCCGCGCCGAAGGCCTCGGCGTGGGCTGGGTCTCCTTCTTCGACGAGCGGGAACTGGCCGCGGTCCTCGACCTGCCCGACCATCTGCAGGTCGTGGCGTATCTTTGTGTCGGCTATGTCAAGTCCTTCCCGCAGGAGCCGGAACTGGCCGGAGCCGGATGGGCCAAACGCCGACCGCTGGCGTGGGCCGTGCACGAAGAGCGCTTCGGACGGCGCGCGCTGCCCGGCGCGCAGCCGATCTCGCTGCTGGGCGAGACCGTCGACGCGATCCGCGGTCTCGACCCCGAAGCGCTGGCCGCCGCGCGCGACCGGCAGTCGCGCATGACCAAGCCGCCCGGATCGCTCGGGGTGCTGGAAGCGGTCTCCGAGCAACTGGCCGGGCTCGCCGGCCAGTGCCCGCCGCCGCTTCCCGAACCCGCGGCCCTGGCGGTGTTCGCCGCCGACCACGGCGTGCACGCCCAGGGCGTGACTCCTTGGCCGCAGGAAGTCACCGCGCAGATGGTCGCGAACTTCCTCGCCGGCGGCGCGGTGGTCAACGCGTTCGCCAAGCAGGTCGGCGCGGAGGTGTGCGTCGTGGACGTCGGCGTCAACGCGGAACTGACCGCGCAAAGCGGCCTGATCCCGCGCAAGGTGCGCTACGGCACCGCGGACATGACCCAGGGGCCCGCGCTCACCCGCGAAGAAGTCGTCGCGGCGCTGGAGGCCGGGATCGAGACCGCGCGCGACCTGGTCGCGGCCGGCAACCGGTGCCTGCTGACCGGGGACATGGGCATCGCGAACACCACCGCGTCGGCGGCGCTGATCGCGGCGTTCACCGGGGCGTCGCCGGCGCAGGTGACCGGCTACGGCACCGGGATCGACGAGCAGACCTACGCGCACAAGGTCGAGGTCGTGCGTGCCGCGCTGGCGCTGCACCGGCCCGACCCGCAAGACCCGCTCGGCGTGCTCGCCGCGTTCGGCGGCTTGGAGCACGCGGCACTGGCCGGGTTCATCCTCGGCGCGGCCGCGCTGCGCATCCCGGTGCTGCTCGACGGCGTGATCGCCGGCGCTGCCGCGCTGGTCGCGCAGGCGCTGAGCCCGGAGGTCACCGTGGCCTGCGTCGCCGGACACCGCTCCGCCGAACCCGGGCACGCGCTCGCGCTCGAGGCCCTGGGCATCACCCCGCTGATCGACCTGGAACTTCGCCTCGGCGAAGGCTCCGGCGCCGCGCTCGCGCTGCCACTGGTCGGCGCGGCCGTGCGCGCGCTGCGGGAAGTCGCCACCTTCGACGACGCGGGCGTGGCCGACGCGAGCGAGGCCAGCGTGCTGCCGCCCACCGAACGGGAACGCACGTGAGCGTCACCCCGCCCCCCGGCGGAGCGCAAAACCACAGCGGCAGCGGCAGCGGCATTGGCTCCGAGTCAGCGGCCGCGGACCCGTACCTGGCCGGCCTGCGGCTCGCCGGGCGACGCGTCGTCGTGGTCGGCGGCGGACCGGTCGCCGCGCGTCGCGTCGCCGGACTGCTCGGCGCCGGCGCGCACGTCGAACTGATCGCCCCGCACGCCACCCCGGCGCTCGACGCCCTGGCCGCCGCCGGCCACGTCACCTGGCACGAGCGCCCCTACCAGGACGGCGACCTGGCCGGGGCCTGGTACGCCGTGGCCGCCACCGACGTGCCCGCGGTCAACGCGGCAGTCGCCGCCGAAGCCGAAGCAGCCCGCGTGTTCTGCTCGCGCGCCGACGACGCCGCGTCCTCCACCGCCTGGACCCCCGCGGTCGGGCAGCACGCAGGAGTGCAGGTGGCGGTCCTGAGCCCCGGAGTGCTGCACGGCGGCGACCCGCGCCGCTCGCAGCGAGTGCGCGACGCCGTCATCGAAGGCCTGCGCGAAGGCACCCTCAACGCCCCCCGCTTCCGCGAACGCCCCGCCGGGGTGGCGCTGGTCGGCGGCGGTCCCGGAGACCCGGACCTGATCACGGTGCGCGGCCGGCGGCTGCTGGCCGAAGCCGACGTCGTGGTCGCCGACCGGCTCGCCCCGCAGGCGCTGCTCGACCAGCTCGCCCCCGACGTCGAACTCGTGGACGCCGCGAAGATCCCCTACGGGCGCGCGATGGCCCAGCAGGAGATCAACCGGATCCTGATCGAACGCGCAAAGGCCGGCAAGTTCGTCGTGCGCCTCAAAGGCGGCGACCCGTACGTGTTCGGCCGCGGCTACGAGGAACTGCTCGCCTGCGCCGAAGCCGCGATCGCGGTCACCGTCGTACCGGGCATCACCAGTTCGGTCGCGGTCCCGGAACTGGCGGGCATCCCGGTCACGCACCGCGGCGTCGCGCACGACTTCACCGTCGTCTCCGGGCACATCGCCCCGGACCACCCGGACTCGCTGGTGGACTGGGCCGCGCTGGCACGCACCCGCGGCACGGTGGTGCTGCTGATGGCGGTCGAGCGCATCGAACCGATCGCGCGCACCCTGATCGGGTATGGTAAGGACCCTGCGACGCCGCTGGCCGCGATCCAGGACGGTGCGCTGCCCGGTCAGCGCACCGTGCACACAACCCTCGGCGACGCCGCGGCGCACCTCGCGGCCGCCGCCGTGCGCCCGCCCGCGATCCTCGTGCTCGGCCCCGTGGTCGCCCTCGCCCGCGACACAGCCCGGGCGGCGTGGGCGGCCGAGGCGGCCGGGGCAGCCGGGGCGACGCGGGAGCCCTGATCGACATGCTCGACACGCCGCTGGAACCCGCGAACCTTGCAGGCTTTGCGGAACGGCTGGTGCGTATCGAGGAGCCGCACGACGCGCGGTTGCGCGACTATGTGGGCCTGACCGACATGCAGCTGCGCACCCGCGCCGAACCCGAAGCCGGCCTGTTCATCGCCGAAGGCGAGAAGGTCATCGAGCGCGCGGTCGATGCCGGGTACCCGATGCGCTCGATGCTGCTGTCCGACAAGTGGCTGCCCGTGATGGCGCCGGTCCTCGCGCGTACCAGCGCCCCGGTGTACCTCGCCGCGAGCGACCTGCTCGAGCAGGTCACCGGGTTCCACGTGCACCGCGGGGCCCTGGCCGCGATGGGCCGGCTGCCGCTGCGCGAGCCCGCCGAACTGCTGGAGCGCTCGCGGCGGGTCGTGGTGCTGGAGAAGGTCAACAACCACACCAACATCGGCGCGATCTTCCGCAGCGCCGCCGCGCTCGGCATGGACGCGGTGCTGCTCGCCCCGGACTGCGCCGACCCGCTCTACCGGCGCGCCGTGCGCGTTTCGATGGGCACCGTGTTCGCGGTCCCGTACGCGCGTCTCGGCGGGCAGCCCGCCGGCCCACCCTGGCCCCGCGCCCTGGACCTGCTGGCCGACAGCGGCTACCGGCGCCTCGCGCTGACTCCAGCGCCGGACGCGATCGACCTGCGCGCGCTGCGCCTGGACGCGCAGGAGAAGGTCGCGCTGCTGCTCGGCTCGGAGGGCGATGGCCTCTCGCCGCGGGCGCTGGCAGCCTGCGACCTGCGGGTACGCATCCCGATGGCCGAGGGCGTCGACTCGCTGAACGTCGCCGCGGCGGCCGCCGTCGCCTGCTACGCCCTGACCGGCTGACGGCACTGTCCAGCTGGACGGGACAATTGGAGGAGACTTTCCAGCTGGGCGGGACAAGATCACGCGAAGTGAGCATGCTCTAGGCGCCGACAGTCATGAGCCACTCATCACGCAGCCGCACTGTCCAGCTGAACGAGACAAGATCACTCGGCGGCGGCGGTCTACGCGCCGACGGCCGCCAGGCGCTCCTTGCGCAGCCGCAGATGCCAGCCGTCATCCACGGGCGACGCCGCCGAGTTGCCGTCCGCCCACGACAGGAGGAGGTCGGCCAGCGCCGGGTTGCGCGCGAGCGCCGGCCCGTGCAGATACGTGCACGCGATCTTCCCGCTGTGCGCGCCCTCGGCACCGGAGCCCGCGCCGTTGCCGTGGCCGTGACCGGTCCGCACCGCACCCAGCGGCCGCACCCCCTCGCCCAGCAGCGTGGTGCCCATGTGGTTCTCGAACCCGGTCAGCACGCCCAGCCCCGTGCCACCGACCGTCAGCTGCGTGTCGGCGTCCGCGACCACCTCGCCGACGCAGCGCACACTGCCGCGGTGCGAGGTCACATCGATCAGACCCAGAGCCGGCAGCACGCCCTCCTGCTCGTCGTAGAAGGTGTGGCCCATCAGCTGGAAACCCGCGCACACGGCGAGCACCGCCGCGCCGCGCTGCACGGCGCGCCCGAGTCCCGGGTCCTTGCGCAGCCGCTCGGCGGCCAGGCGCTGCGGACGGTCCTCCCCGCCGCCGATCAGGTAGATGTCGCCCTGCTCGGGTACCGGCTGGTCGCTGCGCACGTCAACGCGCTCCACCCTGTGCCCGCGCGCCGCCGCCCGGTACGCCAGAATCAGAGCATTGCCCTGATCGCCGTAAGTGGACAGCAGATCCGGGTAGATCCACACGATCCGCAGCGCGCTCTGTCCTGCGCTGCCTGCAAACCCGGCCACGCTCACGCACCCACCTTCGCCCGCAGCTGCTGGAACGCCGTGTAGTTCGCGATCACGTCGATCAATCCCTCAGGCGCCGCGTCAACGGCGGCGTCCACGTCGTCGTACACGGTGAAGGTCACGCCCGCGACCTGCAGACGCACCGCCAGATCCAGGCGCCGCTGCCCGATCACCAGCACCGGCCGGCCAGCCAGGCGCGTGTAATCCACGTCCCACAGCCACGAGGTGTCCGTGCCATCGGCCGCCAGGGCATTGACCGACAACAGCACCGGGTGCCCGGCGCCACCGCCGTCGACTCCGCCCGCGCCAGCACCACCCGCGTCGGCCTCGGCCGCGACCAGATCGAACGTCTCCAGCCACCCGGCCGGGTTCTTCGCCAGCAACAGCCGCAGCCGCCGCCCCCGGTAGGTGACCGTGTCATAGCGGCCCGCGACCGCGGTGACCTGCTCCATGCGCGCCACCGCGCGCTGCGGGTCCACACCGAACAGCGAGGCGACGGCGGCGGCGGTCGTAGCGTTCGCGCGGTTCGCCCGGCCGGGCAACTTCAGCCCGCCCAGGGGTACCCGCACGCCCAGCCTGTCGCGCAGCGCATCGCCGTCCAAGCTCCACGCGGGCTCGGGACGGCGGAAGTCGCAGGCGGCGCAATGCCAGTCGTCGCCCGGGCGTTGGAGCACCCCGCCGCAGCGCGGGCAGGACCAGGCGTCCTCCTGCCACGCCTGCCCGGCCGCGACCCACACCACGTTTCCGGCCTCGCCCGCGGCCCACACCACCAGCGGGTCATCGCAGTTGGCCACGACGGTCGCGTCGGTCCCGGCCAGCCCGTCGCGCCAGCGCTGCGCGAGCATCCGGGTCTCGGCGGCGCGGTCGAGCTGGTCGCGCGAGAGGTTCAGCAGCGCGATCACCCGCGGTTTCGTCTGTGCGGCGACCGAAGGCAGGTATTTCTCGTCGACCTCGATCACGGCGTGGCGCGCGTCGCGGTCGGTGGCCATCGCGGCGGTGATCCCGGCGGGCATGTTCGCGCCCAGCGCGTTGGACACCACCGGGCCCAGCGCCCGCAGCGCCTCGGCGATCAGCCGGGTGGTGGTGGTCTTGCCGTTGGTCGCGGACACCAGCACGCACTCGCGCCCCGCGGTCAGCCGCGCCAGCAGCTGCGGGTCCAGGCGCAGCGCGACCCGGCCGCCGATCACCGCGCCGGAGCCGCGGCCGGCGGCGCGCGAGACCGCGCCGGTCACCTTGCCCGCCGCCACCGCGACCTTCGCGCGCGCGGGCAGCGGACCGCCCGCCTCGCCTGCCGCATCGTGGTCGTGCCCGCTCGCCACCGTCGTCGTCACCCGGTGCCCTTCCGTTCCGCCGCCACCGCCGCGCCGCGCCGAACCAGCCAGGCCGGCCGGGCCGCGTTATTGAAGCGCGGCGCGGCGCACATGCTACCGCCCGCCATGATCGGCCGTGTTACCGGCGCCATCACGGCTGGGAGGTGGACCGGTATCTGACGGCCGGTCAGAGCTCAGAGCAGAGCGCCGGACCTAGAACAGCGCCAAGTCCGCGCACGAGCGCACGGTGCGCCGCGACGTGCCGCTGCCGGGCACCTGGACCTCCACCGGGTCGCCGAACTCGAACAGGTCCACGGTCACCGCGTGATCCGCGGTCGGGTCGTCGGCCGGGGTCCAGTGCGCCAACTCCAGGCGCAGCCGCACGATCCGCGCACCACCCTCGCCGGCGCTCGTGTCCGCGTCGTCGCCGACCCCGGAGAAATCCGGGACCGCGTCGGCCGCGCCGCCCGCTGACTCGTCCACGAACGCCGTGACCACCAGCGTGTTCGCGCCGTGGTCGCGCAACTGCCGGGCCAGCCGCGCCAGCAGCCGGTCCGGGTCTGCGGGCTTCGGCTTGAGCGTGACGGCGTACCCGGACAGCATCCGGCCGTCGAACTCCTGGCGTCCCGCGGCCGTCACCGCGCCCGCCGCGCGCACACCGGCAGCCAGCACCGAAGGCTCCGCGTAGGCGTGCACGCCGCAGGCGTCGTGCTCGCTGAAGGTCTGCCACGCCACCGTCGGCGCATCCCCGTCCTTCTCGTCCGCGTCCAGGGAATGCTCGACGTCGGCGGCCGCATCCTCGGAGGCATCCACGCCGTCGACATCAGCGTCGGCCTCCGTCACCTCGTCAGACTCCGTCGCCTCCTCGCCGGACTCGGCATCAAGCTCGTCGCCGGACTCGTCGAAGTCCTCATCGGCGTCCAGCTCCGCCTCCGCCTCGATCTCGGCGTCCTCGTCATCGTCCTCGTCGTCCACCGCCGCGGAAACGACCAGCGCCCCGCCGGGCGCCACGGCCCCGCGCGCAGCGGCTGCGGTGCTCTTGCCGCCGCCGAGCTGCGCGCGCACGTCATCGTCCTCAACCGGCGCGCGGTACACGCTGGAGCCGACGCGGACGTATTCGAACGCGGACTTGCCGCGGATCACCGTCGAGCGCGAGCGGCGCGTCTCGAAATCCACCGCGCCCTCGCCGATCGCGGTGCCCGAACCATGCCGACAGCGCCACGTGGTCGACATCGACGCAGTCTGCAAGCCCGCCAGCAACTCAGCGATCTGCGCGGCGCTGACCGCCGTGCCCCCACCCGCGCCCGCCGCGCTCTTACCCCGCCCGAACAGCCGTATCGACGCCATCATGGCCCCGCAGCCTAGCGGTCACGCCCCAGGTCGCGGTAGCCGCCGCCCACCAGGCGAACCCCCCGCGCGCCGCGAAGGCGTCCGCGATCGCCGCGCCCGGCCGCGACGCGGCGCAAACCCGCCCGCGGCGCTGCGAGAATACCGAGCGTGGACCTCTTCGAGCGGCTGCCCAACACCACCGACCCCGACGCGCTGTTCGCGGCGTTCACCGGGTGGACCGACGCGCGAGGCCTGAGCCTCTACCCGGCGCAGGAGGAGGCCCTGATCGAGCTGGTCACCGGCAGCAACGTGATCCTGGCCACCCCCACCGGCTCCGGCAAGTCCCTCGTCGCCGCGGGCGCGCACTTCGCCGCGTACGCGCGCGGGCAGCGCTCCTACTACACCGCACCCATCAAAGCCCTGGTCTCGGAGAAGTTCTTCGACCTGTGCGCCGCGTTCGGGTCCAGCAACGTGGGCATGCTCACCGGCGACGCCTCCGTCAACCCCACCGCCCCGATCATCTGCTGCACCGCCGAGGTCCTGGCCAGCATCGCGCTGCGCGACGGCCGCGACGCCGACGCCGGGCTCGTCGTCATGGACGAGTTCCACTTCTACGCCGACCCGGACCGCGGCTGGGCTTGGCAGGTCCCGCTGCTGGAACTGCCCCAGGCCCAATTCCTGCTGATGTCCGCGACCCTCGGCGACGTCACCCGGTTCGAGGGCGACCTGACCCGCCGCACCGGCCGCCAGACCGTCACGGTGCGCTCCGCGCAGCGCCCGGTGCCGCTGTCCTACTCCTACCGGATGACCCCGCTGCACGAGACCGTCGAGGAACTGCTCGAAGGCGGGCAGGCACCGGTGTACATCGTGCACTTCACCCAGGCCGCCGCGATCGAACGCGCCCAATCGCTGATGAGCGTGAACGTGTGCACCCGCGCGCAGAAGGACGCGATCGCGACGCTGATCGGCGGGTTCCGCTTCACCACCAAGTTCGGCAAGACCCTCTCGCGGTTCGTGCGCCACGGCATCGGGGTGCACCACGCCGGGATGCTGCCGAAATACCGGCGCCTGGTCGAACGCCTCGCGCAGGCCGGCCTGCTGAAAGTCATCTGCGGCACCGACACCCTCGGCGTCGGGGTGAACGTGCCGATCCGCACCGTGCTGTTCACCGCGCTGTCCAAATACGACGGGCGGCGGGTGCGGATGCTGCGCGCCCGCGAGTTCCACCAGATCGCCGGACGCGCCGGACGCGCCGGGTTCGACACCATCGGGTACGTCGCCGCGCAGGCCCCCGACCACGTCATCGAGAACGAACGCGCCCTGGCGAAGATCGGCGACGATCCGAAACGGCGGCGCGGCTACACCCGCAAGAAGGCCCCGGAGGGCTTCGTCGCCTGGAGCGAGGCGACCTTCGAGAAGCTGATCGAGGCCGAACCCGAGCCGCTGGTCTCCCGCTTCCAGGTCACCCACGCGATGCTGCTGGCCGTCATCGCGCGGCCCGGCGACCCGTTCGCGGCGATGCGCAGACTGCTGACCGACAACCACGAGCCGCGCACCGCGCAGCGCCGGCACATCCACCGCGCCATCGCGATCTACCGCTCGCTGCTCGACGCGGGCGTCGTGGAGAAGCTCGCGCAGCCCGACGAGACGGGCCGCACCGTGCGCCTGACGGTCGATTTGCAGCAGGACTTCGCGCTCAACCAGGCGCTGTCCACGTTCGCGCTCGCCGCGTTCGATCTGCTCGACCCGCTCTCCCCGAGCTACGCGCTCGACGTGCTCTCGGTGGTCGAATCAACGCTCGACGACCCGCGCCAGATCCTCGCCGCCCAGGAGAACAAGGCCAAGGGTGAAGCCGTCGCCGAGATGAAGGCGGCCGGCATCGAGTACGAGGAGCGCATCGAACGCCTCGCGGAGATCAGCTACCCCAAGCCGCTGGCCGAATTGCTCGCGCACGCCTACGACCTGTACCGGCGCGCGCACCCGTGGATCGGCGACCACCCGGTCAGCCCGAAGTCCGTGGTGCGCGAGATGTACGAGCAGGCGATGACGTTCTCCGACTACGTGGCCACCTACCAGCTCGCCCGCGCCGAAGGCATCGTGCTGCGCTACCTCGCGGACGCGTACAAGACGCTGCAGCACACCGTCCCGGACAGCACCAAGAGCGAGGACCTGCACGACCTGATCGAATGGCTCGGCGAGATCGTGCGGCAGGTCGACTCCAGCCTCGTCGACGAGTGGGAGGCGCTGACCAACCCCGACGCCGCCGCCGAACTGGAAGCCACCGCCGACGACAGCCCGCCGCCGGTCACCGCGAACCCGCGCGCGTTCCGCGTCCTGGTGCGCAACGCCCTCTTCCGCAGGGTGGAGCTCGCGGCGAAGGACGACGTGGAGGCGCTCGCCGAGCTCGACGGCGAGGACGCGCTGGTCTTCCAGGAGCTGGGCCTGCCGCCGACCGAGGAGTGGGACGGGGCGTGGAGCGCGGACGACTGGGACCAGGCGCTGGGGGAGTACTACGACCAGCACGACGAGATCCTCACCGGGCCCGACGCGCGGGGCCCGAAACTGCTGTTCGTGCAGGAAGAGGAGCGCAACAGCAACCAGGACCGGGTGTGGAAGGTGCGGCAGGTGATCGACGACCCGGAAGGCGACCGCGACTGGATGCTGCGCGCCGAGGTCGACCTGCCGGCCAGCGACGCCGCCGGCCGCGCGGTGCTGCGGGTCCTGGACTTCGCCCGGCTCGGCTGACCGCCGCGCCCTCCGTTTCGTCCCACGGTTTCGGCGACGTTATCGCAAAACGAAAAGAAATGCCGTGACGAATTACTGCTCCGCTCAGGTGAAATATCCCGCGGTAATTGACCGCGCCAATTCTCTCGGTTTCACTGGAATTCGCTGGGCGCCGAACGGGCGCCCCCGCGAATACCTTGGGAAAGAGGGAGAAATGTACACGATCATCGCCATCGGAAAGAAGGCCGCGGCCGTGCCGGGCGAGCACGAGCTGAGGCAGGCCCTGACCCAGACGGCCCGCGGGCTGTGGCAGTGCGAATTCATCAACCTGCCGACCGCCAAGGTCATCGTCGTCACCACCCAGGGCGCGTTCGACACGAACAACTTCGTTACCCAGCTCGGGAATGAAATGCACCTGAGCCCGCCCAGCAGCGCCCGGGAGGTGTGGGTCATCGGATTCGCGCAGCTGAATTGAAACGGGGAGCCGGGCGCGTCCGTCGTGGGAAATTCCGCGGCGGGCGCCCGCGCCACGGTCCGGCGGCGGCGCCTAAGATGCCAGACAGGCCATGATCTTCGAGTGAAGTGCTGGACGCGGAGGCTTGTCGATGCTGATCACCAACCACGTGCTGTCCGGAGCTGTGATCGGCGCGGCCGCCGCGAATCCCGCCGCGGCGCTGCCGCTCGGGGTCGCCTCGCATTTCGCGCTCGACGCGTTGCCGCACTGGGGCAAGTGGCTCAGCAAGTCGCACTTCCTGCGCGTCGCGGTCGCCGACGGCTTGACCGGGCTCGCCGTGATGGGCGCGGCCGCCGCGGTCACGCCCCCCGCGCGGCGGGCCGCGGTGGTCGCCGGGATGCTCGGCGCCGCGCTCCCGGACGTGGACAAGCCGACGCGGATCTTCTTCGGCTTCTCCCCGTTCCCGCGGCGGGTGGACGACTTCCACTCGCGCATCCAGGACGAGGCGCCCGGCAGGTTCTACAGCCACGAAGTGGTTGCCGCAGCGCTGTTCACCGCCGGGTTCACCGCGCTGACCGTCGCCGCGCGGGTCAAGGACAGGGCTCGGGCGCGCGCAGAAGCCACGGAGGGAGCTGACCGCGCGCGGGACGCCAGCACCCCTGAAGGCGGCGCTACCGGGGCCGACGGCAGCGGCAGGGGTAGTGGCAGTAGCAATAGCAGCGGCAGCGGCGCTCGGGCGCGCTCGGGGCTGTTCGCGCGGGCCAGGGCGTCGAGCGGCCTGCTCGCGGCGATGCGTGCCTGCCCGTGACACGCAGGCAACGATCCGGAAACGCGCGGTAGCGAGACTGGCACGGCCGGTCGACGGCGACGGCTTCTTCCGCGAAACCCAACCGCGTCCGCGGCCTACCCGGCGCGGGCGGCAACGAGAGGTAGGAGGACGGCGTGCTGTTGCGGCTGCGGATCTGGGTGGCCGACCGGCCCGGGGCGCTGGGACAGGTCACCCGGGAGCTGGGCGCCTGCGGCGCCGACATCGTGCAGGTCAGCGTTCTGAGCCGGGAACGCGGCCGGGCCCTGGACGAGATCACGGTGTTCCTGCCCGAACCCGAGCAGCAAAGCCGGATCGAACGCTCGCTGCGCTCGCTCGGTTCCGTGACCGTCGAGGGCATCCGGCCCTCCGGGGAGGTACCCGGCGCGTTCCCCGACCTCGACCTGCTCGGCCGCGTCGCCGCCGATCCGCGCGCCGCACTGAACATCCTGGCCGACGCGCTGCCGCGGATCCTGGCCGCGGACTGGGCGGTCGCGGTGCCCCCCGGAGCCGCCGGAGCGCTGCCCGAGTCCGCCGTGCTCGCCCGCAGCTGGGACGCCCCGCGCGAACCCGTCCTGCCCGAACTGCCGCGCCGGGCCGCCACGGTATCGGTCGGCGGGGCGCGTTACGCGTGCGCGCCGGTCGGCGACGCCGCGGTGCACCTAGTCGTGTGCCGGATCGGCGACCCCGCGTTCCACCGATTCGAGGTGATGCGGCTCGCGCGGATCACCGAGGTCGCGGCGGCGATCGCCGGCCCGCGGCTGAGCGTGAAGGGGACAGGGCAGGCGACGGCGGCAGCTCAGGCCCAATCACCGGCATCGGCGGCATCGGCCGCGGCTGCGGAGTGACGCGGTTCAGGGCACGAACCGGGCACGAGTCAGGGCACGAGGCGTGAGCCGGGTCGATCGCGGTCAGGCGGGCGCGAGGGCGTCCTGACGCGCGGCCTGCTGCGGCCGGCGGCGGCGCAGGAACCTGACCTCCACGTACCGGTACGACACGGCCGCGCACGCGAACGAGCCCGCGATCAGCAGCGGCGCGATCACCGGCCAGCCGCGCCCCGGCAGGTTGTGGTGCAGCAGCCGGGAGACCGCGTCGTTGTACAGGTAAAGCCCATAGCTGACCGTGCCGGTGTACCGCAGTGGCCTGAAACTGAACGCCGCGGCGAGCGCCCCGGGGCGTTCACCCAGCAGCCCGTGCAGCACCAGCGCCGAGCACACCGCCGCCAGCAGATACGTGCCCTGCGTTCCCAGCGGCGCGCGCCACGCGAGCACACCGAGACCCGCCAGAGCCAGGAGCGCGACCCGCGTGGACGCCTCTTCGAGCGCGCGCGGCAGCAGCCGGTGGCGCCAGGCGACCGCCAGCGCGCAGCCGAGCAACAGCTCCGCGCCGCGCTCCAGCGGGTTGAAGAACACGTCCGCGGACGGTGCCACGCCGCTCGCACTCACCGCCCACCCGGCCGCGGCGAGCACGACCGCCGCGGCCAGCAGCAGGACCAGCAACCTGCCCGGACCCCGATCCCGGCCACGGCCCCGGCGCAGCGCACCGCGCAGCACCAGCGGCCACAGCAGGTAGAACTGCTCCTCGCAGGCCAGCGACCAGGTCGCGGTGAACGCGCCGAGCGGCGCCCCGCCGAGCCACACCACCGCGTTCGCCGCGAACGTCCACGTCGCGGCGGCCTGCTCCCACAACGGCCAGCGGTCCTGCAACTGATGCGCCGTCAGCGACACGGCCGCGACGCCGAGCGTGAGCAGCGCGAGCGCGGGCAGGATCCGGCGGGCGCGGCGCGCGTAGAAGCCGCGCAGCGCGATCCCGCCGGTGCGCGCGGCCTCGTCAAGGAGCAGCGAGGTGATCAGGAAGCCGGAGAGGACGAAGAAGAGGTCGACGCCGATCCACGCGGCCCGCAGCGGCAGGTGCGCGTGATCGAAAATCACCAGCAGCACGGCCAGACCGCGGAACCCGTCGAGCGCGGGACGCCGGCCCAGCCGCCGCACCCCATCGGCCCCGAGCGCCGCGCGCACGCAGGCGGGGGCAGGAGCGTCACCGGCAGATGACAGGGCGTCAGGCGGCGCGGACGGGCGCGCGGGGACCAGCACGCGCACTCGATCGCTGCTTCCCACCCGTGCACGATACGGCCCCCGCATGAGTCCGGCTGAAGCGAGGCGAGGCCACCAGGCCCGCGCCACAGCCGGCGAAGCGGGCAGAACCGCAGGTCAGCGTGGTGCGGGGGTGGCGAGAGGTGGCGATGTGCGACAGTTCACACGTCTCATTCGCCGGACCGGGGGTGATCGGGAATACCCCGGCGTGGCACACTCTTGGATTAGACAGCAACAGCGTGCTCCGGGGTCGGTGTAATTCCGAACCGGCGGTGATAGTCCGCGACCCGCGAGGGCAGCGCACCCGGCCACCCGGCCGAGCGCTCCCGGACGGTGGATCCGGTGAAATTCCGGAACCGACGGTGAAAGTCCGGATGGGAGGCAGCACGCGGGAGCGTCGGCTCGTGCACGCGCGCACGGCCGCCCGCCCGCTCCCGGCCGTTTCCTGCGGCCGGACGGCGCCCACGGGCCCGCATCGCGCCTGCCCCGCGGCCGCACGCTTTCCTGCCGCCTCCCTCACTCACGCCCCGGCGCCGCCCCCGAGCGGTCCGACGGCGAGAGGGAGACAAGGCACACGATGTTCACCGGCATCATCGAAGAACTCGGCGAGATCCTCGAGATCGAGACCCTGCCCGACGCTGCCCGCTTCACCGTACGCGGGCCGCTGGTCACCTCCGACGCCACCCACGGCGCGTCCATCGCGGTCAACGGGGTGTGCCTGACCGTCATCGACCAGAGCGGCGCCGACACCCTCGCCGCCGGCCGGTTCACCGCCGACGTGATGGCCGAATCCCTGCGCCGCTCCAGCCTCGCCGACCTCGCCCCCGGCGACCGGGTCAACCTCGAGCGCCCCATGAGCGCGGCCGGCCGCTTCGGCGGGCACATCGTGCAAGGCCACGTCGACGGCACCGGCACCGTGCTCGAACGCATCCCCAGCGAGCACTGGGAACTGGTGCGCATCGCGCTGCCCGCGCACCTGGCCAGGTACGTCGTGGAGAAGGGCTCGATCACCGTGGACGGCATCAGCCTGACCGTCACCGACGTCACCGACGACCCCGGCGGTGCGGGCGAGAGCGAGTTCACCGTCTCCCTGATCCCGGCGACCCTCGCCCAGACCACCCTCGGCATCAAGCAGCCCGGGGCGCGGGTCAACCTCGAAGTCGACGTGATCGCCAAGTACACCGAGCGACTGCTGGCCCGCCCCGCCGCGAGCGCCGGCACGCCCGCGGACCCCGAAGGCACCGGCCGCGGCGCACCCGCCCACGCGATAGCGCGGGCCGGGCGATGAACCACCTGTTCGGCTGGGCCGACGCGGTCGCCTTCCGGCTCGGCGGCGAAACCGTGCGCTGGTCCGACCTGCTGGGCAACCTGCTCGGGTTGGCCACCGTCGCCCTGGCGCTGCGCCGCAGCCTGTGGACCTGGCCGGTGCAGATCACCGGCGCGATCCTGCTGTTCGGCGCCGACATGGCCGTGCACCTGGGCGGCACCGCGGCCCGGCAATTGGCGGTCATCGCCCTGGCCGGCTACGGCTGGTCACGGTGGCGTTCCGCCGGCCGCGACGCGAACGCCGCCGGCGCGCCGCAGGTCTCGGTGCGGTGGGCCACCTGGAGCGAGCGCGCCGTGCTCGCCGCCGCGATCGGCGCGGGAACCGCCGCGTTCGCCTGGCTGCTCTCGGCCACCCACAGCTCCTGGAACCCGCTGCCAGACGCGTACATCTTCATCGGCACCCTCGCCGCCACCCTCGCCCAAGGCCGCGGCCGGGTCGAATTCTGGCTGGTGTGGATCGCGGTCGACGTCGTCGGCGTCCCGCTGGCGTTCCACAGCGGCCTGCCGGTCTCCGGCTTCACCTACGTCATCTACTTCGCCCTCGTGCTGGCCGGCCTGCGGCAATGGACCCTGCTCGCCCGCACCCCCAGCCCCGCACCCGCACCCGCACCGACGTCATCCCCAGCACCGGCCACCGACCCGGCCGAAACCTCCACCTCCGCCGAAGGGGTACCCGCATGAGCGCCGAAACGCTGGAACGCACCACGCTGCTCGACACGATCGACACCGCGATCGGCGAAATCGCCGCAGGACGCCCCGTGATCGTCGTCGACGACGAGGACCGGGAGAACGAAGGCGACATCATCTTCGCCGCCGTGCACGCCACCGCCGAACTGCTCGCCTTCACCGTGCGCTACTCCAGCGGCGTGATCTGCGCGCCGATGCCGCACGCCCGCGCCGACCTGCTCGACCTGCCGCCGATGACGGCCGTCAACGAGGACCGCAAGGGCACCGCGTTCACGGTCTCCGTCGACGCCCGGCACGGCGTGAGCACCGGCATCTCCGCCGCCGACCGCGCCCACACCATCCGGCTGCTGGCCGACCCCGCCGCCACCGCCGGAGACTTGACCCGCCCCGGCCACGTCTTCCCGCTGCGCGCCCGCCCCGGCGGCGTCCTGGAGCGCGCGGGACACACCGAGGCCGCCGTCGACCTCGCCCGCCTGGCCGGGCTGCCACCCATCGGCGTGCTGGTCGAAGTCGTCAACGACGACGGCACCATGGCCCGGCTGCCCGATCTGCTGCGCTTCGCCGCCACCCACGGCCTGGCGATCATCTCCATCGCCGACCTGATCGCCTATCGGACGGCGCGGCTGAGCTGACCGCGGCTGCGATAACGTCAACGCAGCAACGCTTTGTACAACGCTGACCACAGCTGTGCACAGCGCACCACACGTATACGCACTACGCGGCATTGCCCCGGCCCGTGCCGGGGCGAGCCCCTGGAACTGGAGAGCGCGTGTCCGGCACCGGAGCACCCGAACTGGCCGTGAACCCCGCGGACCTGAAGAAGTGCGCGCACCTGCGCGTCGGCATCATCGCGGCGCAGTGGCATACCGAGGTCATGGACGCGCTACTGGACAACGCGCGCAAAGCCCTCGCCGAGCTCGGCATCGACGAGCCGCGCGTCGTACGCGTACCCGGCTGCTTCGAACTGCCCGTGGCCGCGTACGCCCTGGCCAAGCGCCGCTACGACGCGATCGTCGCCCTCGGAGTCGTGGTGCGCGGCGGCACTCCCCACTTCGACTACGTGTGCCGCGCCGCCACCGACGGCCTGACCAAAGTCGCCGTCGAATCCGGCATCCCGGTCGGCTTCGGCGTGCTGACCTGCGACACCGACCAGCAGGCCCTGGACCGCGCCGGACTGCCCGGCTCCGCGGAGGACAAGGGCCGCGAGGCCGCGCTCAGCGCCGTCGCCACCGCGCTGACCCTCAAGGGGCTGGGCGAACAGTGAGCGCGAAGAGCTTCGAGCAGCTGCACGCAGAGCTCACCGAGAAGGTCGCCGCCGCCGCCCCCGGCTCGCGCACCGTCGAACTCGTACAAGCCGGCGTGCACGCCATCGGCAAGAAGATCGTCGAAGAGGCCGCCGAGGTGTGGATGGCAGCCGAACACGAGGGCGCCGACCGCACCGCCGAGGAGATCAGCCAGCTGCTGTACCACCTCCAGGTACTCATGCTCGAGCGCGGGATCTCCCTCGACGACGTGTACGCACACCTCTAGGCGGCGTTGGGAATGTCTCAACGCAACGATCCGGCCGCCGCTTCGTCCCGATTCGCCGCTTGATACATTCCCAACACCGCCTCAGCCCGCTGAGCCGAACCCGGCACGCTCGCCGACACCCCTCCGTACCGCACCCGCGACGAAAGGCCCGCTCGCCATGCTGCGCATCGCCGTTCCCAACAAGGGATCGCTGTCCGAGGCGGCCTGCGCCATGCTGCATGAAGCCGGATACCGGCAGCGCAAGGACCGCGAACTTCTCGTGGCCGATCCCGCCTCCGGCGCCGAGCTGTTCTTCCTGCGCCCCCGGGACATCGCCACCTACGTCGGCTCCGGCCGCCTGGACATCGGCATCACCGGCCGCGACCTGCTGCTGGACTCCGGCGCCGCGGCCGAGGAGATCATGCAGCTGGGCTTCGCCCGCTCCACCTTCCGCTTCGCCGGCCGCCCCGGCACCGGCTCGACCGTCGACGACCTGACCGGGATGCGCATCGCCAGCTCCTACACCGGAGTCGTGCAGGCCCACCTCGCGGCCGCCGGAGTCAAGGCCGAGGTGGTCAAGCTCGACGGCGCCGTGGAGATCGCCATCCAGCTCGGCGTCGCCGATGTGATCGCCGACGTCGTGGAGACGGGCACCACGCTGCGGCAGATGGGCCTGGAACTGATCGGCGCCCCGATCCTGCAGTCCGAGGCCGTGCTCGTGCGGCGCAAGGGCGCCGAGGCCGATCCCGCGGTCGACCAGTTCGTGCGGCGCATGCAGGGCGTGCTGGTCGCCCGCCGTTACGTGCTGATGGACTACGACATCCGCGCGGAACGCCTCAAGGAGGCCGTGGCCCTCACTCCGGGCCTCGAATCCCCGACGATCTCCCCGCTGCACACCGAGGGCTGGGTCGCGGTGCGCTCGATGGTGCTGCGCGACGATGCCCAGCGCATCATGGACGACCTTTGGGGGCTCGGGGCGCGCGCTATCCTCGTGACCGACATCCGGGCCTGCCGCCTGTAGCCGCGTCCCCTTTCAAACCCAGGCGCCCGGCCCGGCGGTTGGACCGATGAATCAGACGCTGCGACGAGACGGGACCGATGGCACCCAACAGCGAGCGCAGCGGCAGCACGGTCGGCTCAAGCGGCGAGGACGGACTGCCCGTCCTGCCGATCACCTGGCGCCCCGCGCGCACCCGCGTGATCGTCTTCGCCGTCGCGGTGCTGATGGCCGCCTCGATGAGCCTGGTCGCCGCGCTGCTGCCCAGCGACGGCGGTGCGCCCTGGCCGCTGGCCGACCGCATCGCGTTCGGCGCGATCGGGTTCGCCGGAGCGGCCGTGCTGTGCGTCCTGGCGCGGCCCAAGGTCATCGCGGACCGCGGTGGCGTCACCATCGTCAACATGCTGCGCACGCACCGGCTGGAATGGCCGCAGATCGTGCGCGTGAACCTGCGGCCCGGCGATCCGTGGGTACTGCTCGACCTGGATTCCGGCGACACCCTCGCGGCGATGGGCATCCAGCCGTCCAACGGTGCCGGCGCGGCCCTGCAGGCGGTGGCCGACCTGCGTTCCCTCGTCGAGCTGTACTCCTATACGGGACGCGGCGACTGACCAGCCGTCACGTGGCTGTCTGTCAGGCGTGAGCGTCTGATCTCATTTCGGGGGCGGCCCGCGTTCAGGCCGAGGCGCGCAGCGTCAGAGTGGTCGGCAAGGTCAGCGATTGCACCGAGGCGCCGTCCACCCGCGCCAGCAGCAGCCGCACCAGGTCCCGCGCCACCTGCTCGATCGGCTGGCGCACCGAGCTGAGCGGCGGATCGGCGGCCTGAGCCACCCCCAGATCGTCGAACCCGATCACCGCCACGTCCTCGGGTACCCGCCGCCCCGCCTCTCGCAGCGCCCGCAGCGCGCCGCGCGCCATCAGGTCCGAGGCCCCGAAGATCGCGTCCAGCTTCGGTTCCGCCTCCAGCAGCGCGCCCGCCGCGTCGAACCCGGAGCGTTCGGTGAAGTCCCCATGCGCCGCGCGCGCCTCGAACCCGGCGTCCGCCAGCGCCTGGCGGTACCCGGCCAAGCGGTCCTGACCGGCCGTCATGTCCTGCGGCCCGGCGATCGTCGCGATCCGCCGCCGCCCGAGCGAGAGCAGATGCTCAGTGGCCTGCCGCGCGCCGTAGACGTTGTCGACGTCGACGTACGGCACCGAGGAGTGCGCCGCCGCGGGCCGCCCGCCGTGCACCACCGGCACCCCGGCGCCGACCAATATCCCCGGCAGCGGGTTCGCCTCGTGCACCGAGACCAGGATCACCCCGTCCACGTGCCCCGAGGTCACGTAGCGCTCCATCCGCCCGCGCGCCGGCATCGCGCCGCTCTGGCCCTGCATCACCAGCACCAGCTGCAGCTCGGTGGCATCCAGCACCCGGTTGACCTCGGTGACCATGGTGGTCAGATACGGGTCGGCGAAGAAGAACGCGTCCGGCTCCGGGATGATCATCGCCAGGGAGTCGGTGCGCCGGGTCACCAGCGTGCGCGCGGCCCGGTTCGGCACGTACCCCAGCTCGTCGATCGCGGCCTCGACCGCCTCGCGCACCTCCGGGGACACCTTCGGGGAATTGTTGATCACGCGGGAGACCGTGGCCCGCGACACCCCCGCGTACGCCGCCACCGTCTCCAGCGTCGGCGCGCCGCCGCCGCCCGTCGTCGAGACCATCCGCTCCCGTCCTGCCCTCGCCGCCCCGGGCTGCCGGGGCGCTGCGCCGCATCGTGGGCGCCCAGGTCACGGTACCAGTAGGCGGCCTTCGATCAGATCCTTCGACGACTGCGACACTCACCGCGGTCGCGGCCCGCGCGATCGGCGCGGGCGCGGCGGGTCCTCGATCGGCCGATTCGCCCCCAAAATGGGATCAGCCGCCCTCTCAGCCGCTGCCGCCGCCGGACAAACCGCCGACCAACTGTCCCACCAGGCCCGCGACGCCCCCGACCACGCCGCCTACCGCCCCGCCGAGGAGTCCCGGCGCGGGGGAGGAGGACGCCGGGCCCGCCGAAGGGCTCGCGCTGCGCGGCGCGGCAGAGGACGCCGACGCGCCGGCTTGAGATGGGGACTGCGCGGCGGGCGCGGTGCTCTCGTGCGCCGCGGCCGCCGCGCCCGAGTGGCTCTGCGTACCGCCGGCCGCACCGGCAGCGCCGTTACCGTCCGTACCCCCGATCCCCGCTGCCTGACCCGCGGCCGGGCCGGGCAACGCGGCAGGGACGGTCGCGCTGGCGCGCTGCCCCGGGCTCGGGCTCTCCTCCGCCGACGCCGGTGGGGAGGAGCCGACGTGCAGCAGCGCGAGCAGGATGCCCACCAGCGCCATGCCCACCGCACCGGACAGCAGCACCTCGACGGTTTTGCGCACCGGACCGGCCTGTCGCCGGTGCGACCTGCCGCCCGCGCCGGATATCCGGCCCCGCGGGCCGCGCGCCCCTTCCAACGTCCCGCCCTTCGCCCGCCCGCCGACAACCATTCATCGACAACCGCTCACCGACAACGAGTGCGCACCGCTGACCACGGCTCACCCGATCGAGTGATACCACGTAACGAATCCATCGTCGCCCATCGATACCGCACCGCGGGAGCAAACCGGCGGACTTACGGCGGACGCCGACCGGACCCGCGCCCCGCGCGCGCCGCCTGCCAGCACCGTCACGGGCACGCTCGCCGCTGACCATGCGGGCCCTGACCCCCACCTCAGCGCACGTATGCCAGCTCCCGCGCACCCGTGCCCATGCCCGCTGCACGCGATCAGGCCCCGCACGCCCCAGACACAATTGCAGGGGAGTGCGGGGCCTGACAGTGCCCTCTCGCCGCGCGGCCCCCAGTACAGCCGCGCGGCGCGAACCGCGTGTGATCCCGGTTCCGGCGCGCACACACCACCGCTGCGCCGGAACCGGCTTCTTGCCTTTACCGCTCTTGCCGTTACCGTGCGATCCGGGCGCGGGGCCCGGCCGACGGATCGTCAGCCGATGGTGCAGGTCGTGCTGTCGACCGTGTTGCGGAAGCCGATCACGTCGGCCTGGTTGCCGCACAGGTTCACCGGCACGGACACCGCGGCGTTGACGACGTTGCCGGACAGCAGCCCGCCGGAGTGCTCCGACGCGCCGGTCGCGATGGCCCCGGGCGCGTCGCCGTTGGTGCCGATGCTGCAGGTCTGCGGCTTGACCTTGTCCTTGGCCACGATCACGCCGGCCTGGTTGCCACACGCGTTGACCGGGACGGACACCGCGGCGTCGACCACGTTGCCCGAGCCCGCGCCGCCGGAGTGCTCCGAGCTGCCCTGAGCCAGCGCGCCCTCGCCCGAGCCGATGGTGCACATCGAGCCCTCGTCCACATTCTTCAGCGCGACGACCAGAGCCTGGTTCCCGCAGAAGTTGACCGGAACCGCCACCGGCGCGTTGACCACGTTGCCGGAGGCGGCGCCGCCGGAGTGCGCCGTCTCACCGGTCGCGGTGGCGTCAGCAGCGGCGATGCCCGCCGTCCCCAGGACCAGGCCGGACGTGGCGGCGGCGAGCGCCAGCCCCCGCTTGGCAAACCCATGCATCTGTAGACCTCTGTTGCTCTAGACGGGA
>DASUAR010000120.1:0-8334 GCA_035763685.1 Actinocrinis sp. | reverse complement strand
GCCTGGATGGGTGATCGAAACCGGCCATCGCACCGATCCGCTGACTCAGGCGGTTGCATTCTTTGCTGCTACGTACCGCTCGCTGCCGCAGTCGAAACTCCTCGGGCTGCTTTCCGATGGACGTTCTCGGGCGCAGGCCGGGCACCGGTTCGCCGCGCTGCTCGCGGCGATGGGGCAGGGGGTTGAGGAGCGGGCGTCAGCGATCGCGCCGCGATGGCGGGATCTGCCGTTCGACGGGCATTTCATCGTCGGCGACCAGATCGCGGTGACTGGCCACGATCTGGTCGCCGGGATGCGCGCGCTCGACGATCTGGACGTTCCGGTGTGGTCGGTCGACGGCGGACGGGTTGCGGCGGGCGAGGTGCTGGAGGCGGCGCTCCGGGCGGCGGAGGGATTGCGGGAGTTGATTTAGCGGGTGCGCTGGTGGGAGTGCCGGGCGGGCCGGACCGGGGACTGAGGCCAGCGTGCGATCAGGGTGCGGTCAGGAGAGGCGCTCGAGGATGAGGGCCATGCCCTGACCGCCGCCGACGCACATCGTCTCCAGGCCGAACTGCTTGTCGTGCCACTGCAGCGAGTTGAGCAGCGTGGTGGTGATGCGCGCGCCGGTCATGCCGAAGGGGTGCCCGACCGCGATCGCGCCGCCGTTGACGTTCAGCCGGTCGAGGTCGATGCCGAGATCGCGGTAGGACGGAATCACCTGCGCCGCGAACGCCTCGTTGATCTCCACCAGGTCGATGTCGTTGATCGTCATGCCCGCGTTGGCCAGCGCCTTGTTCGACGCTTCGACCGGGCCGAGCCCCATGATCTCGGGCGAGAGCGCGGTAAGGCCGGTCGAGACGACGCGAGCCAGCGGGGTGATGCCCAGTTCGTGGGCCTTCCTGTCGCTCATGATGACCACGGCCGCGGCGCCGTCGTTGAGAGGGCAGCAGTTGCCTGCGGTAACTGTGCCGTCCGGGCGGAAGACCGGCTTGAGCGCCTCGACGCCCTCAAGCGTCACGCCGGCGCGCGGGCCGTCGTCCTTCGACACGACCGTGCCGTCCGGCAGCGTGACCGGGACGATCTCGCGCTGCCAGAAGCCGTCCGCGATCGCCTTCTCGGCGAGGTTCTGCGACCGCACGCCGAACTCGTCCTGCTCCTGGCGGCTGATTCCCTTGATCTGGGCCAGGTTCTCCGCGGTCTGGCCCATCGCGATGTAGATGTCCGGCACCGCGCCGTCCTCGCGCGGGTCGGTCCACGTCGGGGCGCCGGCCTCGGCGCGAGTCAGGGTACGGGCCTTGGCCTCGCCGAAGACCGGGTTCTCCGTGTCCGGCAGCGAGTCGGAGTTGCCGAGCGCGTAGCTGGAGACCGACTCGACCCCGGCGGAGACGAACACGTCACCCTCGCCGGAGCGGATCGCGTGCAGCGCCATCCGCGTGGTCTGCAGCGAGGAGGAGCAGTAGCGGGTGATCGTCGTGCCGGGCAGGAAGTCGTAGCCCAGCAGCACTGACACGACCCGGCCCATGTTGAAGCCGGAAGCCCCGCCGGGCAGGCCACAGCCGAGCATCAGGTCTTCGATGTCGTGCGGGTCCAGCTGCGGGACCTTGTCCAGCGCGGCGCGCACGGCGGTGGCCGCGAGGTCGTCCGGGCGCACGTCCTTCAGCGAGCCTTTGAACGCGCGGCCGATCGGCGTGCGCGCGGTGGCGACGATCACTGCCTCGGGCATGGGGTAGCTCCTTCGTGCGACGTGCGGAAGACGACTGCGGTGTCGTACCGGGGGAAGACGCTACCGGATATGTTACTGGCGGGTAAGCGTGCTGGGGGAGGGGGCGTGCCCGGTCGTCCCGGAAGGAGTGGCTGACGCCCGGTCAGGCGAGGCCGAGCGGGTGATCTGCCACACGGCGGCGGCGAGCGCGGGAAGGACGGCGGCGGCGGCCGTGGCGTAACCCTCGGCGGAGGGGTGGAAGCGGTCCGGTCCGAACAGTTCGGCGCGCGCCGCGAACTCGGGCCCGAGCAACGCGCCGATCGGGACGGAGCGGCCGCCCGCCTCGTACACGGCACGGGCCTGGAGCGCGGCGAGCCGACGACTCCAGCGGCGCGCCAACCAGCGCAGCGGGACCTGGATCGGCCGGATCGTGCCCAGGTCGGGGCAGGTGCCGACGACTACCTGACAGCCGGCCGCGCGCAGACGCAGCACCGCCTCGCCGAGGCACCTGGACGCGTCGGTCGGCGACATGCGGTGCGTTACGTCGTTTGCGCCGATCATGATCACGGCGACCTGCGGCGCGTGTTCCGGGCCGTCGGCGAGCAGCGCGTCGACTTGCTCGGCCAGTCGATCCGAACAGGCGCCGACGCGGGCTACGTTCGCCAGCAGCAGCGGGCGGCCCGAGTGCGCGGCGAGAGCCGCGGCGAGCAGCGCGCCGGGAGTCTGATCAGCGTGCTCGACCCCGTAGCCGGCCGCGGTGGAGTCGCCGAGTACGGCGAAGCGCAGCGGCCGAGAGTCGAAGGGGGAGGGGAGGGGATCGACGGATTCGGGGACGGCATCGGTGTCGGCGACGCCGGTGCCCGTGCCGGTGCCGGGCATCGTGGAGGTGATCGTGGGGGAGAGGACAGAAGGCTCTGGTTCAACGCTGGTGGTGCGTGCGGCCAAATGGGCGCCGAACAGCCCGTCCGCGCGCGGCGGGATGGCCATGGCCTGCCCGATCGCCCGGCGAGCCAGCTTCGCCTCCGCCATGACCAGTCCGATCGATGCCCCGGTCAGCACGGTGAGCCCGCCCCCACCCACCGCCGCCGCGGCCACTACCCGTTTCGCGCTCAACGCCGCCATCGCTGTGGCCTCCTACTTTTGGCCGTTCGCTTACTCTTCTTCCCCCGTCGCGAAGATCCAAGTAAGCCGCAGAATAGGAATGTACCGGCTACCACTGACCGGATGGCGGATTTTCGCTCGCGTGCACCTAACCTGGTGGCATCAATCCCGCTTTTGATCACCGCCCACAAGGCGCTCCCGTCGAAAGGCTCCCGATGCGTTACGTCGAGTCGGTCATCGACCTGGTCGGCAACACACCGCTGGTCAAGCTGAACTCGGTCACCCACGGCCTGGCCGCCACCGTCTTGGCCAAGGTCGAGTACGTGAACCCCGGCGGCTCGGTCAAGGACCGGATCGCGCTGCGCATGATTGAAGCGGCGGAGGCTTCTGGCGAGCTAAAGGCGGGCGGCACGATCGTCGAGCCGACCAGTGGCAACACCGGCGTCGGGCTGGCCATGGTGGCGCAGCGCAAGGGGTACCGCTGCGTATTCGTCTGCCCGGACAAGGTCTCGCAGGACAAGATCAACGTGCTGCGTGCGTACGGTGCCGAGGTGGTCGTCTGCCCGACCGCCGTCGCGCCGGAGCACCCGCAGTCGTACTACAACGTCTCGGACCGGCTGGTGCGCGAGATCCCGGACGCCTGGAAGCCGGACCAGTACTCCAACCCGAACAACCCGTTGTCGCACTATCACTCCACCGGCCCAGAGATCTGGGAGCAGACCGACGGCCGGATCACCGCCTTCGTGGCGGGGGTCGGCACCGGCGGGACGATCAGCGGGACCGGCCGTTTCCTCAAGGAGATCTCCGGCGGGAAGGTCAAGGTCATCGGTGCGGATCCGGAGGGGTCTGTCTACTCGGGCGGCAGCGGCCGGCCTTACCTCGTCGAGGGTGTGGGTGAGGACTTCTGGCCGGTGTGCTACGACCGGACGGTGACCGACGAGGTGATCGCGGTCTCCGATAAGGACTCGTTCCTGATGACGCGGCGGCTTGCCCGTGAGGAGGGGCTGCTTGTCGGCGGGTCCTGTGGGATGGCTGTGGTCGCGGCGCTGCGGTACGCGCAGAGGCTGACGGCCGACGACGTGGTCGTGGTGATCCTGCCGGACTCCGGGCGCGGCTACCTCTCGAAAATCTTCAACGACGACTGGATGGCCGACTATGGCTTCCTGACGCCCGCGTCGCAGGAAGCGACGGTCGGCGACGTGCTTACGCGCAAGGGCGAAGCGCTGCCGGATCTGGTCCACATGCACCCGCACGAGACGGTCGGCCAGGCGGTCGAGACCCTGCGCGAGTACGGCGTCAGCCAGATGCCGCTGGTCAAGGAGGAGCCGCCGGTCATGGCGGCGGAGATCGTCGGCTCGATCGTGGAGCGGGACCTGCTCGAGGCGCTGTTCAAGGGCCAGGCGCAGCTGACCGATCCGCTGGAGGACCACAAGTCGGCGCCGCTGCCGCAGGTCGGCTCCGGCGAGCCCATCAGTGCTCTGATGTCGGCGCTGGAGAAGGCGGACGCGGCGGTGGTGCTGATCGAGGGCAAGCCGCGCACGGTGGTCTCGCGGCAGGACCTGCTGGCGTTCCTCGCCGGAAGTTGACGGGCGGAGGAGTTGACGGACGCGCTAGGTGACGGACGACCGAAGCGTGGGCGCAGCGCGGTACCGATCAGGCGTCGGGAATCGCGCCGCGCCCGGTCCGGATGACCAGCACGCTGCGATTCGTGGCGACCCACCAGGCCTCGAAGGCGTTGAGCGCGATCAGCAGGCCGACCAGGGCGGCGAGGGTGACGATGGCGGGCGCGAACGGGCCGAGGCTCGCCAGCGCCGCCGCCAGCGCCCCGCCGACCAGTCGGGCCACGCCGACGCCGCCGAACATCCGGGCCCTGGTGTAGCAGAAGCTGAGCACGTAAAGCGCGGTGCCGGTGGCCAGGAAGTACGCGTGCACGCCGGCGGGATGGTGCAGCGGACTGCGCACAGCCTGCGCGAGCCCGGCCGCGATCAGGATCAGCCCGGTGACCATCGCCAAGTGCCCGTGGCTGAAGACCGAGCGTACGAGCACTGATTGCATGCGCGCCTCACGCAGCGCGTGTTCCAGCGCCGGGGCGGCGAAGCGGAAGTAGGTCCACCACAGGCCGCAGCACAACACGAACGCGAGCACCAGCGCGGTCAACGAGATCCAGCCCAGGCCCTCCCGCGACTCCTGCACGCCGACCCCGACCAGCACCTCGCCGAGCGCGATGATGACGAACAGGCCGAAGCGCTCCGGCAGGTGCGAGGCGTCGAAGTGCAGGTCGTCGAGGCGGCGGTGCTGGAGCGTCGGCGTGAACAGTTCGATCAGCGCCGCGATCAGCCAGATCCAGCCGCGAGCGGGTAGTGGTGTGAACGACCCGATGACGATCAGCGGCGCGCTGACCGTGGCGGAGACCAGGTATGGGTTGAACCGATCGTGGAAGAAGCCGCGCCGCAGGATCGCCCAGGCGAGCAGGGCCCGCATGCCGAGGTAGGCGAAGGCGAATACCGGGCCGCGCTGGCCGTAGGCGTCGGGGACGCTGATCGACATGATGAACGCGCCGAGGCCGAGCGCGAACACCTTCAGGTGCCGCTTCGTCGAGGTCAGCTCGACACCGTTGTAGAGGATTGACACGCCGACCCAGGCCCACCAGAACGGGACGAACAGCACCAGCGCCCGGCCGACGGCGACGGCGGACGTGCCGTTCTGCGCGGCCGAGGCCACTTGCGTCACGGCGAAAACGAAGACCAGGTCGAAGAAGAGTTCGGCCCAGCTGACCCGCTGACCGTGCGGATTGACGATCGCGGGCGGGGCGACGGATGAGGTCGTCGATGCCGCGCGGCCTGTCGGCGCAAGCGAATCTGGCGAGGTCGGCGGCTGGATGCCGCCGTCGAAGGGCGCCGCGGCCCGCTGACCGGCCGGCGTCTTACCCCGTGACTGCCGTACCTCGCTCACCTGCGCAGATTAACCGATGACGGATGGCCTCGGCAGCGCGTTATCGGGCGGGCAGTTCGGGCGGTGGTGACAACGCGGGCGAGCGTGGTAGCGGCGGGTAAGGGGCCATACGCGGTCGGTGGCTATTCCCTCGTAACGTACTTGTCAGTAACCTGCGGCTGACATGAGCGCCAACCGGCGCACAGCAGGATTCAGGAGGGGGCAGGGGTGGATCATCGGCGATTCATCACGCTCACCGGCATACTCGCCGCCGCGGTCGCCATCGGCGGACCGGCCGCGGCCAGTGTGGGCCCGGCGGGTCAGAGCTCGATCAGCTCTGCGGCGGCCGGCGCCGCGGACAGCTCGTCCCACCGAGGCGGCGGCTGGGGCCGGCCCGACGAGAAATTCGACTACTACCTGGCGCTCGGCGACTCGCTCGCGGCCGGCGTACAGCCCAACGCGCAGGGTCAGAGCCTGCCGACCGATCAGGGCTATGCGATGGACCTGGCGGCGAGCCTGCGCGACGACAACCGGCACCTGGGCTTCGTCGACCTCGGCTGCCCCGGCGAGACGACCTCGACGATGCTGAACGGCGGTTGCCCGTTCCCGCACAGCTACACCGACCAGGTGGACGCCGCGGCGTCTTTCCTCGCGCAGCACCGGCACGCGCGGGTCCTGGTCACCATCGACATCGGCGCTAACAACGTGGACGGCTGCGCTACCGCGTCCGGCATCGACACCTCGTGCGTCGTCGCCGGGCTCCAGACCATGGCGACCGACCTGCCGAAGATCCTCGGCAAGCTGAAGGCGGCGGCCGGGCGGCACACGCAGTTCGTGGCGATGAACTACTACGACCCCTTCCTGGCCAGCTGGCTCAGCGGCCCGGCCGGCCAGGCCGAGGCGACCGCCTCGGTGCAGCTGAGCGGGCAGCTGAACGGGATCCTGGGCGCGGCGTACCAGGCGTTCGGCGTCAAGGTCGCCGACGTCTCGGCGCGCTTCAAGACCACGCAGTTCACCCCGCTCGTCCAGCTCACCCCGAGCCTCAAGGTGCCGGTGAACGTCGCGCGGATCTGCCAGTGGACGTGGATGTGCGCACCCGCGCCCGTCGGGCCCAACATTCACGCGAACAAGCGTGGCTATGAGGAGATCGCGGACACGTTCGAGGCGATCGTGGACCCGCGGTAACAGCCGTCGCATTTCGCTGATAATGGCCCGGTCTCGGCAACGGGGCCGGGCCATTGCGGCTACCGCAATAACCTTGCCGCAGACGCCAGCGGCTTGCGGGTCGAACGGAGCATAAGGAGGCGCGGACAGCGGTGTCAGAGCCTGCAAAAGCAAGCGCCCGGCCCGGCGCGCCTGTGTAGCGGACGGCTGGCTGCCAACCACCGATCCTCGGCAAGCCGTAGGACGTCCCGAGAGGTGCCCGTGATAGAGATTACGGACCTGTGCAAGTCGTACGGCACGAAGCTTGCCGTTGATGGGGTGAGCTTCATGGTGCGACCTGGGGAGGTCACCGCTTTCGTCGGGCCGAACGGGGCCGGAAAGTCTACGGTGCTGCGCATAGCGCTCGGCCTGGACGCGCCGGACCGCGGTTCTGCGCTGATTCAGGGGCGGCTCTACCGGCTGCTGGACGCGCCGGCCCGTCGGGTGGGTGCACTGCTCGACGCGAGCGCGATGCATCCGGCGCAGACGGGCCGGATGCATCTTCGGGTTCTGGCACAGGCCGCAGGACTGCCGCCGGAGCGGGTGGACCGGGTGCTGGCGCAGGTCGGGTTGGAATCGGCGGCGGGCAGCCGGGTGCGCACCTATTCACTCGGCATGCGCCAGCGGCTCGGCATCGCGGCGGCGCTGCTCGGTGAGCCGGATGTCCTGATCCTGGACGAGCCGACGAACGGCCTTGACCCGGAAGGTATCCGCTGGTTCCAGCACCTGCTGCGCTCGTCTGCGGCGGCGGGTCTGGCGGTGCTCATCTCGTCGCATCACATGAGCGAACTGGAGCAGACCGCGGACCGGGTCGTGGTGATCGCTGCCGGCCGGATCGTGGCCGACGCCCGGCTCAGCGAGCTTGTGTACGGGCCGGGCGCGCCGACGATGCGCGTCGAGACCCTTGATGTGGCCGCCCTCAGGGCAGCCGTCGCGGCGGCGGGCGGCAGTAGCGTCCCGGCGCAAGGCGCGGCCGGTACGGGCCGTGTGGCCGACGAGCTCAAGCCGACTGCTGGCGCCGCGACCATCGATGGCGACGGCGACGCGGGCGGCTCGGCAGCGTTCGTCGACGTGCAGGGACTGAGCCGGGCGGCGCTCGCCGAGTTGTTCCTCCAGGCGCGTATCCGGGTGCTGAGCCTCGCGCCGTTGCGTACGTCCCTTCAAGACGTGTATGCCCGGTTGACCACCGACCTGGAGCAATACCGCTTCGGCGGCGAGCTGCCTCAGGAGCCGGACGTGTGGCAGGACGGCGGATATGTCGCCCGACTGCCCCGGCAGCTAGGCGGTGTTGGGGAATGTCTCAAGGGGCGAATCCGGTGATCGACTTCGCCTGGACGCACGGCCGAAACGCCCACAGACAACCGGTATGAGGACGCTCCGGCCGCACGCCCAGGCTCGTCGCGCAGTGAACCATCTGC
>DASUAR010000119.1:0-8294 GCA_035763685.1 Actinocrinis sp. | reverse complement strand
GTCGACGACGAACAGGATCTCGTCCGGGCTGACCGCGTCGCGGATGTCGGCGGCCTGCTGCATCAGCTCGGCGTCGATGCCGAGGCGTCCGGCGGTGTCGACGACCACGACGTCGTACATCTTGTCGCGGGCGTGCTGGATGGAGTCCTGCGCGACCTTGACCGGGTTGCCGACGCCGTTACCCGGCTCCGGCGCGAAGACCGTGACGCCGGCCCGCTCGCCGACCACCTGGAGCTGGGTGACCGCATTGGGCCGCTGAAGGTCCGCGGCGACCAGCAGCGGGGTGTGCCCTTGCCCCTTGAGCCAGTGACCGAGCTTGCCGGCCAGGGTGGTCTTACCGGAGCCTTGCAGGCCCGCGAGCATGATCACCGTCGGCGGGCGCTTGGCGTATCTGATCCGGCGGGTCTGCCCGCCGAGGATCGAGATCAGCTCCTCGTTGACGATCTTGATGACCTGCTGGGCGGGGTTGAGCGCCTGGGAGACCTCGGCGCCGAGGGCGCGCTGCTTGACCGCGGCGACGAACTGGCGCACCGCGGGCAGCGCCACGTCGGCTTCCAGCAGCGCGATGCGGATCTCGCGGCAGGTGGCGTCGATGTCCTGTTCGGACAGGCGGCCCTTGCCGCGCAGGGACTTGAGGGTCGCTGCCAAGCGGTCGGAAAGCGTGTCGAACACGGCGCCGTCAGATCCTCGCTGCTTTGAAGGGACTGAAATTGTTGAGCACTTGTTCTCGGACTGTCTTGCTTTGAAGCGCTGTGCCGCAGGGCTCGAGCGGTCCTCGAATGCTCCCACCGGTACGGCTGAAACAGTGGCGTCCCGCGGAACGAGACGCGTGCATCTCGGTCAAGGGTATCCGCTAGTGCTGCGTGACCGGATCCGCCGCCGCTGAGTTGTCGGTGCTGTCGCCTATCGTGATGGTCAGTCAAGCAGAGAGGTCGGTGGCGGCCATGGCGCCGAACCGGTACGCCGGTGCATGCAAGACCTGCGGGGAGGCGGTCCCCGAGCAGGGCGGCGAGCTGCGCAAAGAAGCAGGTTCGTGGGTCGTCTACCACGTCGGATGCCTGCCCGCGCCGGCTCCCGGATGGCACACCGGACTGATCGGTTCCTACGACTGCGAGACGACCGGCACCGACCCGTTCACCTCGCGGCTTGTCTCAGCAGCCTTCGTCACCTCGACCGGCGAGCGGCACGAATTCCTGGTCGATCCCGGCGTGGAGATCCCGGCCGAGGCCGCCGCGGTGCACGGGATCAGCACCGAGCAGGCCCGCGCGCACGGTACTCAGCCGGCCGAGGCGCTGGACCGGATCGCCGCGCTGCTGGCCGCGCACCTGGCCGACGGCGCTCCGCTGGTGGTTTTCAACGCGCCGTTCGACCTGACGCTGCTTGAAGCCGAGCTGGAACGGCACAGCTTGCGGGCGCTGCGGGACCGGGTGGCGGCGGTGGCGCCGATCGTGGACCCGCTGATCATCGACCGGACCATGGACCGGTACCGCAAGGGCAGCCGGACGCTTGAGGCTCAGTGCGCGCACTACGGGGTGACCATTGAGAACGCGCACGACGCCTGCGCGGACGCGGTCGCCGCGATGGAGGTGGCCCGCGCGCAGGCGGTGCGGTACCCGGAGGTGGCCGAGGCCAGCCTTACCGACCTGCACGCCCGGCAGACCACCTGGAAGGCGGCCGCCGAGGCGGATTTCGCGCAGTACAAGGCCCGGCGTGGCGAACCCTTCACCCCCGAGCCGGGCTGGCCGATCCGGATTCCGCGGCCGGACGAGGCGCACGGCATGCAGGCCGCGCGGCCCCGCCAGCCGGAGGCGTCCTCCGGCGCTCCCACTCCCGCTCCCGCTGAGACGCCGTCAGCCGTCTGAGCAGAGCAGAGCTGACCAGGCGCCCCGGGCTGAGCTGCCGAGACGTCCGGCTCAGCCGTCCGAGCGCTTGCGGTGCAGCGTGAAGGACTCGAGCGGTGCGATCGCGCCGTCCGGCTGCGTCACGGTGTAATAGGTCACCCGGATCGAGGTCTGGCCGCCGGGCCGGTTTCCCGGGTCCACATCGAAGGCCGCGAAGCCGTACGGGTGCGTGAGGTCCTGGAAAGCCGACCAAACCGCCTGCTCAAAGACGTAGGTCGGCGTCTTCTTGCCGTTGCTGCCGGCCGGCCCGACCGCGGTGATGACCTTGCCGGTGCCGTTGGTGAAGAACCTCGAGTTCGATGGCGAGTTTGTGCCACCTGCGCCGAGCACCATGTGCACCGTGCCCTGGGAGCTGTCGATGTCGTCGGTCGCGGAGGAGACCGGGTTAGGTGTCAGCGTCTCCGAGCCGGGCACGGTGCCGCGCACCGCGAGGGAACGCTCGTAGTCGTGCTCGTGCCCGCACAGCACCAGGTCCACCTCGTACCGGTCGAACAGCGGTCCCCAGTTCTGCCGGATGCCCAGGTCGGCGCCGTTCGCGTCAGACGAGCTGACCATCACCTGGTGCATGCAGACCACGACCCAGTCGATCTGCCGGGAGGAGCGCGCCGCGCGCAGCTGCTTCTCCAGCCAGGCCCGCTGCTCGCCGCCGCTGTAGCCGCTGACGTAGGAGTCGCCGCCGTCCTGAAGCGCCACATCGTCGTTCTGCAGGACCACGACCCGGACGCTGCCGACCGTGAACGCGTACCACAGGCCGTTCCAGTCCGCCGAGCCGTTGCCCGGCAGCGCGAAGCGGGTGAGGTACGCCTCGTAGCCGATCGGGCCGTTGCCCTTCTCGTTCTCGTGGTTGCCGGCGGCGGGCATCCACGGCCGGTACCGGGTCGAGCGGCTGTTGTTCGCGAAGAAGGAGTTCCAGGTGCGCACCCGGTCATCGGAGATGTTGGCGTAGCAGAGGTCTCCATTGAGCAGGTGGAAGAGCGGCTGTACCTGCTCGATGCCGTACACGATGTCCGCGGCGGCGGGCGAGGCCAGACCGCTGATGCCGGCGGTGTACGTACCGGATCCGGCTCCGGCTCCGGCTCCGGGCAGCCAGGAGACGGTAGGCACGGACTGGTCGCCGAAGCTGGTGAAGGTGAACGGTACGCGACCGGTCGGTGCGGTACGGAAGGTGCCTGCGTCGGGCAGGACGCCGTCGCCGAGCGCTGCGTAAATGTACGTCGTGTCAGGGCGCAGATTCGTGAGGTGCGCGTGGTGGACGTAGACCTCGCGGCTGCTCGCGGCATCGATGTAAGTGCGAGTTTCCGCCCTGGCTTCGTGCCCGAAGCCGCCGTCCGGCGTTCCGTAACGCACCCGCGCCTTGGAGATCGGCGAGACGCTCGACCAGGACACGAACATCTCGCGCGACGGGTCCGCGCCGAAGGTGAGGTGCAGGCCGTCCACCGGCGGCGCGCCAAGCTTCTCGGGTTGGCGCCACAGCAGCGGTGAAATCGCCGGAGCAGCGTCGGCAACGCCGGCCGACTTCGGCCCGGACGCGGCCGAGGCCGGTCCAGCGAGGGCTACCGGAGCGCCGGCGAGCGCGCCACCGACCACGGCCGCACGCAGCGCGGAGCGGCGGCTGAATCCGCCGTTCTCCGCCGACACGGGCTCAGCTGCCGGGCTCTCGGACGCGCGGCTTTCGAATGCTCCGCTCTCGGGCGCGCGGCTCTCGGGCGCGCTGCTCTGCGAAGCTGCGGCGGCGAAAGGACTGGTGGGCTGCACGGGACGCCTCCTGGCGGGACAGCAAGGTCGGCTCGATCTCGACTCGTTGTCGGCTCGCCGCGACGCTATCCCGCGCCCGGAACTGCTGGCGTGAACGCGAGGTGAACCGCTGTCCAAATCTTCGGCGGTTATTCCTCGACGTCACGGGCCCGAGACGGCGTTGGGGAATGTCTCAAGAGGTGAATCCGGACGAAGCAGCGACGGGCTAGGCGCCGAGCGCGGACCGGATCTGGTCGGCCACGTCCTCGGCATCGTCCGTGCGGAGCCGGGCCCCGTCCGGCCCGGTGAGGTAGAACACGTCGATCGCTTCGGCTCCGAGCGTGGCGATACGCGCCGTGGCGATGTCGGCCCCTGACGCGGCGATCGCGGAGGCGACTCGATGCAGCAGCCCGGGGGTGTCGCCCGCGCGTATTTCGACCACCGTCGCGACCGCCGAGGCATCTTCGAGCACTGCGACGGACGGCGGCTGCGCCAGCCGGGCCCGGCCGACGGGGCGGTGTTCGGCCTCTCGGGAGGCCACCCGCGCCGCCAGGTCCAGCCGTCCGCCGAGCGCGGCGCGCAGATCGGTGCGCAGCCGAGCGATGTCCGGCAGCTCGCCGTATTCCGCGGCCACGGTCCAGCGCTGCACCGCCCACGGTGTCGCGTCGCCGACCGGCGCCATCGACCCTGTGACCCCTGCCGACCCTGGATCCGCTGCCGACCCCGTGGCCCCGGCCGGCTCGACCGACCCGACCGTCCCCACTTCGGCCGCGAGGATCCGCACGTGCCGCAAGCTGAGCACTCCCGCGACCGTCGCGAGCGCTCCGATCTGGTCCGGCAGCGCGACATCGAGCCTTGCCACGCCCGCCGCGCCGGAAGCCAGCGCCAGCACCGCGAGCCGGTCGGGTGACGCGGCCGCGTGCGCAGCGAGCGCGGAGCCGTCGAAAGCGGGTGTGGTGGCCGGAGCGTGCCCGGCGAGGCGGGCGCGGGCGCGGTCCGCGAGGCCGGACAGCAGCGCCTCGCGCCAGCGGCTCCACACCGCCGGTCCGGTGGCCTCCGAATCGGCCTCGGTCAGCGCGTGCAGCAGTGCGACGAACTCGGCCGCGTCTACCGAGCCTGCGGGCACCTGCGCGGCGGCCAGCAGCGCGTCCAAGGTCGCCGGGTCGTCCGGGTCCCGGTTGACCGCCAACTGCGCGAGCAGCAGATGGTGGCGGACGAGCGCGGCGAGCACGGCGCTGTCCGCGGCGTTGAAGCCGAGGCGCGGCGCGAGGTCTATGACGATCTCGGCTCCGGCCTCGCTGTGGTCGAGCGGTTCGCCGGACTCGTCATGCAGGCCCTTGCCGAGATCGTGGCAGATCGCCGCGACGAGCAGCAGGTCCGGTCGGGCGACGCGGCGCGTGCGCTTGGCCGCCTGGACCGCGGTCTGCACCGAGTGCCGGTCGACGGTGTGGATGTGCAGTGCGTTGCGTTGCGGCAGGGACCTGGTTCGCTCCCACTCGGGCAGCAGCCGGCTCAGCAGCGCGGTACGGTCCAGCGCCTCCCACACCGGTACCAGGCCGGGCCCGGCGCCGAGCAGCCGCACGAACTCCTCGCGTGCGGCGCGCGGCCAGGGCGTCGGCATCGGCGCGGCGTCCTCGCCGAGTCGTCGCAGCGCCGCCGGGGCGAGCGGCAGCCCGGCCGAGGCCGCGGCGGCCGCGGCGCGCAGCAGCAGCACCGGATCGCGGGCGGGGTCTGCGGCCAGCGCGAGCGTCGCCTCTCCCTCCGCGGCGACGACGCCGTCGGCGAGCGGCGTGCGTTGCGCCGCCGCTCCCCGCCTGCGCCCCGACCACTTGCGCTGAGTCAGCACT
This sequence comes from Actinocrinis sp., assembly GCA_035763685.1. Lineage (GTDB taxonomy): Bacteria > Actinomycetota > Actinomycetes > Streptomycetales > Catenulisporaceae > Actinocrinis. The sequence continues at coordinate 2,812 of DASUAR010000119.1, read as the reverse complement.
TGTTCGATCCGCCGCCACGCCACGTCGCAGGCGTAAGTGATCGTGCGCGCGGCGTCGGCGACCTCGGCCAGCAGTTCGTCCGCGCCGCCGGTGAGCCCCAGCTGCGCGGCGACCTCGTCCTGTTCCTGGAGCAGCAACCGATCGGCGGCGCGGCCGGTGGTGATGTGCAGCGTGTCGCGCACGTCGAGCAGGCGGGCGCGCGCCGCCTCCGGTTCGCCGTGCGGGATATCGGCGAGCCAGGATGCTGAGATGGCGGTGAGCGCGTAGGCGTCGCGCAGTCCGCCGATCGCTTCCTTGAGGTCGCCCTCGAGCCGGTAGGCGAGTTCGCCGTGCAGTTCGAGTCGTTCCGCGCGCGTCGCCTGCACCTCGGGCAGTCGTTTGGCCGCTCCGGCACGCCAGTCGGACAGCGCCGCCGTGCGCAGTCCCGCCGTCAGCGCGGGATCGCCGACGATGTGACGCGCGGTCAGCAGGCCGAGGGCGACCGGCAGATCGTCCTTCGCCATCGAGCGCGCCTCGGCGATCGTGCGCACCGAATGGTCGAGCTTCACCTTCGAGTCCCAGACCGGGTACCAGATCGCGTCGGCGAGCTTGGCGATCCGGTCGGACTTGTGCGAACCGTCGTGCAGCAGGAGCACGTCGAGGTCGCTGCCCGGAGACAGTTCCGCGCGCCCGTATCCGCCGACCGCTACCAGGGCGACGCCCCGGGCGTGCCCCGGCTCCCCCTGCGCTGCCGGCAATCCGGCGGCATCGAGGGCGTTCGCCAGCAGTTGCGCGAGCCACGTGTCAGCCGCTTCGGCGAGCGCGCCGCGTAACTTCGGGCCGCGCCGCCCGGAGGCGATCAGCTCGGTGCGCTGCTCGGCATATCCCATGCGGCCTCTCCGCTCGCTCCCGTCGTGCCCCTGCCCCTGCCCCTGCTCCTGCTCCATACTTCCTGCGCCCCGCTCACATTGCGCGCTGCCTCATCCACGCGCTGCCACTTCACCCTGGCACGCGGACGGGCGGAGGCCCGGATCCGGCCTCCGCCCGCTCACCCGCCTGTCACTCAGAGCGCTTCTGCTCCGCGCTCGCCGGTGCGCACCCGCACCACGGACTCGACCGGGGTGACCCACACCTTGCCGTCGCCGATCTTGCCGGTCTGCGCGGCCTTGGCGATGACGTCGATCAGGGTCTCCACGTCGTGGTCCTCGACCAGCACGTCCAGCTTGATCTTCGGCACCAGGTCGATGGTGTACTCGGCGCCGCGGTAGACCTCGGTGTGACCGCGCTGGCGGCCGTAGCCGGAAGCCTCGGTGACCGTCAGTCCGTGCACGCCGAAGGCCTGCAGCGCGTTCTTGACCTCGTCCAGCTTGTACGGCTTGATGATCGCGGTGATCAGCTTCATGGTCAGGCTTCGACCTTCTCGTCGGAGGACGCGGTGCCGATCGGCTCGGCTGCCGCAGCGGATGCCGGTGCGGTCGCGACGGCCACACTCATCGCCGCGCGGTGCAGAGCGCCGGAGAGGCCGCCCCAGTCGTACGCGGTCTCGGCGTGCTCGGTCTGGTCCACACCGGTGATCTCGGCCTCTTCGGTCACCCGCAGGCCGATGGTCTTGTGTACCGCGAACGCCAGGATGAGGGAGACGATGAAGGAGTAGGCGAACACGATGCCCGCGCCCTCCGCCTGCGCCCACAGCTGGTCGAGGCCGCCGCCGTAGAACAGGCCCTCGCGCGCTCCGTTGGTGTAGGCCCCGACCTCGATCGGGTCGGCGAACAGGCCGATCAGCAGGGTGCCGAGAATACCGCCGACCAGGTGCACGCCCACGACGTCGAGCGAGTCGTCGAAGTCGAGGCGGTTCTTCAGGTTCACCGCGTAGCAGCAGATGAATCCGGGGATCAGGCCGACGAAGATCGCGCCGATCGGGGAGACCGAGGCACAGGCCGGGGTGATCGCGACCAGGCCGGCCACGGCACCGGAGGCGGCGCCTACCGTGGTGAACTTGCCGTGCTGGATCTTCTCCGCGGCCAGCCAGCCGATCACCGCGGTGCAGGTGGCGACCTGGGTGTTGAGGAAGACCACGGAGGCCTGGCCGCTGGCCGTGAGCGCGGAACCGGCGTTGAAGCCGAACCAGCCGAACCACAGCAGCGCGGCGCCGAGCATCACGAACGGCACGTTGTGCGGCCGCATCGGGTCCCGCTTGAAACCGATCCGCTTGCCGATCACCAGGGCGCAGGCCAAGGCTCCGGCACCGGCGTTGATGTGGACCGCGGTACCACCGGCGAAGTCCATCACGTGCAGCTTGGCGTTGATGAAGCCGTTGGGTGAGAAGACCCAGTGCGCGACCGGGAAGTAGATGAGGGTCACCCAGCCGAGCACGTAGACGCACCAGCCGACGAACTTGGTGCGGTCGGCGATCGCGCCGGAGATCAGCGCGGGGGTGATGATCGCGAACATCAGCTGGAAGCAGGCGACCGCGAACAGCGGCACGCCGGTCGCACCGTAGATGCCGGGGTGCCCGGAGCTGGCGCCGGTGGCGATGCCGTGCATGCCCCACTGGGTCAGGCCGCCCCAGAAGCCGCTGCCGCTCGCGTCGTTCGCGTTACCGAACGAGACCGACCAGCCGTAGAGCACCCAGGCGACGGTGACGACCGCGATACAGATGAAGTTCATCATCAGCATGTTGAGCACGCTCTTGGCGCGCACCATGCCGCCGTAGAAGAACGCGAGCCCTGGTGTCATCAGCAGCACGAGCGCTGAGCTCGCCAGCACCCAGGCGGTGTTACCGGAGTCAAGAGTTGGCATCGTTCACGTATCCTTCGCGAGGCCCGCCCGGCGG
>DASUAR010000118.1:0-13088 GCA_035763685.1 Actinocrinis sp. | reverse complement strand
CGGCCGAAACGCCCACAGACAACCGGTATGAGGACGCTCCGGCCGCACGCCCAGGCTCGTCGCTGACCGGATTCGCCATCACGATCCCCGACAAAGCGGCGGCCGGATCGTTGCCTTGATACATTCCCCAACACCGCCTAGTAGACACAGCCGCAAGCGTAGGCACGCCTGCCCGACAACGGCATCAACCGCGAGACCTATGCCCAAAGGGATACGCGGAACGACGCCGTGGGCAGACGCGCCGGTGTCGCCGGCGCGGCACGGTTGGCCTGGTGAACAATCAATCGCAAGCCCCCGTGGTCGAGATCCGGGGGCTAACCAAGCGTTTCGGCCGCACAGCCGTTGTCAATGACCTGTCGTTCCGGGTCGAGCCGGGCCGGGTGACCGGCTTCCTCGGCCCGAACGGCGCGGGCAAGTCCACCACCATGCGGATGATCCTCGGCCTCGACACCCCCACCGCGGGCCGCGCTCTGATCGGCGGCCGGCCTTATCGTGCGCTGGACAAACCACTGCACACGGTGGGAGCGCTGCTTGAGGCCGATGCGGTTCATCCCGGCCGCCGCGCCCGCGATCACCTGGCCTGGCTCGCGGCGAGCAATGCGCTACCGGCCGGCAGGGTGGGCGAGACCTTGGAACGCACCGGGCTCTCGTCGGTGGCCGGAAAGCGGGCCGGCGGTTTCTCCCTGGGCATGCGCCAGCGCCTCGGGATCGCCGCGGCGCTGCTCGGCGATCCGCCGGTCCTGCTGTTCGACGAGCCGGTCAACGGGCTGGACCCGCAGGGCGTGCTCTGGATCCGCACCCTGATGAAGTCGATGGCCGCCGAGGGCCGCACGGTCCTGGTCTCCAGTCATCTGATGAGCGAGATGGCGCTGACCGCCGACCACGTGATCGTGATCGGGCGTGGGCAACTGCTCGCGGATACCGGCATGCGCCAGTTCATCGAGAGCGCGGGGCCTGGCGCTTCGCTGGAGGAGGCGTACATGAGGCTGACTGCCCAGGCCGTGGACTACCGCGCTGATGTAGCGGCGGCGATCCCGACCGAGACGAGGGGACCAGGTCGATGACCAGATTCGCCATCCCGCTCGCGGTGCTGCGCTCCGAGTGGATCAAGCTGCGCACCGCCCGCGCCACCTACATCGCGCTCATCGCCGCGTTTGTATTCGGTCTCGGGGCCGGGCTGCTCGACGTCCTCTCGGTTACCGATCACTGGGCCACGATGAGTGCGGCCGACCGCGCCGGGTTCGACCCTGTCGGCGATCCGCTCAGCGGCTTCCAGCTCAGCGAGCTCGCCCTCGGTGCCCTCGGCGTGCTCGCGGTCAGCACCGAATACGCCACCGGGATGATCCGCAGCACACTGATCGCAACTCCGCGCCGCGCCGTTGTGTACACCGCCAAGGCGCTGGTCCTCGGATTGTTCGCGCTGCTCGCATCCGAACTGTGCGCCTTCGCGGCGTTCTTCCTCGGGCAACTGGTCCTGCGCCGCCAGCATCTGGACGTGAGCGTAACCACGCCACACGTGCTGCGCGCTATCACCTTCGCCGGCCTGTACATGGCCGTGGTGACGATGGTCGGCTTCGGCCTCGGCGCGCTGATCCGCCACACCGCCGGCGCCATTGCCGCCATGTTCGCACTCGTCTTCCTCATCTACCCGGCCGCACGCGCCTTCGAGGGGTCCAGCTACCTGCCCGACCACTTGGCCCTGGCGAACGCGGCAAGCGCGCTGGCCAGCATCGCATCGCCCACCGGCCCGCATGCACAGCGGATCCCGTCGTTCGCATTCGCCTCCTTCGACCTGGTGCTCTACCTGGTCGTGTTCCTCGGACTGGGTGCTGCGCGCGCGCTGCGCGACGCCTAGCAGACCTCGGTCGCCAAAGTGGTGTTATTAATCGGCGGAGATGGTCACTGACCATCTCCGCCTTTTCGTGTTGTCTGACGTTGTCTCTGGGTATCCAGCGAGCAGACGTGGTCAGCTGCCCGCGACATTCGACGTCGGTGCCGCAGCCTATGCTTCGGGTCCGTGGACAACGACAACTGGGTGACGCCGCCGCCACCCGTCGACATAGCGGCGCAGTTCCCCGAACTGGCCCACCTCTCCCGTACCACCACGCGCCTCCACCCGCGGCTCGGCTCACCTAGCGTGTTCGAGTCCTCCATGGGAGCCAAGCCGTTCTGGCCAGCCGACGAATCCTGGCCCACCTGTCCCGGCTCTCACTTCGGCACCTACGATGAGGAACCAGTCGCGGCGGTTCCGCTGCTCCAGCTATTCCGCCGCGATGTGCAGCAATTGCCCTTCCCCGACGGGACCGATCTCCTTCAGCTTCTGTGGTGCCCCCGGGACCACGCCGACGACAAGTGGCCGGCCGGCCCGAAGACGACCCTCTACTGGCGCGACTCGACCACGATCACGGACGTGATCCCCGAAATTCCAGCCACCCCCGCCCACCACGGCCGATACATGCTCGAACCCTGCGTTCTGCATCCGGAGCCCGGCGTGATCGAGTACCCATCCGCAGGCGAGTTCCTACCCGAGAGCTGGGGCTGGGAACGGCTTGAGGAACTGAGCGAACAACTCGGCTACCGCGCAGACACCGCCTTGTTCGAGGCCCCGGGAACCAAGGTGGGCGGCTGGCCCAGCTTCTGCCAGGGCCCCTACTGGCCCGACTGCGCCACCTGCGGCCAGCGAGCGGAACACCTGCTGACCGTCAGCGATTTCGAGAGCCCAGGCGACGGCGGGGACCGCTGGGCGCCTCAGAGCAGCGATGACGGCGCAGCGCCGAATCACAAGGACCTCGACGGAGGGTGCATGCAGTTGTTCTACTGCCCGCGTTGCCCGGGTCTTCCGCACATCCAGTACTACGACCGCTGACCGCCCTGACCAACGACCGGACCACCCTGGAGATGCGACCCACGAACATGCGCATACCGTCTTTCCCTACCGATCTCGGCTGGTGCGTCTACGGCCTTGGCACCGACCTGCTCGGCGAACCGTTCGTGCAGGGCTTTGGTCAGAGTCCGCGCGCCTTCGACGGCACGTGGCGTCACGACCACGTCACCCTGCACTACGGCGACTTCCACAATTGGAACGCTCCGCACTACCGGGTGGTGTCGGCTCCGCACCTCGGCGACACGGCACTGCGGGAGCTGCACAGTGGGCTCGGCCGGGCAGGTTTCGTCTTCGGGATGAGCGGCACCGGCCACATATCCGGAGCACCGGTGTCGCCAGAACGGATCACCCTGCAGCTTGACAGCGCGCCTACCGAAGCTGAGGTGTGGCGGGGACAGGCAGTCGAAGTCGCCTGGATCGAGACCGTTGACACCTGGATCACTGTCCTTGCTTCGAAGGTTAGCCTCGCAGGCGTCCACCTCAACCAGATACCCGACGTGAACCCGTTGCTTGAGGCACGCAACAGAAAACTCGGGCTGCCTGGCCGATGATTACCCTGCCCGGCGCAATGTGGATCTTGCGCCCACAACACCGCGTGCGTTCTTGTTGTCAGCTCTGCCGACTGGGAAGTGATCTCATATAGCAGGGGAAAGCAGACTTACGTATCGACGCTCGGTGCAGCTCGTGGCACTTCCGTCGGTGCACCACGGGTTGGGGTGCACCGACGAGAGTCGGTCGCCGAAGTGGTGTTGTTAGTCGGCTGAGATGATCACTGACCATCTCAGCCTTTTCATGCCGTTTGACCTTTTCTCTGGGTATTGGGCCCGATTCAGCGCAGGCCGCCGCGGCACAGCCGCCGGCTTCACGGAGGGCTCACGGCCGGGCCGGTCGGCGTCGTCATCGACGGCATCGGCGCCTACGCCATCAGCATCCGCGTACGCCGCCTGAACAAGCCGCATCCCTCGTCTCCGCAGCCGCTCATCCACCCGGCCTGAGAGAGAAACTCCCGAAGCAGGCTTGACGGTTGGCTGTAGCAAAGTCTTATTGTGCTAAGGAACTAGATGAATAGAGGTCACGGTGATCGAGTTCCATCTGGACCCGCGCTCCGGCGTCGCCCCGTACCTGCAGATCGTCCAGCAGGTACGTCAGGCGCTGCTGCTCGGCCTGCTGTCTGAGGGTGACCAGTTGCCCACGGTCAAGCAGGTCGTGGCGAGGGTCGCGATCAACCCGAACACCGTGCTCAAGGCATATCGGGACCTCGAACGCGAAGGCCTGGTCGCGGCAAAGCCAGGGGTCGGCACCTTCGTCACCCGAACCCTGAGTCAGGCCTCGCTCACCGAACACGAACCGCTGCGCAACGATCTGGCCGCCTGGCTGAAGCGGGCCCGCGGCGCGGGCCTGACCGAGGCGGCGATCGAAGCGCTGTTCACCAGCACGTTCCGCGCCACCGCCGAAGAGGAGAGATGACCGCGATTCTGGAAGCCCACGCGCTGGGCATGCGGTACGGCCGGCGCCAAGCGCTGACCGACTGCACCTTGAATATCCCGCCCGGGCACGTGGTCGGCCTGGTCGGCCCGAACGGCGCGGGCAAGTCCACGCTGCTCAAACTCGCCTGCGGCCTGCTGAACCCGACCTCGGGAAGCATCCGCGTTCTCGGCAACGCGCCGGGTTCGGGCCCTGAGCAACTCGCCCGCGTCGGCTTCCTCGCCCAGGACGCCCCCGTGTACCCGCACCTGTCCGTCGCCGACCACCTGCGCCTCGGCGCACACCTCAATCCGCGCTGGGACCAGGACTTCGCCGAACGACGCGTCGCCCAACTCGACCTCGACCCGACCCAGAAGGCCGGGAAGCTCTCCGGCGGCCAGCGGGCGCAACTCGCCCTGACCGTGGCGGCCGGCAAGCGGCCGGAACTGCTCTTGCTCGACGAGCCGGTCGCCAGCCTCGACCCGCTCGCCCGCCGCGAATTCCTCAAGCACCTGATGGAGTCCGTGGCGGACAACGACACCAGCGTCATCCTCTCCTCGCACTTGATCTCCGACCTGGAGCGAGTCTGTGACTACCTGATCGTGCTCGTGTCCTCCCGGGTGCGCCTGGCCGGCGAGGTCGATCAAATCACCGCCGCGCATCACCGCATCGTGTGCACCCGCCGAGAACCCGACACACTGCCGGCCGGTCTGGAGGTGGTCTTGGCAGAGCACACCGATCGACAGAGCACCTTCGTCGTGCGCACCGACGCTCCGCTGCCGGCCGGGGACTGGGCCGCGGAATCCCTGAGCATGGAAGACCTTGTGCTGACCTACATGGAAACCGCCGCCGCCAACCCGCGCCGGGCGAGGCAGGATTCGGAGGTGGCCCGATGAGCTGGCTGACCTGGCGTCAATTCCGTACGCAGACGCTCGTGGCCGCCGCCCTGCTCGCCGCGGCAGCCGTCTACCTGCTGATTACTGGGACGCAGCTGCGGCATTCTTACAGCGCTGACCTGATCACCTGTCAGTCACCGAGCGCGCACTATTCGTGCGCGGGTCTGCTCAATGGGCTGCAAAACGACTACAACGGTGCGCTCGACCTCTTCGCGCTACTCGTGCTGGCCGCCCCGGCCCTGGTCGGGATCTTCTGGGGCGCGCCGCTGATCGCCGGAGAACTCGAGCGCGGCACGTACTACATGACCTGGAACCAGTCGGTGACCCGTACCCGCTGGCTCGCCGTCAAGCTCGCCGCCATCGCGCTGGCCTCCATCGCGGCCGCCGGGCTCGTCAGCCTCCTGATGACGTGGTGGGCCAGCCCGCTCGACACCATATCCGGCAACCGGTTCGGCACCCAGGCGTTCAACGCCCGCAACGTCGTGCCGCTCGGCTACGCCGCGTTCGCCTTCGCGCTCGGCGTCACCCTCGGCCTGCTGATCCGGCGCACCCTGCCCGCGATGGCCGCCACCCTCGCGATCTTCATCGCCGTTCAACTCGTCGTGACAGTCCTGGTCCGCCCGAACGTGATGCCCGCGACCGTCACCACGGTGCCGATCAACCAGACCACGATGAGTCAGGCCGTGCGGTTCGACCGCGCCCGGGAGGTGACCGGCCCGGTGACCATCGACCTGCCCGCGCCGCCCGGCTCCTGGAACCTGTCGCAGACGCCTGCCTTGAACAGCGCCGGTCAGCCGATCCAGACCAGCGAAATCCTGACCTGCTGGAACCAATTGATCAGCCGCGGACCGGTCGCGATCAAGGGCGACGGTAACCCGCCCTTCGCGTCCCTCGGGGCTTGCCTCGCGCCACTCAACCTGCACGTCGACATCACCTATCAGCCCGCTGACCGCTACTGGCCGCTGCAATGGATCGAGACCGCCTTCTACGCCGCTCTGGCCGCCCTGCTCGCAGCGTTCTGCTTCCGGCGTATCCGGCGGCTGGGCTGAACGAGGTGAGCGGCTAAGTCAAAACGGCCGGCCCCGGCTTCGGCCCGTCGGAGAAGTGTCAGCTGTGCAAGGCAGCGGTGGCGGGGCGTCAGCGGCGGGGGACCAGACCGGCGTCGTAGGCAGCGATGACGAGGTGGACGCGGTCGCGGGCGTTGAGCTTCGCGAAGAGCCTGGCGACGTGGGTCTTGGCCGTGGCGGCGCTGATGACCAGCCGCTCGGCGATCTCGGCGTTCGACAGTCCTAGTCCGACCAGCGCGAGCACCTCGCGTTCGCGTTCCGTGATGCCTTCGATGCACTTGGGCGGTGACGGCTCGGGGCCGGCTCGTCCGGCGAAGTCGGCGATGAGTCTGCGCGTCACGCTGGGGGCGATCAGAGCGTCTCCGGAGGCGACAATGCGGATCGCGCCGAGAATGTCCTCCAGCGCCATGTTCTTCAGCAGGAACCCGCTGGCTCCGGCGCGTAGTGCGCCGTAGACGTATTCGTCGTCGTCGAACGTCGTCAGGACCAGGACCTTCGGCGGGTGGGGGCCGGCGGTGGCCAGGCGGGTAGCCTCGATGCCGTCAATGCCGGGCATGCGGATGTCCATGACGACTACGTCGGGGCGCAGCGTCCCGATCAGGTGTACCGCGTCCCGGCCGTTGCCCGCCTCGCCGACTACGTCGAGGTCGGGTGTGTCGGCGATGACCATGCGTAGCCCCACGATCAGCAGCGGCTGATCGTCGACCAGCACGACCCTGATGCTCATGTCGGCAGCTTTACCGCGACCCGGAATCCGCCCTCGGGGCGCGGGCCGGCGTGGAACTGCCCGCTGAGCAGTGCAACGCGTTCGCGCATGCCGAGCAGGCCGAATCCGGCTCCGGCTCCGGCTGTGGCCGCGAATGTGGCGGCGGTGGAGCGCGCAGGAAGCAGGCCGTGGCCGTCGTCGAGTACTTCGATTGACAGCTCGCCGGGATCGAAGCCGACGTCAACGCGGCATGCCCGGATACCGGAGTGGCGCACCACGTTCGTCACCGCCTCTTGGACGATGCGGAAGGCTGACAGGTCGACCTCCGGCGGCAGCGGGCGCGGCTCGCCCCGCCACGTCAACTCGACCCGGACATCGGCGTCGGCGGCCCGGGCCGCGAGCCGTTCGAGGTCGGCGAGGCTGCCTGCGGGCTGCAGCGGAGCCGTCCGGGGCGAGGTCTCGTCGGGCTCAGCGCGTCGCAGTGCGCTGAGCATGCGCTGCAGGCCGGTGAGCGTCTCGCGGCTCGTGGCCTCGATGCTGTCCAGCGCCTGCCGGGCCTGTGCCGGCTGGGAGTCGAAGACGCGGGCGGCGGCGCCGGCCAGGACGGCGATGATCCCGATGCTGTGGGCCACGCTGTCGTGCAGCTCCCGGGCGATGCGCAGGCGCTCGGCCATGAGCGCTCGCGCCGCGCTCTGCTCGCGAAGGGTGGCGGCGTATTCGCGTCGCTTGCGCAGCGCGCAGCCGAGGACCCAGGCGATGGCGAGCCACAGCGCCAGTTGCCCGGTCTGCTCTCCGAGGTTCACGGACTTGTCCACCGGATAGATGACGGTGTTCTCGACGATGCTGGCCGCGAGGGCGGCGAGTCCGGCCACTGCCGCGGTCGTGGGGCGGTGCTGGGCGAGATAGCCGACGATGACGATCGGGACGAGCAAGACGACCCAGGTGCGCGCGCCGAACTCCGCGGCGAGGACGGACTCGGCGAGGATCACGCCGAAGACGAGGACCGTGTGGCGGCGGACGAACAGGATCGGCAAAGCCAGGCCGGCGCACAGCAGGAGCGTCGCAGTGGGGCTGAGGTTGGGAAGGCGATGCGGGCCGTCGTAGGCGGGGCCTTGTCTGATTGAGGCCGTCCAGCAGAGCATGAACGTGTAGAAGCAGTATGCGCACAGTACGACGGCCTTCGTGGTGAGCCGGACCACCCGCTCCGACGTCGAGAAACGCATCAACACCTCTTCCATCCGACTGAGCATAAGGAGCGGCAGGACGCTCCCGCGTCGGCCCGGGGATGTATGTCGCGTACATCGCAGCGGCGATCGAGGGGTGGGCGGTGACTCCCGGCGGCCGATGCGCCGGCCGATGCCGTGTCCCCACAGTGGACGCGTGATCGAAGTCAACGAACTCACCAAGCGTTTCCGCAGCGTGACGGCCGTCGACGGCCTCACCTTCACCGTCCAGCCGGGTCGGGTGACCGGCTTCCTGGGGCCGAACGGCTCCGGGAAATCCACCACCCTGCGATTGATCCTCGGTCTCAACGCGCCGACCAGCGGCACCGCGACCGTCGCGGGGCACCGGTTCCGCGACGTCGGGACCGGGCTGCGGCACGTCGGGGCGCTGCTGGATGCCGGGGACGTCCACCGGGGCCGAAGCGCCCGGGCGCATCTGGCCGCGCTGGCCCGCAGCAACGGGATCTCACGCAATCGGGTCCAGGAGGTGTTGGAGGAAGTCGGGCTCGCCGGCGTCGCGCGCCGCCGCGTCGGCGGATTCTCGCTCGGCATGCGCCAGCGGCTGGGCATCGCGGCGGCGTTGCTGGGCGATCCACCGGTACTGATCTTCGACGAGCCGATCAACGGCCTGGACCCGGAGGGTATCCGCTGGGCGCGGGACCTGTTCCGCCGACTGGCGGGCGAGGGGCGCACGGTCTTCGTCTCCAGCCACCTGATGAGCGAGATGGAGCACACCGCCGACCACCTGATCGTCCTGGGCGGCGGACGGCTGCTCGCCGACGAGAGCCTCGCAACGTTCGCCGCCCGCGCGCCGAAGCGTGCCGCGCGGGCCCAGCAGGTCGCTGATCCGGGGGCGCTTGAGGCGGCGTTCATGAACCTGACCGCGGACAGCGTCGAATTCCGCGCCGGGGACGCGCGGTGACCGCCGACCCGGTGGCCCGCAGGGATACCGACGCGGCCGGTGAAGGCCCAGCGCTGTCGCGTGCGCCTTCCACTGCGACCGCGCCGATACAGCGGCAGGTTTTCACGCGCGGCCGTGCCCGGTTCGGCGACCTGCTCCCCGCCGAATGGATCAAGCTGTGGTCGCTGCGATCCACCGCGCCGGCTCTGATCGGTGTCGTTGCGCTGTCGCTCTATCTCGCGCACGCCGATCCGGTCAGAGCGACTTTCGACGGCACGGTCTGGCTGCTGCCGATGCTCGGCGCGGGAGCCCTCGGCGCACAGAGCATCGTCGGCGAGCATGCCAGCGGCCTGATCCGCACGACCCTGGTCGCGGTCCCCGATCGCGGCCGCGTCGTGCTGGCCAAGGCGGCGGTCGTGGCTGCGGTTGCTGCGGTATTCGGCCTGGTCATTGCCTGCGGCGACCTTGCCGTGGTTTCCAGTCGGGCGACCGGCTTCGCGGCGGTGCCCTCCCTTGCCGCCAGCGCTGTCCTGACCCTCGCCTGCGCCCTCGTGGGCCTCGCTCTCGGCACGCTTATCCGCAACCTGGCCGCCACCTCGTTCGGGATCTGCGTCGTGCTGGGATTCCTGCCGCTGTTCCTCAAGCCCGACCAGAACCGCTGGGCCACCGACGTGGCGAACGCGCTGCCCTATTACGCCTGGGGGCGCCTAACGGGTGCCGGGCACGCCTCCGCCACCACGACGGCTTCCGTCGCCTGGGGCACGCTCGCCGCCTGGATGGCCGCCTCGATCGTGCTGACCCTCACCACCCTTAACCGGAGAGACGTATGACAACCTCGGCCGACCGAGCCCGCTTCGCCGACCTCCTGGCCGCGGAATGGATCAAGATCCGCTCGCTGCGTTCGTTCTACGGCCTGTTCGCTCTTGGCCTCACCATCGCGGTCGCCTCCGCGTGGTTTGAGGGCCGCCATGTCCGCGTCGCCCCAGGCGCCGCGAGCTTCTTCAATCCTCTGATCTATCCCTTCAATGACCTGACCTGGACATTTCTGGCCGTCCTGGCGGCGAGCTTCGGCGCGCTCAGCGTTGCGGGTGAGTATTCCAGCGGCCTGGTTCGGGCGACCTTCACAGCGGTTCCGTCCCGCCACCGCGTGATCGCGGCCAGAGCCCTGATCCTCGCCGCGAGCATGGCGATCTTCGGCCTGGTCGACGCCGTGGCCTCGGTCCCTACGGCAGGTGTGGCCCTGTCCGGCCAACTGACCGGCCTATCCCTGACCAACCCGGGGGTCCAGCGGGCGGTACTCGCATCCACCCTCCTGCTGCCGGTGGCCGCCCTGGTCGGCATGAGCATAGGGGCCGTAGTCCGCCACCCCGCCGCCGCAGTCACGACCGCCTGGGCCGCGCTGCTCTTCCTGCCCGACATCCTGGCCAGCGGAACGCTCAACCTTGCCACTCTCGCCGAAGGAGCACCCCTGAGCGTCTGGACCGCCATTGCGGACACCCAGGCACACTCTCAGCACCCTGCCCCGCTTCTTTCCACACCCGTCGCATGGATCCTCTACGCGGCCTGGCCTCTGGCGACGCTCGCCGCCACGATCGTCGTCGTCGGACGGCGGGATGCGTGACACAGCGCCCTGCTGACCGCAGCAGACGATCCTTCCGGTGTGCCGAAATTGGACGCCGCTTGGGAGACGAAGCGGCCTTGCCGCAGCTCACGGCCCGCCGACCAGACCGTACACGACGTACTGGTCGTTGGACCGCTTCAGCGTCAGCCCCATGGCACACGGCGTGCCGGAAACCTTTGCGCTCGACGTGCCGACGGGGAATTGCGCGTAAACCGGCCAGCCGGAGGGCTCGACCGTCATCACTTGCGAGTACGTGTATCCGGGCGGTAGCGCGGTGACCGTCCCGCCCTGGTCGTACCGGCGGCCGCAATAGGTCACCGACGGCGGAATCGACCACCACGCGAACGTGTGGAACGTGACCCTGTAGTACAGAAGCCAGCCAGCCGCGGCGAGCACCACCACCCCGGAGAAGACCCACACGGTGATCGCCACCATGCGACGGCGGCTGCGCTTCGGTCGCGCAGCTTGACCGTTCCCTGATTCCGCCATGCCCGCAAGGATGCCATGTGTGATCAGTACACGAGGCCGGATCCCAGTTCAGCGAACAACGCCTCGGCCAACTAGTCCGACAGATAGGCATCAAGCCCCACGGGTGAGGCGGACCCCAGCCACCGCGTTGAGTGAACCGCGCATGATCAGGGTTCGGGTGTGCCGAACCACCCAGAACTGCTGAACTAGTTCTGCGATACCAGCTCGATCGCTGAGCCGACTGACTCCTACACAAACACGGGCGTCAGCTCTGCGCCATGTCCACGAAGCGGGAGTAGTGGCCCTGGAAGGCGACCGTGATGGTGGCGGTGGGGCCGTTACGGTGCTTGGCCACGATCAGGTCGGCTTCGCCGGCCCGCGGGGACTCGCGCTCATAGGCGTCCTCGCGGTGCAGCAGGATGACCACGTCGGCGTCCTGCTCGAGCGAGCCGGACTCGCGCAGGTCCGACATCATGGGGCGCTTGTCGGTGCGTTGCTCGGGGCCTCGGTTGAGCTGGGCGATCGCGATGATCGGGAGCTCCAGCTCCTTGGCCAGCAGCTTGAGCGCGCGGGACATCTCGGAGACCTCCTGCTGGCGGCTCTCCGGGCGGCGCGAGCCCCCGCCGGACATCAGCTGGAGGTAGTCGACGATCACCAGACGCAGGTCGTGCCGCTGCTTGAGCCTTCGGCACTTGGCCCGGATCTCCATCATCGACATGTTGGGGGAGTCGTCGATGAACAGCGGGGCCGCCGAGACCTCGCCCATCCGGCGCGCGAGGCGGGCCCAGTCGTCGTCGGTCATCGTGCCGGCGCGCATGTGGTGCAGGGCGACGCGTGCCTCCGCGGAGAGCAGGCGCATGGTGATCTCGTTGCGGCCCATTTCCAGGCTGAAGATCACACTGGTGAGGCCGTTGCGGATGGAGCAGGAGCGGGCCAGGTCGAGGCCCAGGGTGCTCTTTCCGATCGCCGGACGCGCCGCGATGATGACCATCTGGCCGGCGTGCAGGCCGTTGGTGAGCTGATCGAGATCCGTGAAGCCGGTGGGGACGCCGGTCATCTGGCCGGAGCGGTTGGAGATCGACTCGATCTCGTCGAGCGCGCCCTCCATGACGTCGGCGAGTGGGGCGTAGTCCTCGCCCGCCCGCTGCTCGGTGACTCCGTAGATCTCCGCCTGCGCGCGGTTGACGATCTCGTCGAGGTCCGCGCCGTCAGTGGCGTAACCCATCTGCGTGATGCGGGTGCCCGCTTCGACCAGGCGGCGCAGGATCGCCCGCTCCCGCACGATCACCGCGTAATAGCCGGCGTTCGCCGCGGTCGGGACGGAGGACATCAGGGTGTGCAGATACGGCGCGCCGCCGACTCTGGCCAGTTCGCCGCGCTTGGTCAGCTCCGCGGAGACGGTGACGGCGTCGGCCGGTTCGCCCCGGCCGTAGAGGTCGAGAATCGAGTCGAAGATCAGCTCGTGGGCCGGCTTGTAGAAGTCCCGGCCCTTGATGACGTCGATGACGTCCGCGATCGCGTCCTTGGACAGCAGCATGCCGCCGAGCACGCCCTGCTCCGCGGCGAGGTCTTGGGGCGGAATGCGATCGTACGATGAGCGGCGGCCGCCACCGCCGCCATAGCCGGCCGGGCCTGGATCGAGCGGGCCCTCATCCGGAGGCTCTGGGACGCCGTCCGGGCCGTTGAAGGCGGACACTGGGTGGCTCGCCTCCTCTGGTCGGGCGGTGCGGGCTGTCTACGGTACGGGCGGGGCCGCTCGGCGCGCGAGCGACACGTCCACAGGGGCTGTGGATAACCTGGGGATAACGGCGCCGTTCCTGTTGAAAACCGGGGCTCTTCCTGTGCGTATGCGGTGGAC
>DASUAR010000117.1:0-14945 GCA_035763685.1 Actinocrinis sp. | reverse complement strand
CGGCAACGAGATCGCCCGGCACCAGCTCGAGCACGAGCAGATCCTGCCGCAGGCCGGCTGGGTCGAGCACAACCCCACCGAGATCTGGGAGCGCACCCGCGCGGTCATCGAGACCACGCTGAACACCGCGGGCCTCTCCTCTTCGGACCTGGCCGCGCTCGGCATCACCAACCAGCGCGAGACCACGGTGGTGTGGAACCGGCGCACCGGCCGCCCCTACTACAACGCGATCGTCTGGCAGGACACCCGCACCGACCGGATCGCCGCCGCGCTGGACAAGGACGAGCGCGGCCAGACCATCCGGCGCAAGGCCGGCCTGCCGCCGGCCACCTACTTCTCCGGCGGCAAGATCCAGTGGCTGCTGGAGAACGTCGACGGGCTGCGCGCGGCGGCCGAGTCCGGCGAGGCGGTGTTCGGCAACACCGACTCCTGGCTGCTGTGGAACCTGACCGGCGGCGTCAACGGCGGCGTGCACGTCACCGATGTGACCAACGCCAGTCGCACGATGCTGATGAACCTGGAGACCCTCGACTGGGACGACGAGCTGCTCTCCTTCTTCAACATCCCGCGGGCGATGCTGCCGCAGATCCGGCCCTCCTCCGACCCGGCCGGCTACGGCGTGACCCGCGCGGACGGCCCGCTGCGCGGCGAGGTGCCGCTGACCGGCGACCTCGGCGACCAGCAGGCGGCCACCGTCGGCCAGGTCTGCTTCACCCCGGGCTCGGCGAAGAACACCTACGGCACCGGCAACTTCCTGCTGCTCAACACCGGCACCGAGCTGGTGCGCTCGAACAACGGCCTGCTGACCACGGTGGCCTACCAGTTCGGCGGCGAGAAGCCGGTCTACGCCCTCGAAGGCTCGATCGCGGTGACCGGGTCGGCCGTGCAGTGGCTGCGCGACCAGCTCGGCATCATCTCCGGCGCGGCGCAGAGCGAGGCGCTGGCCCGGCAGGTCGAGGACAACGGCGGGGTGTACTTCGTGCCGGCCTTCTCAGGGCTCTTCGCCCCGTACTGGCGCTCGGACGCGCGCGGCGCGATCGTCGGGCTCTCCCGCTACAACACCAACGCGCACCTGGCGCGGGCGACCCTGGAGTCGATCTGCTACCAGACCCGTGACGTGGTCGAGGCGATGGAGCAGGACTCCGGCGTGCGCCTTGACGTCCTGCGCGTGGACGGCGGCGTGACCGCGAACGAGCTGGCCATGCAGATTCAGGCGGACGTGCTCGGCGTGCCGGTCTCCAAGCCGGTGGTCGCCGAGACCACCGCGCTGGGCGCGGCATACGCGGCCGGCCTCGCGGTCGGGTTCTGGAAGAACACCGACGAGCTGGTCAGCAACTGGAACGAGGACAAGCGCTGGACGCCGCAGTGGACTGATGAGCAGCGCGCCAAGGGATACCGCAACTGGAAGAAGGCCGTCTCCCGCACCCTCGACTGGATCGAGTTCGAGGACTGACGGCCGGCAAGACCGGTGCGTCCCTCCGCGCCGCGCTCTGTGCGGAGGGACGCACCGGACCCGTCTGTGACAAGCACTGCCAACGGGACCCGGAACGAGAAAGCAGAGGACCACGGTGCAATCCACTCCGCTCGGCGCGCAATACCGGCTGACCGCCCTGCAGCAACTGGCTGAGGAAGAGTACGACGTCCTGGTGGTCGGCGGCGGGATCGTCGGCGCCGGAACCGCGCTGGACGCGGTCTCCCGCGGGCTTTCCGTGGCCCTGGTCGAGGGTCGTGACTGGGCCGCGGGCACCTCGAGCCGTTCCAGCAAGCTGATTCACGGCGGGCTGCGCTACCTCGAACAGCGGGACTTCGGGCTCGTACGCGAGGCCTTGACGGAACGCAGCATCCTGCTTAACCGGATCGCGCCGCATCTGGTGCGCCCGGTGCCGTTCCTGCTGCCGCTGCGCCACCGGCTGTGGGAGCGCGCTTATATCGGAGCGGGCGTGCTGCTCTACGACACGATGGGCACCGCGGGCGGAACCCGTGCGCTGCCCCGGCACCGGCATCTGACCAAAACCGCCGCGCTGCGCCGCGCACCCGGCCTGCGCAAGGACGGCCTCGTCGGCGCGATCCAGTACTACGACGCGCAGGTCGACGACGCCCGCTACGTCATGATGCTCGCGCGCACCGCCGCGCAGTACGGCGCCACCGTCGCGACGCGTACCCGTGTCACCGGATTCGTGAAGCAGGGCGAGCGGATCACCGGCGCGCTCGTGCGCGATCTGGAGAGCGGCCGCGAGTTCACCGTCCGGGCGAAGCGCGTCATCAGCGCCACCGGCGTGTGGACCGATGACGTACACGAACTCGCGCACGCCCGCGGCAACGTGTCCGTGCGTGCGGCGAAGGGCGTGCACCTGGTCGTCCCGCGCGATCGGATCAACCTGGACACCGGTCTCATCGCGCGCACCGAGAAGAGCGTGCTTTTCGTCATTCCATGGGGCCGGCACTGGCTGATCGGCACCACCGACACCGACTGGGACCTGGACCGCAATCACCCGGCGGCGAGCAAGGCGGATATCGACTATCTGCTCGACCACGTGAACGCGGTGCTCGCCAAGCCGATCGGCCGCGACGATATCGAGGGCGTATACGCCGGTCTTCGACCGCTGCTTTCCGCGGGCGAAGGACAGGAAACCGCTCAGCTCTCCCGGGAACACGTGGTCGATTCCCCGGCCCCCGGCCTGGTCATCGTGACCGGCGGCAAGTACACCACATACCGGGTGATGGCCAAGGACGCGGTGGACGCGGCCGTCGCAGACTTCGAGCAATCAGTACCCGCGTCCGTCACCGAAAAGGTGCAGATTCTGGGCGCCGACGGGTTCGCGGCGCTGTGGAACGAACGCCGCCGTATCGCGCAGCGCGCCGGATTGCACCCCTCGCGCGTTGAACACCTGCTGAACCGTTACGGGTCGTGTATCGACGAACTGCTCGAACTCATCTCCGCGGACGCGAGTCTGGCCAAGCCGATTGAGGGCGCCGAGGACTACTTGCGGGTGGAGGCCGTATACGCGGCGTCACATGAGGGAGCGCTCCACTTGGACGACGTCCTCACCCGCAGAACCCGAATTTCCATCGAGGAGTGGGACCGGGGTGTCTCGGCCGCGCCCGAGGTGGCGGCGCTGATCGCGCCGGTGCTCGGCTGGGACGCCGAAACCGTGCGCGCGGAGGTCGAGCGGTACCTGGGCCGGGTGCGCGCCGAACGCGAATCCCAGGAGCGCGCCGACGACTCCACCGCCGACGAAGCCCGCCGTACCGCGGCTGACCTCGAGGTTGAGGATGTCAGATCTCCGAAGTTGGCATGATCTGCCGGTTTCGCGTTCATCTCGATATCGCGTTTTTTGTGAGAACTTGGCTACAGCTCTTCCCGAGCGTGCCTCACGTTTCCATAGAATGCACGAATTCACCGCTCCGGCGTCGCGGTGACCCGGCCGGCTTTTTATCCACCCGGCCGCGCGACGCTGAACCGGTGAAGTTCGTGCCACGTTCGGCAGGCGTGGCGGTTCACCCGGTGGGAGCGGCACGTTGTCGGATACTGATGCACAATGGCGGTTCCTCGCGGAACGCTACGAATTGCTTGGACAGCTGGGCGCCGGTGCGGTCGGCGCGGTATGGCTGGTCCGTGATCGGGAAGGCGCGGACGAGTACGCGATCAAGATCCTCAAGCCCGAGCTGACGGGCAACGCGGACGCGATCGCGGCGCTGCGCTCGGTGCTGGAATCGGTGCGCCGCCTCGGCCACCCGAACATCGTGGCCGTGGACGACGTGGTCGCGCACGAAGGCCGGGTGGCGCTGTCGATGCGCCCGGTGCCCGGCGAGGACCTGCGGGTCCTGCTCGGGCGGATGGGCACCCTGGCGCCCGCGCACGCGGCGATGCTGGTCGCGCAACTGTGTGACGCCCTGGCCGCCGCGCATGCCGCCGACGTGGCGCACGGCGGGATCAAGCCGGGCAACGTGCTGCTCGAACCGCTGCAGGACGAGGCCGGTTCGCTGCGGGTCGGGCTGACCGATTTCGGCGTCGCGCGACTGGCGGCCTGCGCCGGGGTCACCGCCCTGGAGGACGCGGTCGGCCAGCCGTTCTACGCCGCGATGCCGATCGAGTACCAGGCCCCTGAGATCGGGGTCGGCTGCATCAGCACTCCCGCCGCGGATGTATACGCGGTCGGCGTGCTGCTGTACGAGGCGCTGACCGGGCGTCCGCCGTTCACCGGCACCCCTGAAGAAGTACGGCTGCTGCGCTCCGAAGTCCCGCCGCCGCGCATCCCCGGCCTGCCGGACCCGATGTGGCTGCTGATCGCGGCCTGCCTGGACAAGCACCCGCAGCACCGGCCGACCGCGGACAACCTGGCCAGCCTGCTGCGCGAGATCGCGCCCACGGTCGAGGCCACACCGCAGTGGGTGGTGCGGGACGCGGCCCCGGCCGGAGCACCGCCGCTGTTGACTCAACCCTCTGAGCGCACGCAGGCGTTCGAGCCGGTCCAGTCCGCGGAACTGGTGCTGGCGCAGTCCGCGCTCCCGCCGAGCACGACGCTCGTGCGGATCGTCGGCGAAGGAGCCGACGGCGTGGGCGGGGTCGGTACGTCCCGGGTCTTCACCGCGCCGCGGCGCACGGAGCTCGCGGCCGTCGTGGTCGTCATCGTGCTCGCATTCGCGGCGACCTGGCTGTTCTCCTCCATCGGTTCCGCCCCGCCGGTCAAGGGGACCTTCGTGGCGGTGCCCACGCAACAGCCGTTGAGCACGCTCGCCGCGCTCAACGACGGCGGCGCGTTCGGCACGGCCCCGCCTTCCGGCACCGCCTCGGCGACGTCGACGGCCTCGGCGAGGGCCAGTTCGTCCGCGTCCAAGGGCGCATCGCCCTCCGCCGGCGCCTCGGCGCCAGCAGGCCCGCAGCCGGGGCACTCGCCCACCGCGGGTCCGCCGGTGCCGAGTCCTTCGCCGAGCCAGCGCGGCGGCGGCGGGGGAGGTGGCGGCGGCGGCATCACGAACGGCTGGGTCGACATCGTCAACGCCACCAGCGGACTGTTCATGGACAGCGGCGGCAACGTTCCGGCCTGGTCGCGCCTCAAGCAGTGGGCGCCGAGCTCCAGCGGGAACGTGCAGTGGGAGATCGTCAGCGCCGGCAACGGCTACTACCGCATCGTCAATCGGACGAACGGCATGGTCGTCGACAGTGGCGGAGACAGCTCCGACGGCGCCACCGCGACGCAGTCTCCGTGGAGCGGCAGCGACGACCAGCTGTGGTCGTTCAACAATGTCGGCGGCGGCCGCTACCAGATCATCAACCGGGCCACCGGCACCGCGCTGGACGGCGGCGGCAGCAATCAAGCCGGCTCGAGCACCATCCTGTGGCACCCGAACCGCAACACGAACAACGAGTGGTCGATCCGCGGAGTCGGCTGAGACGACAAGAAGGCCGATCCGGCGCGGTCGGAGCCGGATCGGCCGCTAAACAGCGTGCCTCCCGAAGCTTCACCGCTTCGGGAGGCTGTTCATAAGGCGTCGTGCGCGAGGGCCGGGCGCGGTTGAGACTCAGCCCTCTGCCTTCTCCAGGACCGCCTCGATCTCCAGCGCGATGGTGACCTTGTCGCTGACGACCAGGCCGCCGGTCTCCAGCGTCGCGTGGAAGTTGACGTTGAAGTCCTTGCGGTCGATCTCGGCCTTCGCGGAGAAGCCGGCGCGGTAGCCGCCGTAGGCGTCCGGGCCGAAGCCGTTGAGCTCAAGCTTGAGCGGGACCTGCTTGGTGATGCCCTTGAGGGTCAGCTCGCCGTCCAGGATCCAGTCGCCGCCGTCCGCGCGCACGCCGGTGGACTGGTAGGTCATCGTCGGGTAGGTCTCGACCTCGAAGAAGTCGGCCGACCGGATGTGCGCGTCGCGCTGCTCCTGGTTGGTGTCGATCGAGTCGAGGTAGATGGTGGCGGTGACCGAGCTCTGCTCGGCGCTCTCGCCGGTCACCAGCGTGCCCTCGAACTTGCGGAAGAAGCCGCGCACCTTGCTGACCACCATGTGCCGCACCGTGAACGACACGTCCGAGTGCACGGGGTCGATGGTCCAGGTGCCCGCCTTGTAACCGGGGATCTGCGCGGTGCTGGTAGTCATAGCTCGCCTCCGAGTAAGTTCAAATTTCAACTGTCTGCGTCGGAGACGACTTTACTCCAAACTAATCAAGTTTTCAACCATCTTGCCGGAAGACGGCCGACGCCGAGTCGAAAGGAGGATCGCCGGGCCGGTCGGCCTGCGTGGCGGGCGCGGTCAGGCTGCCGGGAACAGGTCCTCGACGTACGCGTTGCGGAACTTGCCGGCCGGATCGAACTCGTCCATCAACCGCCGGAAGTCCCCAGCGCGCTCGTAGCGTTCCACGATCTGCGCGGGCCGCACCGCGAAGACCTTCCCCCAATGCGGACGCGCGCCCAGCGGGAGCAGCGCCTCCTCGATCGCGCCGAGCACCGGCGTGACCGCCGCCGCGTCCTTAACCCAGGTGAAGTGGAACGCCACGCTGTCGCGGCCGTACGCGGGGCTGAGCCACAGATCGTCGGCCGCCACGGTGCGGATCTCCGAGACCTGGAGCACCGGCGCGATCCGGTCGCCGAGCGCGAGCAGCGCGCCGATCGCCTCCGCCGCCTGCTCGCGCGGCAGCAGGAACTCGGACTGCAACTCCTCGCCCGCGCTCGGCGTGAACTCGGGGCGGAAGTGCGGCAGCCGCTCGTGCCATGGCCCGGGGATGCCGCCTTGCTGCGTGCAGAACCCGGCCGGCATCTGCGGAATCGGATGCTGCTGGGTCGTGGCCAGGTGCGCGCCGAGCCACTGCGATCCGGCGGGCCCGCTCCCGGCGCTCTCGTGCGCGCGCTGCGCCGCGGCCGTTCCCGGCGCCAGGCGCTGCTTCAGCCAGACCGCGCCTTCGCCCCCGGCCCACTTCGTGAACACGCTGACGCTGTATGCGGCGCCTGATACGGTCGCGAACTCGGCGGCGAGCCGTTCAAGCCGCAGGCCGAGGTAGACGTACTGCGCGACGTCGAACGCGGGCACCAGGTCCAGCGTCATCTTCGTCACGATGCCGAGCGCGCCGAGGTTGACCACCGCGCCGGGGAAGCGCTCCGGGTCGTCGCGGCGGCTCAGCTCCGCGAGGTCGCCGTCCGCCGTGACGAACCGCAGCGCGCTGACCGCCGTCGCCAGCCCGCCGTTGCGGTCGCCGGAGCCGTGCGTGCCGGTCGCGCAGGCTCCTGCGATCGAGATATGCGGAAGCGAGGCCAGGTTCGGCAGCGCGAAACCGGCGCGGTACAGCTGCTCGGCGACCTCGGCGTACCGCAGCCCCGCCGAGACCGAGGCGGTGCCGGCCGCCGTGTCGATCTCGATGACGTCCGGCAGGCCGCCGACCGCGACCAGGTCCTCCGGAGTGTCCGCGATGCGGTTGAAACAGTGCCCGGTGCCGAGCGCGCGCACCTTCCGGCTGCCCGAGACGATCTTGCGCAGCTCGCCGATCGAATCCGGCCGGTGCACCCGGGCCGCGGCGAAGACGATGTTCCCGGCCCAGTTCGTCAGGCTGTGGTCACCCGGCATTGCGTGTCCGGCTCCTGTCCCGCGCGGCTGTGCTTGTGTTCGATCGCCGGCTGTCGATCGTCAGCTCAGCGTACCCGCGTACGGATCCCAGTCCCGCGGCAGTTCCTCCGGGATCGGCGCGCTGCTCTCCACGTCGCGGAACTCGCCGCTCTCCGCGGAGTCGGCGATCGCGGCCATCGTCTCGAGCACATGCTGCGCCAGCTGCCCGGAGGCACGGTGCGGCGCGCCGGACCGCAGCGCCCGCGCCATGTCCAGCACGCCGAGGCCCCGCCCCGCCACCGGCCCGGAGACCGGCAGCTCGCGCCAGTCCTCGTCCTTCGGGCCGCGCACCAGCAGCGGGCCCTCGAAGGTGTTCGGGTCCGGTACCGAGAGCGTGCCCTCAGTCCCGGTGATCTCGATCATCCGGCGGCGTAGCGGCGAGTCGAAACTGAACGTCGAGGCGGCCGCGGCGCCGCCGGCCAGGTCGATCAGCGCTGTGACGTGGGTCGGGACTTCGACCGCGAACACCGTGCCGGCCCGCGGCCCCGAGCCGATAACCCGCTGCGCGCGCGCCTGCCGGGCCGTCGCCGCCACGCGGGTGGCCGGACCGAGCAGCGCGGTGAGCGCGGTCAGGTAGTAGGGGCCGATGTCGTACAGCGGACCGGCGCCGATCTGGAACAGGAACTCGGGGTTCGGGTGCCAGGACTCCGGGCCCGGGTTCTGGATCACGGTGGTCACCGCGACCGGCTGCCCGATCACCCCGGAGCGCAGCGCGCGCAGCGAGGACTGAAGACCCGCGCCGAGGAACGTGTCCGGGGCGTTGCCGACCCGCAGGCCGGCCGCCTGCGCCTCGGCCAGCAGCTTCTCGCCGCTGGCCGGGTCGAGCGTCAGCGGCTTCTCTCCGTACACGTGCTTCCCGGCCCGCAGCGCGGCCCGCGCGACCGAGACATGCGCCGCCGGGGTGGTCAGGTTGACCACCAGTTCCACCTCGGGGATGGCCAGCACGGCGTCCAGATCCCCCGAAGCCGGCACGCCGTACTGCGCGGCGACCGCCGCCGCCCGCCCGGCGTCGAGGTCCCCGATCGCCAGGACCCGCACGTCCGGGAAGGCGGTCAGATTCCTGAGATACTCCGCGCTGATCACTCCGGCGCCGACGATCGCGACGCCGACGGGTCCGCCGGTCATGCCACCCCGCCTTCCGCGCCGCCGCCGGCCAGAGCGGTCAGGTACGCGTGGCTCGCGGCCAGCGCCTCGAAGATGTCGCCCGCGCAGCTGTCCAGTTCCACGACCCGCCAGGCCTGCGGCCGCGCGGCGAGGATGTCCGGGACCGGCATCGCGCCGGCGCCGACCGCGGTGTGCGGCTCGCCCTTGGCGATCGGACCGTCCTTCACGTGCAGCGCGACGACGCGATCGCCGAGCCGCTCAAGCAGCTGCGGCACCTGCGCCCCGGCGACCGCCGCCCAGTAGGTGTCGATCTCGAGGACGACCTGCGGGCTCAGCTGCTCGGCGAGCACTTCGAGGGCGTGCACGCCGTCGATCTTCGGCTCGAACTCCCACCAGTGGTTGTGGTAGCCGAGGGTCAGGCCGTAGCCCTCCGCCTGCTGTGCCAGGCCGTTGAGCAGATCGGCCGCTCGGGCGATGCCGTCGCGCGTGGTGAATTCGGCTTCTGGGATGCCGGCCGGAACGATCGCCAGCGGCGTGCCGAGCTGCGCTACCGCCTCGAAGGTGGGGCCCGGCTCGGGATCGCGCACCAGGCCGCCCGCGTGCGTGCCGGAGATGGTTAGGCCCAGCTCGTCGGCCAGCGCCTTGAACCCCTTCGGATCGTCGGCCGGACTGTACGGCTCGACCGCCTGATATCCGAGGCCTGCGATGCGGCGCAGCGTGGCGTCACGGTCCTCGGCCATGTGCTCGCGTACGCTGTAGAGCTGCACGCTGATCGGTTTCGACACGTTCCCTCCCATTGCTTCAGACTCCGTACTCGTCGTTCCTCGGTGGGCCGGTGCTTCGTAGATCAGCCGACGATCAGCGGTCGCAGCGTGCGGTGCGCGATCTCAAGGCCCTGCTTCACGCGGGTCTCGTCGCCGCCCCATACCGGGTCCTCGTGCTCGACCGAGAGGGTCCCGGTGAATCCGCCCTCGTACAGCGTGTCGACCACGGCCCGCCAGTCCACGTCGCCGAGGCCGGGCACGCGGTAGCGCCACCATCCGACGTCCCATGGATCCTCGCGGCTCAAGCTCTTGCCGAAGAAGCCGTAGCGCACCCGGGCGCGCGGATCGAGCTGCGCGTCTTTGGCCTGCGCGTGGGGAATCCGGTCGACGTAGGGGCGAAGCGCCTCGATCGGATCGATGCCGAGCCACAGCAGATGTGAGGGGTCGTAGTTGAGGTAGAAGCCGAGCGAGAACATCCACTCCCACAGCTCCGGCGCGTAGGCGAGGTTTCCGGGGTAGCCGTCCGGGTGCCAGCCCTCCATGACGCAGTTCTCGATGATGAGCTTGACCCCGCGCTCGCCGGCGTACTCGACCAGCGGCGGCAGCACCCGCTCGCCCAACGCGATGTTGTCCTTCACCGACAGGCTCGGATCGCGGCCGATGAACGTACCGACGTAAGGCACGCCGAGCAGTTGCGCGGCGTCGACATTGCGGCGTACGTGGTCTGCGATCTGCAGGCGGCGGCGCTCGTGCGGATGCAGGTTGTTCTCGTAGTAGGCGAGGGCGGAGATCTCGAGGCCGTGTTGGTCGAACAGGGCCCTGACGCGCTCGGCGTCGCCCTTGTCGAAGGAGGCGACGTCGATATGGCTCGCCTCGAACTCCCGCGACCCGGTGGACGGCCACGTGGCGACCTCCAGCGCCTCGTAGCCGTGCTCGGCGGCCCATTCGGCGATCTGCGCGAGCGGCAGCTGTGGCAGGCAGGCGGTGAGAAAACCCAGCTTCATCGGGGCACCTCGATCCAGGAGCGGGACCGGGCGGAGCGCAGTACCGCCTCGGTCAGACGGACGGTTCGGGCGGCGTCGCCGAAGGTCGGGAACGCGGGCGCGCAATCCCGGACGGTCGACGATCCGGCCCGGATGGCGGCGAACACGTCGGCGACAAAGCCGGCGAAGCAGTCGGCGTATCCCATCGGATGGCCGGGGGGCAGCACACTGAGACGGGCGGCCTCGGGGGAGAGCAGCGTGGAATCGCGCAGCAGCCGGGCGTTGCCCGCGCGTGATCCCGCGAACAGCGACTCAGGGTTCTCCTGATCGAAGGCGAGACTGGCCCCGGCGCCGTCGATCTCGAACCACAGCCGATTCTTGCGGCCCGGCGAGACCTGCGAGACGGTCAACGTGCCCGAGGCGCCGCGGTCGGTGCGAAAGAGCACCTGGACCGCGTCCTCCGTGGTCACCGCGGTGCCGCGCGGTTCGTCCTCGCCCGCGCTCGATCCGGCCGCCGTGAAGGTGACCCGGCCGGAGCCGTAGCGCACCGGAAGCACCGTCTGCGCCTCGGCGATCAGCTCACTGATCCGATGCCCGCTGACCCACTCGACGAGGTCGCACCAGTGCGAACCGATGTCCGCGAACGCCCGCGACGCGCCGCCCTGCCGCGGATCAACCCGCCAGTTGTTGTCGCTGGGTTCGGAAAGCCAGTCCTGGAGGTAGTGGCCGTGGATGAGCCGTACGTCGCCGACGAATCCGCCGCGCACCCGGGCGCGCGCCTCGGCGGCCATCGGGTGGTAGCGGTAGACGAAGGGAACCGCGGCGATCAGGCCGCTGTCACGCGCCAGCTCGACCAGTGCGTCCGCTTCGTCGCCGGCCGTCGCGAGCGGCTTTTCGCAGATCACGTGCTTGCCCGCGCGCAGCGCGAGCTCAGCCAGAGGGAAGTGCGAGGCGTTCGGCGTGCAGATGTGCACGACGTCCGCCGCGTCGCCGGCCACCAGTTCCTCGGCGGAATCGAAGGAGCGCTCGAGGCCGAAGCGTTCGGCCGCCGCCTTCCCGCGCTCGGGCGTCGAAGCGCAAACGCCGACCACGCGCGCGCCGGCCCGCCGGGCGGCATCCAGGTGCAGCCTGGCGACCATGCCCGCGCCGGCGATCGCCACACGCAGCGGCGCCTCGATCATCGCGACCTCCATTCGGTTCACCGGGTACGTTAAACCCGGCCCTTTACGTTGACAATGGCGGGATTTACGCTAAGTTCTGTCATAAATCGGCGGGGTGGACGACCCCGGCCAGCAGTGTCAGGAGCCTTATGAGCAGTCTCGGCGGCCGACATCTCGCCGCGCTCAGCGAACTGGCCTGCCTCGTGGCCGACGGGACCGCGACCCGGCGCAGCCAGCTCGCGCAGGCCACCGGCCTGTCCAGGGCGGCGGTGGCGCAGCGCGTCGATCTGCTGGTGGCGCGGGGCCTGCTGACCGAGACCGAGCCGGTGGCCACCGAGCGCGGCCGCCCGCCGCTTGCCCTGCAGCTCGCTCCCGACGTGCTGATCTGCGCCGTCGACCTGGGCGCGACGCATTGCCGGCTCGCGCTGACCACGCTCGGCGGCGTCCCGCTCGCGGAGGCGGTACGTGAGATCGACATCAACGACGGCCCGAAGACCATCCTCACGGCGGTCCACGAGTTGACCGCCGAACTGCTGGCGCATATCGACCGGCCGTGGGCGCACCTGCGCGCGTTCAGCATCGGCGTACCCGGACCGGTCGAGCACGAGACCGGCACCGTGATCCGCCCGCCGATCATGCAAGGCTGGGACGGCTACCGCATCCCCGAGTTCTTCAGAGAGCACGACGACGCGAGCGTCACAGTGCTCGTCGACAACGACGTCAACATGATGGCCTTCGGCGAGTACAGCCGCCGCCGCGATAGCAAGCACCTGCTCTACATCAAGGTGGGCACCGGAATCGGCTGCGGCGTCATCTCCAACGGCACGCTGCATCGCGGGGCCGCCGGCGCGGCCGGAGACATAGGGCACATTCCGCTACCGGGGCACGAAGAAGTGCTCTGCCACTGCGGCAACACCGGTTGCGTCGAGGCGGTGGCGTCAGGCGCCGCAATCGCGCGGGCGCTGCGCGAAGCCGGACTTGCCGCCACCGGCGGCCGCGACGTGGTGCGCTTGGTCTCGGAAGGGAATCCGGTCGCCCGTCGCCGCGTCCGGTTGGCCGGTCAGCAGATCGGCGAAGTACTCGCCTCCCTGGTCAGCTTCCACAACCCGGACGCGATCGTGATCGGCGGCAGCATCGCGCAACTGCACGAGGATCTGCTGGCCGACATCCGCGGCGTCGTTTATCGCAGAGCCCTGCCGCTTGCCACGCGGTCGCTCGCCATCGAGACCTCGGCTCTCGGAGAGCGCGCGGGCGTCGAGGGCGCGGCGCGGATGGCCGCGCGGCACCTGCTTTCTCCGGACGGCATCGAGAAGTTGCTGGCGCAGCCGGTTCGCTGAGCGCCGATTGGCGGGCCCTTAGGCGGTGTGGGGGAATGTATCAAGGCAACGATCCGGCCGCCGCTTTGTCGGGGATCGTGATGGCGAATCGCCACGCGCCGCCAGGCGCAGATGGTTCACTGCGCGACGAGCCTGGGCGTGCGGCCGCAGCGTCCTCATACCGGTTGTCTGTGGGCGCTTCGGCCGTGCGTCCAGGCGAAGTCAATCACCGCATTCGCCCCTTGAGACATTCCCCAACACCGCCTAGGCCTGATGCGTCCCGATCGGCGCGGCGTACTTCTCGAACGGACCGTCCCACTGCACCGGCAGCGGCGCGGCGGCCGGATTGATCCTCCGCACGATCTCGTCGAGCACGATGCGCACGTATTTCTCGCCGACCCAAAGGTGCTTGGCGCCGTCGATGCCGAGGACATCCGCCTGTGGGATGAGGGCGAAGCGCTCGCGGGCCTCGGCGGGGCGCAGGTAGTCGTCGAACTCGGGGACCAGGACCGTGACCGGCTTACCGGACTCGCCCCAGACCCTCAGGTCATCGGGCTGCGCGCGGTGCAACGGCGGAGAGAGCAGGATCGCGCCGAGCACCTCCGGCTCGCAGGCGTACTTGAGTACCAGCTCACTGCCGAAGGACCAGCCGAGCGCCCACAGGTTGGGCAGCTCGTGGCCCCCCTCGTTCAATCCCTCGGCGAACTCGAACGCGGCGGCCACGTCGAACCCCTCGGAGACACCCTCGCCGAACTCACCCTCGCTACGGCCACGCGCCGATGCGGTACCGCGCGTGTTGAACCGCAGCACCGCGATATCCGCCAACGCCGGCAGCCGCCACGCCGCCTTACGCAGCACGTGACTATCCATCATCCCGGCCGCAGTAGGCAGCGGATGGAAGGTCACCAGCGTCGCGACCGGCTCGCGATCGAGCGGCAGCGCCAGCTCCCCGACCAGCGCCAGGCCGTCGGCGGTCTTCAGCTCGATCGGCTCGCGGCGGGCGGGCAGGATCACGTGGGCGGTGATTTCGGTAGCCATCTCGGTCTCCACCCTAAGGGTCGGGTCCACCCACAGGTGTACCGCGCCATGTGTCAAAGACCGTCCCACAGGAGGACGAGGCGCGCGGCGCACTCCCGATACGTTGTGGTGAGTCTCAGAGAAGACCACTATCCACGTTCTACACGAGGGATTCCTTACGATGATCGAGGCGAACGGCCTCACGAAGCGGTACGGCGAACGGCTGGCGGTGGACAATCTCACGTTCAGCGTCAAGCCCGGCCAGGTGACCGGCTTCCTGGGCCCGAACGGGGCGGGCAAGTCCACCACGATGCGGCTGATTCTCGGCCTCGACGCGCCCACCTCCGGCACAGTGACGATCGACGGACGTCCTTTCACGAAGGTCGCCTACCCGATGCGTGAGGTCGGGGCGCTGCTCGACGCGAAGGCGATCCACGGGGGCCGCAGCGCGTACAACCACCTGCTGTGCCTGGCGCAGACCAACAACCTGCCCAAGTCCCGGGTCGGCGAAGTACTGGAACTGGTCGGCCTCACCGAGGTGGCCAAGAAGCGTTCGCGCGGCTTCTCGCTCGGCATGGGCCAGCGGCTCGGCATCGCGGCCGCGCTGCTCGGCGACCCGAAGCTGCTGATGTTCGACGAGCCGGTCAACGGCCTGGACCCGGAGGGCATCCTCTGGATCAGGAACCTGATGAAGGCGCTGGCCGCCGAGGGCCGCACCATCTTCGTCTCCTCGCACCTGATGAGCGAGATGGAGAACACCGCGGACCATCTGATCGTGATCGGCCGCGGCCGCCTGGTGGCGGACTGCACCGTGCAGGAGTTCATCGACCAGAACTCGGAGCTGACCATCCGGGTGCGCACGCCCGAGACGCAGCGGCTGGCCGCGCTGGCGGTGGCCAAGGGCGGGGCGGCCGCGCCCGACGGCGAAGACGCCCTGAGGATCACCCGGCTCGGCATGACCGAGATCGGCGACCTGGCCTTCGACAACCAGATCCGGGTGCACGAGCTCTCGCC
>DASUAR010000116.1:0-9641 GCA_035763685.1 Actinocrinis sp. | reverse complement strand
CGGTATCAACGTTCTACTCCATGTACAAGAACAAGCCGGTCGGCGACTACCACGTCGGGGTGTGCACGAACACGCTGTGCGCGGTGATGGGCGGCGACGAGATCTTCGCCACGCTCAAGGCGCACCTGGCGGTCGGCAACGGCGAACGCACCCCGGACGGCCAGGGCGAGCGCTCGCTCACGCTGGAGCACATCGAGTGCAACGCCGCCTGCGACTTCGCCCCGGTGCTGATGGTCAACTGGGAGTTCTTCGACAACATGACCCCGACCACCGCGGTGAAACTGGTCGACGACCTGCTGGCCGGGCACGAGGTCACCCCGAGCCGCGGGCCGGCGCTGTGCCGGTTCCGGGAGACCGAGCGGATCCTCGCAGGGTTCGAAGACGAGCGTCCCGACGCGGTGCATGCGGGCGGTCCGGCCGGTCCGGCCACGCTCGAAGGACTGCGACTGGCGCGGCAGGAAGAGCTGGACCAATCGGATCAGGGCACGAACGGGCACGGGGCGGAGGCGTAGTCGATGAGCAAGCTCTCCCCGGTGCTTTCGCGTGCGTGGGACGATCCGCGTTCTTACACGCTCGAGGGCTACCGCAGGCACGACGGCTATCAGGCCATTCACAAGGCCCTGGCCATGCCGCCGGACGACGTGATCAAGCTGGTCAAGGACTCCGGCCTGCGCGGCCGCGGCGGCGCCGGCTTCCCGACCGGGATGAAGTGGTCCTTCATCCCGCAGGGCGACGGCAAGCCGCACTACCTCGTGGTCAACGCGGACGAGTCCGAGCCGGGCACGTGCAAGGACATCCCGTTCCTGCTGGCCAACCCGCACGAGCTGATCGAGGGCGTGATCATCGCGGCCTACGCGATCCGGGCCAACCGCGCCTTCATCTATCTGCGCGGCGAGGTCGTGCACGTGCTGCGCCGGCTCCAGGCCGCGGTGCGCGAGGCGCGCGAGGCCGGATTCGTCGGCGAGAACATTCTCGGATCAGGGTTCGACCTTGAGATCGTGGTGCACGCCGGAGCCGGCGCGTACATCTGCGGCGAGGAAACCGCGCTGCTCGACTCGCTGGAGGGGTACCGCGGCCAGCCCCGGCTGCGCCCGCCCTTCCCCGCCATCGAAGGGCTCTACGCCAGCCCGACCGTGGTCAACAACGTCGAGTCGATCGCCTCGGTGCCCGCGATCCTGCGGCACGGCGTCGACTGGTTCCGCGGCTTCGGCACCGAGAAGTCACCCGGCTTCGTGCTCTACTCGCTCTCCGGGCACGTGACCCGGCCCGGCCAGTACGAGGGTCCGCTCGGCATGACGCTGCGCGAACTGCTCGACCTGGCCGGCGGCGTGCGACACGGCAACCGGCTGAAGTTCTGGACGCCCGGCGGCTCCTCCACGCCCCTGTTCACCGAGGAGCACCTGGACGTCCCGCTGGACTTCGAGGGCGTCGGCGCGGCCGGCTCCATGCTCGGCACCCGCGCGTTGCAGATCTTCGACGAAACGGTCTGCGTGGTACGCGCCGTGCTGCGATGGAGCGAGTTCTACGCGCACGAGAGCTGCGGCAAGTGCACCCCGTGCCGTGAGGGCACGTACTGGTACGTGCAGCTGTACCAGCGCCTGGAAAGCGGCGAAGGCACCGAGGCGGACCTGGAGAAGCTGCTCGACCTGTCCGACAACATCCTCGGCCGGGCCTTCTGCGCCCTCGGCGACGGCGCCACCTCGCCGGTCACCTCGTCGATCCAGTACTTCCGCGAGGAGTACCTGGAGCACTTCCGCCTCGGCCGCTGCCCCTTCGACCCGGCGCACTCCACCGTGTGGGCGCCCGCCCTGGCCACGACGGGAGCCCGCGCATGACCGTCACCAGCAACATCCCCGCGCAGGCGGCAGGCGGTGGCGAACCTCCGGCCGTGCCGGAGGGCTACGTGTCCCTGACCGTCGACGGCATCCCGGCGATCGCGCCGAAGGGCGAGCTGATCATCCGGGTCGCCGAGCGGCTCGGCATCGCGATCCCCCGGTTCTGCGACCACCCGCTGCTCGACCCGGTCGGCGCCTGCCGGCAGTGCCTGGTCGACATCGAGGGCCAGCGCAAGCCCATGGCCTCCTGCACCACCACAGTCACCGACGGCATGGTCGTCAAGACCCAGCACTCCTCGCCGGTCGCGGACAAGGCGCAGCAGGGCGTCATGGAGCTACTGCTGATCAACCACCCGCTGGACTGCCCGGTCTGCGACAAGGGCGGGGAGTGCCCGCTGCAGAACCAGGCGCTGTCCAACGGCCGCGGCGAGAGCCGGTTCGGCGGCCGCAAGCGCACCTTCGCCAAGCCGATCAACGTCTCCACCCAGGTGCTGCTGGACCGGGAACGGTGCATCAGCTGCGCCCGCTGCACCCGGTTCGCGGACGAGATCGCCGGAGACCCGTTCATCACCCTGATCGAACGCGGCTCCAGCCAGCAGGTCGGCATCTCGGTGGCCGGGGATCAGGAGTTCGCCTCCTACTTCTCCGGCAACACCGTGCAGATCTGCCCGGTCGGCGCGCTGACCGGCGCCGCCTACCGGTTCCGCGCCCGCCCCTTCGACCTGGTCTCCTCGCCCAGCGCCTGCGAGCACTGCGCCGCCGGCTGCGCGATGCGCACCGACCACCGGCGCGGCAAGGTGCTGCGCCGGATGGCCGGGAACGACCCCGAGGTCAACGAGGAATGGAACTGCGACAAGGGCCGCTGGGCCTTCCAGTACGCCACGTCCCGCGACCGCATCCGCCACCCCATGGTGCGCCGCGGCGGCGTGCTGACCACGGCGTCCTGGCCGGAAGCCCTCGACGCGGCGGCGATCGGGCTGCGCGCGACCCGCGGTGAGGCCGGCGTCCTGGTCGGCGGCCGCAGCACCCTCGAAGACGCATATGCGTACGCGAAGTTCGCCCGCATCGCGTTGGACAGCAACGACATCGACTTCCGGGCCCGCCCGCACTCGACCGAGGAGGCCGAGTTCCTGGCGGCGCACCTGGCCGGCCGCAGCCCGGTGACGGGCGGTCAGCTCGCGCTGACCTACCCGGAGCTGGACAAGGCCCCGGCGGTGCTGCTGGTCGGCTTCGAGCCCGAGGACGAGTCGCCGATCGTGTTCCTGCGGCTGCGCAAGGCGGTGCGCAAGGCGCGCACGGCGGTCATCGCCATAGCGCCGTTCGCCACCCGCGGCCTGACCAAGCTCAACGGAAGCCTGCTCAAGGCCGCCCCGCACACCGAGCCGGAGTTCCTGACCGCGCTCGCCGCCGGCACCGAGGAAGCCGGGCTCGACGCCGCCGGGCGGAACGCGGCCAGGCTGCTGCGCGAGCCCGGTGCGGTGATTCTGGTCGGCGAGCGGCTGGCCTGCGTGCCCGGCGCGCTGAGCGCGGCGCTGCAATTGGCCGACGCCAGCGGCGCCAAGCTCGGCTGGATCCCGCGCCGGGCCGGCGAGCGCGGCGCGATCGAGGCCGGCGCGGTATACAACCTGCTGCCGGGCGGCCGGCCCGCCGAGGACTCGCGGGCCCGCGCCGAGGTCGCGACGGCCTGGGGCGTGCGCGCCCTGCCGACGCTCGAGGGCCGGGACGGCGACGCGATCCTCGCCGCGGTGCGCGCCGGGAACATCAGGGGCCTGCTGGTCGGTGCGGTGGACGTGGACGACCTGCCGGACCCGGCCGGAGCGCTGGCCGCGCTGGACGCCGCCGGGTTCGTGGTCTCGCTGGAGCAGCGGCCCTCGGCGGTGACCGAGCGGGCCGACGTGGTGCTGCCGGTCGCCGCGGTCGCCGAGAAGGCCGGGACGTTCCTGGACTGGGAGGGCCGCCCGCGCGGCTTCGAGGCCGCGCTCTCACCCGACACCATGCAGACGGTGGCAGGCGGCATGTCCGACCTGCGGGTGCTCAACAGCCTCGCCGACGCGATGGACGTGCACCTGGGCCTGCCGGACGTCGCCGCGGCGCGCCGCGAACTGGTCTCGCTCGGCGGCTGGGACGGCATCCCCGCCCCCCGGCCCTACGCGCAGGCCCGCCCGCTGCCCGCCCCGGCAGCCGGACAGGCGGTTCTGGCGACCCATCACCTGCTGCTCGACGACGGCCGGCTCCAGGACGGCGAGAAGTACCTGGCCGGGACCGCGCGTCAGCCGGTGGCGCGCCTGTCCGCCGCGACCGCGGCCGAGATCGGCGCGGCCGAAGGTGACGCGGTGTCAGTCGCGACCGACGCCGGGACGATCACCCTGCCGCTCGCCATCGAGGCACTGCCGGACCGGGTTGTGTGGCTGCCGACGAACTCGCCGGGCTCGCACGTGCGCGCCACGCTGAGCGCGGACACCGGAGCGGTGGTCACCGTCGCACGTGTCGCTGTGTCTGACAGGAGCGCGGACACGCTGCTCGACCCGGTCGCGCAGGCTGCGCCCGAGGACGCGATCACGGCGAGCGCCGCCACGAGCGTCGCGGACCCGCCGAGCCAGCCCGGTCTTGAGGGTTCGGACCAGGCGGAGGTGGAGGGCTGATGCCTCAGTTCCCAGACAATATGACCAACTGGCTGCTCGGGAACTTCGACACCCACATCCCGTGGTGGTTCATCCTGGTCGTGATCAAGGCGGTCGCCGCCTTCGCGATCCTGGTCGTGCTCACCCTGTTCAACATCTGGTTCGAGCGGCGCGTCGTCTCCTGGATGCAGATGCGCGTCGGCCCGAACCGGGTCGGCCCGCAGGGCCTGCTCCAGTCGCTCGCCGACGGCGTGAAGCTGGCGCTGAAGGAAGACATCGTCCCCGTGAACGCCGACAAGCCGGTGTTCTGGCTCGCGCCGGTGATCTCCGCGATCCCGGCGTTCCTGGCCATCGCGGTGATCCCGTGGGGGCCGAAGGTGTCGATCTTCCACCACTGGACGACGCTCCAACTGGTGGACCTGCCGATCGGCGTGCTCTACATCCTGGCCATCTCCTCGATCGGCATCTACGGGGTCGTGCTCGCCGGCTGGTCCTCCGGCTCGACCTACCCGCTGCTCGGCGCGATGCGCTCCTCAGCCCAGATGATCTCCTACGAAGTCGCCATGGGCCTGTCCTTCGTGGGCGTGTTCCTGTACGCGGGCACCATGTCCACCGCGGGCATCGTGGACGCTCAGCAGCACGGCTGGTACGTCTATATGCTCCCGCTCTCCGCGATCATCTACATCATCGCGATGGTCGGCGAGACCAACCGGGCGCCGTTCGACCTGCCCGAGGCCGAAGGCGAGCTGGTCGGCGGTTTCCACACCGAGTACTCCTCGCTCAAGTTCGCCCTCTTCTTCCTGGCCGAGTACATCAACCTGGTCACCGTCTCCGCGCTGTCCGTCACGATGTTCTTCGGCGGCTGGCGGGCGCCGTGGCCGCTGAGCCAGTGGTCGGGCGCGAACAGCGGCTGGTACCCGATGATCTGGTTCCTGGTCAAGCTGATGATCTTCGTGTTCGTGTTCATCTGGCTGCGCGGCACGCTGCCTCGGCTGCGTTACGACCAGTTCATGGCCTTCGGCTGGAAGGTGCTGATCCCGGCCGCGGTGCTGTGGCTGCTCGTGGTGGCCACCTTCCGGCAGCTGCGCAACGCCGGGGACCTGGACCGCGCGCACGCCGTCCCGATCGGCATCGGCATCGCGGTGCTGTTCCTGCTGCTGGTCGCGGCCCTCGAAATCCGCGAGCGCAACCAGATCCGGCGCACCCCGCCGCCTGGCGTGCCCGCCTTCGAGCCGATGGCCGGCGGGTTCCCGGTGCCCCCGATGCCTGGGCAGAGCGTCCCGCCCGCGCCGCGCCGGCCTCAGTTCGCACATACCGCGGCCGAGCCCGCGCCAGCGCTGCCCGGCACCACCGCCGAGGAGGCGAGCACTCGATGAGCAGTGACGAGAAGAAGCAGAAGGGCCCGGGGCCGCTGGCCGGGGTCGCCGGCTTCGGCGTCACCTTCGCCACCATGTTCAAGAAGCCGAACACGGAGCTGTACCCGGAGGAGAAGGTTCCGACGGCGCTGCGCTTCCACGGCCGCCACCAGCTCAACCGGCACCCGGACGGCCTGGAGAAGTGCATCGGCTGCGAGCTGTGCGCCTGGGCCTGCCCGGCCGACGCGATCTACGTGGAGGGCGCGGACAACACCGAGGAGGAGCGTTTCTCCCCGGGGGAGCGGTACGGCAAGGTCTACCAGATCAACTACCTGCGCTGCATTCTGTGCGGGCTGTGCATCGAGGCCTGCCCGACCCGCGCGCTGACCATGACCAACGAGTACGAGCTCGCCGACACCACCCGCCAGTCGCTGATCTACACCAAGGAGCAGTTGCTGGCCGGGCTGACCGACGGCATGGTGCCCGCGCCGCACGAGATGCAGCCGGGCACCAACGAGAAGGACTACTACAAGGGCCAGGTCACCCGCGCCTCGGACGAGCAGCTGGCCGAGTACGCGCGTACGCAGGCGGCGGGTGACGAGTCCGCGCCAGCCGACGGCGCGCAGACGGAGCCGGAGGCGGTGCGATGAGCGCCGGCCTCCTCGCGGCGCAGGCCGCCGGAACGCACCTGCTGGCCGGCCAGGTCACCTCCACCGGCGGCGGCGAGACCTTCCTGTTCTGGCTCGGCTCGATCATCTCGGTGCTCGGCGCGCTCGGCCTGATCTTCTCCAAGAAGGCGGTGCACTCGGCGCTGTGCCTGTGCGCGGTGATGATCTGCCTGGCGCTGTTCTACATGGCGCAGGGCGCGGTCTTCCTGGGCATCGTGCAGATCGTCGTCTACACCGGCGCGATCATGATGCTGTTCCTGTTCGTGCTGATGCTGATCGGCGTGGACGCGGCCGAGTCGCTGACCGAGACGATCCGCGGCCAGCGCTGGGCGGCGGTGCTCGTCGCGGTGTGCTTCGGCGCGATCCTGCTCGGGGTGTTCGCGCATGCCAAGCTCGGCCCGTTCGCCGGGATGGACCAGGCGAACGCGGCGGCCGGCGGCAACGTCCCGTCGCTGGCGCACCTGCTGTTCTCCCGTTACTTCTGGGCCTTCGAAGTCTCCTCGGCGGTGTTGATCACCTCCGCGCTCGGCGCGATGGTCCTGGCGCACCGCGAGCGGGTCACCGCGCGCAAGACGCAGCGGGAACTGGCGGCGGACCGATTCACGCGTTACGCGAAGGACCCGAGCGTCATCGTCACGCCGCTGCCGAACCCCGGCGTCTACGCGCAGCACAACGCGGTCGACACCCCGGCCCTGCTGCCCGACGGCAGCATCGCGCCGCTCAGCGTCAACCGGACGCTGCGCGCCCAGGGCGAGCTGCGTGATATCAAGCCGCTGCCGGTTCCGCTGCCGGTTCCGCTGCCGCGCGACGGTGCCAACGGCAACGGCCGTGCCGCCAACGGCGAGGGCGCCGGCGCGAACGGCTCCGGACCGCACGAGGAGGTCGAGGCATGAACCCGGACAACTACCTGTACCTCTCGGCGATCCTGTTCAGCCTCGGCGCGCTCGGCGTGCTGATCCGGCGCAACGCGATCGTGGTGTTCATGTGCGTCGAGCTGATGCTGAACGCCGCCAACCTGGCCTTCGTCACCTTCTCCCGGATGCACGGGCGGCTCGACGGCCAGATCATCGCGTTCTTCACCATGGTGGTCGCGGCCGCCGAGGTCGTGGTCGGCCTCGCGATCATCATCACCGTCTTCCGCACCCGCCGCTCGGCTTCGGTCGACGACGCCAACCTGCTCAAGTACTGAGAGAGGGACAGCCGACGATGCCACCCTCGACTTACGCCCCGGTCGCGGCGACCGGCGTATTCACGCTGACCGCGTGGGTCGTCGCGCTGCCTATGATCGGGGCGGCGATCCTGCTGCTCGGCGGAAAGCGGACCAACCGCTGGGGCCACCTGCTCGGCTGCGCTGCCGCGCTCGGCTCCTTCGCGCTGGGCGCGGTGCTGTTCTTCTCGCTGCTCGGCAAGCCCGGCAGCGCGCGCTCCTACGACCAGCATGTGTACAGCTGGATCCCGGTGCCCGGCTTCTCCGCCGACGCGGGCTTCCACCTCGATCAGCTCTCGATTACCTTCGTGCTGCTGATCACCGGGGTCGGCTCGCTGATCCACATCTACTCCATCGGCTACATGGCCCACGACGAGAACCGGCGCAAGTTCTTCGCGCACCTGAACCTGTTCCTCGCCGCGATGCTGGTGCTGGTCCTCGCGAACAACTACCTGCTGCTGTACGCGGGCTGGGAGGGCGTGGGCCTGGCCTCGTACCTGCTGATCGGGTTCTGGCAGCACAAGCCCTCGGCGGCGGTCGCGGCGAAGAAGGCGTTCGTGGTCAACCGGGTCGGCGACGTCGGCCTTTCGATCGCGGTGATGCTGATGTACACCACGTTCGGCGGATTCGCGTTCACCGACGTGTTCAACAAGGCGTCCGGAGCCGACCGCGACACGATCCTCGGCATCGGCCTGATGCTGCTGCTGGGCGCGTGCGCCAAGTCCGCACAGTTCCCGCTCCAGTCCTGGCTGCTGGACGCGATGGAGGGCCCGACTCCGGTCAGTGCCCTGATCCACGCGGCCACCATGGTGACCGCGGGCGTCTATCTGATCGTCAGATCGCATGTGATCTTCGACCTCTCGCCGAACGCGCGGCTGCTGGTGACCATCGTCGGCGCGATCACGCTGATGATGGGTGCGATCATCGGGTGCGCGAAGGACGACATCAAGAAGGCGCTGGCCGGTTCGACGATGTCGCAGATCGGCTACATGGTCCTGGGCGCGGGGCTCGGCCCGATCGGCTACGTGTTCGCGATCATGCACCTGGTCACGCACGGCTTCTTCAAGGCCGGGCTGTTCCTCGGCGCCGGCTCGGTGATGCACGGCATGAACGACGACGTGGACATGCGCCAGTACGGCGGCCTGCGCAAGTACATGAAGATCACCTTCTGGACCTTCGGCTTCGGCTATCTGGCCATCATCGGCTGCCCGCCGTTCTCCGGGTTCTGGTCCAAGGACAAGATCATCGAGGCGGCGTTCGCCCAGGGCGGCACCTCCGGGTGGGTGCTCGGCTGCACCGCGCTGCTCGGCGCGATGATCACCGCGTTCTACATGACCCGGGTGGTGCTGATGACCTTCTTCGGGCAGCAGCGCTGGGTCGAAGACGAGCGCGGGCACGAGCCGCACCCGCACGAGTCGCCCAAGACGATGACCATCCCGATGATCCTTCTCGCGGTCGGTTCGGTCGCCGCGGGCGCGCTGTTCAGCATCGGCTCCCCGTTCGTGAACTGGCTCGAGCCGGTCACCGGCCGCGCCGAGGGCCACTCGCCGATCAACACGTGGGCGCTGTCCGGGATCACCTTGGCGGTCGTGGTTCTCGGCGTCGGGTACGCCTGGCGGCTCTACGGCACCCGGACCCGTCCGGTCCCGGCGCTCGCCCCGGCCGGCTCGCCGCTCACCCGCGCGGCCCGCCGCGACCTGTACGGCGACGCGTTCAACGAAGCGGTGTTCATGCGCACCGGGCAGTGGCTGACCAGGCTGCTGGTCTACTTCGACCTGCGCGGCGTGGACGGCGTGGTCAACGGCGTGGCCGCCGGCCTCGGCGGCTCCTCCGGGCGATTCCGGCGGCTGCAGAACGGCTTCGTGCGCTCCTACGCCCTGTCCATGTTCGGCGGCGCGGCCCTGTTCGTCGTGGCCCTGCTCCTGGTCAAAGCCTGAAAGGACGCTGCCGCATGT
>DASUAR010000115.1:0-14987 GCA_035763685.1 Actinocrinis sp. | reverse complement strand
CAGATGGTTCACTGCGCGACGAGCCTGGGCGTGCGGCCGGAGCGTCCTCATACCGGTTGTCTGTGGGCGTTTCGGCCGTGCGTCCAGGCGAAGTCGATCACCGGATTCGCCCCTTGAGACATTCCCCAACACCGCCTAGTCCCAAGACGCAGCGCCCGCGCACCTGCCGCGCGCCCGAGTCCGTCTCAGAACCCCAACCGCTGCAACTGCTTCGGGTCGCGCTGCCAGTCCTTCGCGACCTTTACGTGCAGGTCCAGGAACACCGGGGTACCGAGCAGCGCCTCGATCTGCCGGCGTGCCTGCGTGCCGACGTCGCGCAGCCGCGAGCCGCCGGTACCGATGACGATCGCCTTCTGACTCTGCCGCTCCACGTACAGCACCGCGTGTACATCCAGAAGCGGCTTGTCCTTAGGCCGACCCGTGCGCGGCAGCATCTCCTCCACAGTCACCGCGAGCGAGTGCGGTAACTCGTCACGCACGCCCTCAAGCGCGGCTTCCCGGATCAGCTCGCCGACCATCACCTGCTCGGGCTCGTCGGTCAGCTCACCGCCGGGGTACAGCGGCGGTGAGAGCGGCAGCTGCGCGACCAGCAGATCGGCCAGCAGCCCGACCTGGTTGCCGGCGACCGCCGAGACCGGGACGACGTCCGCCCACTCGATGCCGACCTCCTTGCCGAGTTCCACCACTTCGAGCAACTGCTCGCCGAGCGCCTGCTTGCCGGACGCCACGTCGGTCTTGGTCACGATCGCGATCTTCGGCGTGCGGCGTACCTCGGCCAGCTGGCGGGCGATGTACAGGTCGCCGGGGCCGATCTTCTGGTCGGCCGGGATGCAGAAACCGATGACGTCGACCTCGGCCCAGGTCGCGCGCACCTGGTCGTTCAGCCGCTCGCCGAGCAGCGTGCGCGGCCGGTGCAGACCGGGCGTGTCCACGAGCACGAGCTGGGCGTCCGGCCGGTGCACGATGCCGCGCACGGTGTGCCGCGTGGTCTGCGGCCGCCCCGACGTAATGGCGATCTTCGCGCCGACCAGAGCGTTCGTGAGCGTGGACTTGCCGGCGTTCGGCCGCCCGACGAAGCAGGCGAAGCCGGCCCGGTATCCCTCCGGCATGTCAGAGTAAGAGGTCGGGGTAGGCGAGTCGGCCACCCGCGCCCGACCGGCCGCAGTCGGCGCGGGCTCGGCGGACCGCACCGAGTCGGCCGTCGTGCGCCGTTCCGCCTGCGCGATCGAGCGGTTGCGCCGCTTCTCCGCGGCCTTGCGCTCGACGTCCCGCTGCTGCGCGCCGCCGCGGGCGGCATTGCGGGAGGCTTTGGCGCGGGGGCTGGAACTGCGGCGCGGCTCAGTCATGCCCGCCATTCTCCCGCATTCGGGCGGCCTGCACCGACCAGCCCGCGTTCGCCATGGCCAACGGCTCAGGTGGCTGTCAGAGTGGATCGATAGAATGGCGGCCTCGGGGTGAGACCGATCGAAGGAGTCGGCATGAGCGCGACTACGGACCTGCTCAACAAGGTCATCGAGGAAGTGCTGCCGGACACCGTTCGAGCCGAGATCATCGACGGGGAACTCATCGTGAACGCCGCCAGCCCGTTCAACCGGCACGCATTCGTCATTCGCGATCTACGTCGCGCGATCGGCGACGTGGATGGGCTCGTCGAGCTGGAAATGACCACCGTGTCACTGCCTGCCACGGACGAGGAGTTCATCCCCGACCTCGCGTACTACCACTATGACGAACTTGACCCTAACGTCTGGATCAACCCTGCGAGCGCGCTCGTCATGGCGGTCGAGGTCGTCTCCGGCAAGGACAACAGCAACGCCGCGCGCAGGGATCGGAAGGACAAGGCGCGCAGCTATGCCGCATCCGGCGTTCCGCTCTATCTGCTCATCGACCGGCCGCGCAAGCAGGCGGTGCTGCATTCCGAGCCGCACTACGTGCCGGACCTCAAGGGCAACCGGTACTCACGCATAGTCCACGTCACTTACGGCGAGTCGCTAATGCTTCCCGAGCCGTTCAACCGCGCGATCGACACATCCATCTTCGAACGCTGACCACTGCGAGCGGCGCCGAGACGTTCCGGCGCCGCTGCCATGTGACTCGAGGTGGGCTTTACCGGCCGCGCAGCTTGCGGTAGCGCTCAACCAGTCCTGTCGTCGACGAGTCGTGCTCGCCGTGCGGCCCGCCCGCCGCCAACTCGGGCTCGATCTTCTTCGCCAGCACCTTGCCGAGCTCCACGCCCCACTGGTCGAAGGAGTTTATGTTCCAGATCGCGCCCTGCGTGAAGACCTTGTGCTCGTAAAGCGCGACGAGTTGGCCGAGCACGGAGGGCGTGAGCGTGGGGGCGAGGATCGAGGTCGTCGGGTGATTGCCCTTGAACACCCGGTGCGGCACGATCGCCGCGGCCGTTCCCTCCGCCTCGACCTGCTCCTTGGTCTTTCCAAAGGCCAGCGCCTCGGTCTGGGCGAGGAAGTTCGCGGTCAGCATGTCCTGGTGCGCGCCGCGCGGGTCGGCGGCGGGGACCACCGGCTCGGCGAAGCCGATGAAGTCGGCCGGGATGATCCTCGTGCCCTGATGGATCAGCTGATAGTAGGCGTGCTGACCGTTGGTGCCCGGCGTGCCCCACACGATCGGGCCGGTCTGCCAGGCCACCGGCTCGCCGTCGCGCTGCACGCTCTTGCCGTTCGACTCCATGTCGAGCTGCTGGAGGTAGGCCGAGAACCTGCTCAGGTAGTGGCTGTACGGCAGCACCGCGTGCGTCTGCGCGTCAAAGAAGGAGCCGTACCAGACCCCGAGCAGGCCGAGCAGCGCCGGCACGTTGCGCTCCAGCGGCGTGGTGCGGAAGTGCTCGTCGACGGTGTGGAAACCGGCCAGCATCTCGTGGAACTGCTTCGGGCCGATCGCGATCATCAGCGACAGGCCGATCGCCGAGTCGTACGAGTACCGGCCGCCGACCCAGTCCCAGAACCCGAACATGTTCTGCGTATCGATGCCGAACTTCGCCACCTCGGCCGCGTTCGTCGAGACCGCGACGAAGTGCTTGGCGATCGCCGACTCGTCGCCGCCGAGCCCGGCCAGCAGCCAGGCGCGCGCCGAGGTCGCGTTCGTGACCGTCTCGACGGTGGTGAACGTCTTCGAGGAGACGACGAACAGGGTCTCGGCCGGGTCCAGGTCGCGGGTGGCCTCGTACAGGTCCGCGCCGTCCACGTTCGAGACGAAACGGAAGACGCGCGTGCGGTCCGAGTACGCGCGCAGCGCCTCGTAAGCCATCGCCGGGCCGAGGTCCGAGCCGCCGATGCCGATGTTGATGATGTTGCGGATCGGCCTACCCGTGTGCCCTAGCCATTCCCCCGAACGGACGCGGTCGGCAAAGGCGGCCATGCGGTCGAGCACCTCGTGCACGCCCGGCACCACGTCCTCGCCGTCCACCTCGATGCGCTCCGAACGCGGCGCCCGCAGCGCGACGTGCAGCACGGCGCGGTTCTCGGTGACGTTGATCTTCTCGCCGCGGAACATCGCGTCCCGCAATTCCTCGACGCCGCGCGCCTTGGCCAGCGCGACCAGCAGCTGAAGGGTCTCGTCGGTGACCAGGTTCTTGGAGAGGTCGACGGTAAGGTCCCCCACCGCCAGCGTGTGCCTGGCCGCACGCTGAGCATCGGCGGCGAACAGCTCCCGCAGGTGCGTCGCGCCGAACTTCTCGCGGTGATCAGCCAGCGCCTGCCACTGCGCCGTCTGCGTCAACTGCTGCCCCATCGACGTCTCCTCTTTAATCTCAGCGGCGCCGCCGCCGGACAATTCACACGTCTTCTTCACTGCACCGCCGAACCTAACATCGGGTCGGCTAACTAAGCTTCCCGACATGGACACTCCGGCACGTCGCCTGATCCTGGTCGTCGAGGACGAGCCGACGCTCGCCGACGCCGTGGTGGCGCGGCTGGCCGCGGCGGGGTTCGCGACGGCGCACGCGGGAGATGGTCCGGGGGCGATGGCGGCGGTGCGGGAGCACAAGCCGGACGCGGTGGTGCTGGACGTGATGCTGCCGGGCTTCGACGGGCTCGAAGTGTGCCGGCGCATTCAGCGGGAGCGGCCGACGCCGGTGCTGATGCTCACCGCGCGCGACGCGGAGGCGGACCTGCTGGCGGGGCTCGGGTCCGGTGCGGACGACTACCTGACCAAGCCGTTCTCGATGCGTGAGCTGATCGCTCGGGTTCAGGCGTTGCTGCGGCGGGTTGAGGTGGTGCGGCAGCAGACGCTGGAGCACGCGCACGGGCTGGGCGGTGGCGGCGGCGCGG
Organism: Actinocrinis sp.; assembly: GCA_035763685.1. Taxonomy (GTDB): domain Bacteria; phylum Actinomycetota; class Actinomycetes; order Streptomycetales; family Catenulisporaceae; genus Actinocrinis. Next base: position 10,701 of record DASUAR010000115.1, on the reverse strand, counting down.
AGCGGCCGGTCCGGTTGCGCGGGCAGGCGCAGGTCGCGCCGGAGGAACAGGAGGAGCAGGACCAGGGCGCGGAACGGGAATTGGGCGCGGATCCGCAGGACAAGCGGAAGCGGGCGGAGGCGGCCCAGGACGAGCGGCCCGAGTTGGAGATAGACCAGGGGGCGCGGCGGGTGCGGGTGGACGGCGCGGACGTGCACCTGACCCCGATCGAGTTCGACCTGCTCGGCTGCCTGGCGCGCAAGCCGGGCGTGGTCGCGTCGCGCGAGTCGCTGCTGGCCGAGGTGTGGGACTGGGCGGACGCCTCAGGCACCCGGACCGTGGACTCGCACGTCAAGGCACTGCGCAAGAAGATCGGCGCGGAGTGGATCCGCACCGTGCACGGGATCGGGTACGCGCTGGAGGCCGAGATCATCGTGCCCGCGCCGGACTTACCGTGAACACCTCGACCGGCCAACCGGCCGACCCGCCGCCGCGGCCCCAGTCCCAGCCCCGGTCGCGCCAGCAGCGGCAAACGCCGTACGACGCGCCGCACCAGATCCCCGGGCTGCCGGGACTTCCGGTGCTGCGCCGGCTGCTCGCGCGCTTCCCCCGGCTGCATCGCATCTGGCTGGATCTGCGGCCGCTCGATCCGGTGCGCTCGATCAAGGCCAAGCTCGGCATTCTCGTCATCGCGAGCGTCACGTTCGCGGGCTCATTTACCGCGATCGGCGTATCGATCGGCATCCGAGCGCGGTACGTCGTCCTCACCGCCATCGTGCTCTCGATGATCGTTACGCAGATCCTCGCGCACGGTATGACGTCACCGCTGCGCCGGATGACCGCAGCCGCGCGTGCGATGGCGGCCGGCGACTACAGCCGCCGCATCAGTGCCTCGTCGCAGGACGAGGTCGGCGAGCTGGCCGGCGCGTTCAATCAGATGGCCGCGGATCTCGGCGCCGCGGATCGGCAGCGCCGCGAGCTGATCGCCAACGTCTCGCACGAACTGCGCACGCCGATCTCGGTGCTGCGGGCCGTGTTGGAGAACGTGGTGGACGGGGTCACCGAACCCGACGACGCCATCGTCAAGGCCGCGCTGACGCAGACCGAGCGGCTCGGCCGGCTGGTTGAGGAACTGCTGGACCTTTCCCGGCTCGAGGCCGGGGCGGTGCCGCTGGACCTGTCCGACTTCGCGGTCGAGCCTTTCCTCGCCCGCGCGGTGGACGAGGCCGCGGCGGCCGGGCGGCCGGTGCGCTTCGAGCTGGGCGTCGATCCGCGCGACCTGACCGCGCGCGCCGACCAGTCCCGGTTGCATCAAGTCGTTGCGAATCTGGTCGACAACGCGGCCAAGCACTCTCCGCCGGGCGGCGTGGTGCGGGTGAGCGCGCAGGCGCGCCCCGGCGGCGGCGTCCGGGTCGAGGTGGCCGATGAGGGGCCGGGCATCCCCGAGGGCGAGCGGACTAGGGTTTTCGAGCGGTTCACCCGCGGGGGCGACGGCGGCGGTCAGGTCACCGGCGGCGGCACCGGCCTCGGCCTGGCCATCGCGCGGTGGGCGATCGAGTTGCACGGCGGCACCATCGAGGTCGCCCCCTCGACCCGTGGCGCGCTGATCCGGGTCGAACTGCCGGCTGATCCGCACTCGGCGCCCGGGATCGGCGCGGGCTCCGCGGCGCCGGGGAAGGGATCACGACGGCCGCGGAATCGTTCCGGCAAATGAGACGGCGCGGGCCGCATCGCTGAGACGTCACTGGAATACCGGGCACGCGCGACGGTGTTGGAGAGAGCGTGAACGCCGGAAGCCGCGCGGGGAAGCAAAGGGCGGACTGGTGATGTGTCACCTGTGCGATCACGCCCTGCGCACGCCTCCACACGCCCGGCTCGCGGCGTCATCCAGCCATAGTCATTCCGGGCTATCGGGCTACCATCAGCATGGGTGGTAATCGCGATGGAGAGTGTGATACTCGTCGCTGTTCACGGCGCTGAGCAGCGATCGGCCCGAAAAAGGGCGTAATCTGGATGACCGCTGCCCGCTGGGGGATCCCGCAGGGCTCGATCGATGCATGCGGGCCCTCCCATCTGGCATCCGGCTGTTCACAGGCACAGCCAGAACACGGATCTACGAAGCGGAAGAGGGCGGAACCCGCCGTGTCGCCACAGTCCACATCAGCGTCAACATCGACCCCCACGGAACCGGCCCCCGCGGAGCCGGCATCGGGGGGCCCGAACCACCCGACCGCGCATACCGCGGCTGAGTTCGGGCCCAATGAGTGGCTCGTCGACGAGATTTACCAGCAGTATCTGCGCGATCCGGCCTCCGTGGACAAGGCGTGGTGGGACTTCTTCGCCGACTACCAGCCGAGCGACGTCTCCGCGGCAGCCGCCGCCGCTGACGCGAGCACGACACCCGTGCCCGTGCCGGCGCAGCAGGCCGCCCCGGCAGCCACCGCCGCCTCTGTCGCTCCCGCAGCCTCCGCCCCGACCGCACCGGCTCAATCCGTGGCCACCTCCGCCCCGGCCGCTCCCGCGGACACGCCGATCGCCCCGCCCGCGTCGACCGACGGCATCGCCGCCAAGCCGACCCCGGTAGCCGTTTCTCCGGCCAGCGGTGTGCCGCGCGACGCCGCGATCACCGCTCCGCCGGCCGCCTCGACTCCGTCCGGCGGCGGCTCGCAGACCACGGTGCTCAAGGGCCCGGCCGCTCGGGTCGTGGCCAACATGGAGATCTCGCTCGAGGTCCCGACGGCGACCTCGGTGCGCGCGGTCCCGGCCAAGCTGCTGATCGACAACCGCATCGTCATCAACAACTTCCTCAAGCGCGCCCGCGGCGGCAAGGTCTCGTTCACGCACCTCATCGGCTTCGCGATGGTGCAGGCGGTCAAGGCCATCCCGGCGATGAACGGCTCGTTCACGCAGGCCGACGGCAAGCCCGCGGTGGTCACCCCCGAGCACATCAACCTCGGCCTGGCCATCGACGTCACCAAGCCGGACGGCTCGCGCTCGCTGCTGGTGCCCTCGATCAAGGCCGCGGAACTGATGGACTTCCGCGAGTTCTGGCAGTCCTACGAGGACATCGTGCGCAAGGCACGCAGCAACAAGCTGACCGCGGACGACTTCGCCGGCACCACGATCTCCCTCACCAACCCGGGCGGTATCGGCACCGTGCACTCGGTACCGCGCCTGATGAAGGGTCAGGGCACGATCCTCGGCGTCGGGGCCATGGAGTACCCGGCCGAGTACCAGGGCGCCAGCGAGGAGACCCTGGCCCGGCTCGCGGTGAGCAAGGTCATGACGCTGACCTCCACCTACGACCACCGCATCATCCAGGGCGCACAGTCCGGCGAGTTCCTGCGCGCGATCCACCATCTGCTGCTCGGCGAGGAAGGGTTCTACGACCAGGTCTTCGAGTCGCTGCGCATCCCGTACGAGCCGGTGCGTTGGGTCCAAGACATCGCGGCTACGCACGAGAACGACATCAGCAAGACGGCGCGCGTCATCGAGCTGATCGACTCGTACCGCACCCGCGGCCACCTGATGGCGGACACCGACCCGCTTGAGTACAAGCAGCGTCGCCACCCCGACCTGGACGTGGTCTCGCACGGCCTGACCCTCTGGGACCTGGAGCGCGAGTTCGCCACCGGCGGCTTCGGCGGAAAACCGCTGATGAAGCTGCGTGACATCCTCGGCGTGCTGCGTGACTCGTACTGCCGCACCGTCGGCATCGAGTACATGCACATCCAGAACCCGGAAGAGCGCCGCTGGATCCAAGCCAAGGTGGAGAACCGCAACGGCCGGCCGGCCCGCGAGGAGCAGCTTCGGATCCTGAACCGGCTCAACGCGGCCGAGGCCTTCGAGACCTTCCTGCAGGTCAAGTACGTCGGTCAGAAGCGCTTCTCGCTGGAAGGCGGCGAGTCGGCGATTCCGCTGCTCGACCAGATCATCTCCGCCGCCGCCGAGGAGGGCCTGGACGAGGCCGCGATCGGCATGCCGCACCGCGGCCGCCTCAACGTGCTGACGAACATCGTGGGCAAGCCGTACGGCAAGGTGTTCAACGAGTTCGAGGGCAACCTGGACCCGAAGTCGATGCACGGCTCCGGTGACGTGAAGTACCACCTGGGCACCGACGGCACCTTCACCTCGCTGTCCGGCAAGCAGATCAAGGTCTCGCTGGTGGCCAACCCCTCGCATCTGGAGGCGGTGGACCCGGTCCTCGAGGGCTACGTGCGGGCCAAGCAGGACATCGTCAACAAGGCCGGCACCGCGTTCACCGTGCTGCCGATCCTCATGCACGGCGACGCCGCGTTCGCCGGCCAGGGCGTGGTCGCCGAGACGCTGAACATGTCTCAGCTGCGCGGCTTCCGCACCGGCGGCACGATCCACCTGGTGGTCAACAACCAGGTCGGCTTCACCACCTCGCCGGTCTTCTCCCGTTCCTCGGTGTACGCCACCGACGTGGCGCGCATGGTCGAGGCGCCGATCTTCCACGTGAACGGCGACGACCCCGAGGCCTGCGTCCGGGTCGCCGCGCTGGCCTTCGAGTTCCGGCAGAAGTTCAACAAGGACGTCGTCATCGACATGGTCTGCTACCGGCGGCGCGGTCACAACGAGGGCGACGACCCCTCGATGACCCAGCCGCTGATGTACCAGCTGATCGAGGCCAAGCGCTCGGTGCGCAAGCTGTACACCGAGGCGCTGATCGGCCGCGGCGACATCACCCTCGAAGAAGCCGAGGCCGCGCTCAAGGACTACCAGTCCAAGCTGGAGCAGGTCTTCGCGGAGACCAAGGACAGCGCGCCGAAGCAGCTGCCCGACCCGTCCTCGGCGAACGTGAACGGCACGGCGTCCCCGGTCAGCGGCGACCAGGGCGTTCCGTTCCCGGCCCCGGTGAGCACAGCGATCAGCGACGAGGTGGTCAAGCGGATCGTCGAGGTGCACGTCAACCTGCCCGAGGGCTTCGAGGCGCACCCGCGCGTCGTCCCGCAGTTGCAACGGCGCGCGCAGATGGTCACCGACGGCACGATCGACTGGGCGATGGGCGAGACCCTGGCCTTCGGCTCGCTGCTGATGGAGGGCGTCCCGGTCCGGCTCACCGGCCAGGACTCGCGGCGCGGCACCTTCGTGCAGCGGCACCACGTGATCGTGGACCGGCACACGGCGAAGGAGTACACGCCGCTGTCGTACCTGTCGGAGAACCAGTCCACGTACTCGGTCTACGACTCGATGCTCTCCGAGTTCGCCGCGATGGGCTTCGAGTACGGGTACTCGGTGGCGCGGCCCGGCGCGCTGGTGCTGTGGGAAGCGCAGTTCGGCGATTTCGGCAACGGCGCGCAGACCATCGTGGACGAGTTCATCTCCTCCGGCGAGCAGAAGTGGGGCCAGCACTCCGGCGTCGTGCTGCTGCTGCCGCACGGCTACGAGGGCCAGGGCCCGGACCACTCCTCGGCCCGGATCGAGCGGTACCTGCAGATGTGCGCGCAGAACAACATGACCGTGGCGGTGCCCTCGCTGCCGTCGTCGTACTTCCACCTGCTGCGCTGGCAGGCGCACAACCCGGCGCACAAGCCGCTGGTGGTCTTCACCCCGAAGTCGATGCTGCGCCTGAAGGCGGCGGCCTCGGCGATCGAGGAGTTCACCCACGGCAGCTTCCAGCCGGTGCTCGGCGACAGCACGGTCGAGCCGAGCGCGGTGCGGCGAATCCTGGTCTGCTCCGGCAAGGTCTACTGGGACCTGGTCGCGCGCCGGGCCAAGCAGGGCATCACGGACACCGCGATCGTGCGGGCCGAGCGGCTCTACCCGCTCCCCGCGGCCGAGCTGCTGGCCGAGATCGGCAAGTACCCGGCCGGCGCCGATGTGCGCTGGGTCCAGGAGGAGCCGGCCAACCAGGGCGCCTGGCCGTTCATCGCGCTGAACCTGCCGGCCGAACTGGGCCGCGCGCTCACCTGCGTCTCGCGCCCGGCGTCGTCCTCGCCCGCGGTCGGTTCGGCCAAGCGGCATGAGGTCGAGCAGCACCGGGTGGTCGAAGAGGCCTTCGCCGACTGACGAGCGGTATCAACCGATCACACCGCGGCCCCGTCCCACGTCCGGACGGGGCCGCGTCGGCTTTCCGCTGCGGAACGCTGCTTAGGATGAGGCAGCAAGCAGGCAATAACGGCTCCTCACTGGAATGGAGCGTCGGGTGTACTTCACCGACCGCGGCATCGAAGAGCTCGATGATCGGCGCGGCGAGGAGCGGGTCTCGCTCGCCTGGGTCGCCGAGCGGCTGCGCGAGTTCGTCGATCTCAATCCCGAGTTCGAGACCCCGATCGAGCGGCTGGCCACGTGGCTGGCCCGGCTCGACGACGAGGATGACGGCGAGGACGAGGACTAGAAGCCCTGACCCGTTTCCCAGCCTGGCGACGAGGCTTGCTGACCGGCAGTTTCGGGTTTCGGCTTGACTTCGCCGCAACGCGATATATCGTGGTTCTACGGAGACGCGATACATCGCGTTGCTCAGGATGCGGAGGGCCGCGCAATGCCAGAGAGCTGGAAGTTGGAGCACCCGGACCAGATCGGTCTCGGCGACGGCGTGCGTTCGGTGCGCCTCATCGCGGTCGCCGGACGGGTCAACCTCATCGGCAAGGACGGTCCGGCCACGCTCGAAGTGACCAAGGTGAGCGGGCCGCCGCTGCAGATCGAGCTTTCCGACAGCGGAGAGCTGGTCGTGCGGCACGGCGACAACACGAAGCCGCAGCTGTTCCAGTGGCTGATCGGCGGCAGGCGGATGGAGGTCGACCTCTCGCTGGCGCTGCCGCCGGACGCACTGGTGAACGTGAGCGTGGTGTCGGGGCCGGTGGTGGTCTCGAACTTCCACGAGCGGGTGACGGTCAAGGGCGTCTCCGGCGAGGTGACACTGGCCGGCGTGCACGGCTCGGCGCGCGTCGCCACCGTCTCCGGAGCCATCACCGCAGAGCAGGTGACCGGCGACCTGTCCGTCAAGGCGGTCTCCGGCGCGATCACGGTGATCGCCGGAGCCGGCGGCGCGATCGACCTGTCCGCGGTGTCCGGCGCGATCGCGTTGGACCTGGAGGACCCGGTCCCCTCCTCGGTGAAGCTCAACTGCGTATCGGGCGCGATGACGATCCGGCTGCCACACGATCCAGATGTGCGCGTCGATCTCGGCACCGCCAACGGCCGCGCGGTCAGCTCGTTCCCCTCGGTGCGCGCCAGCGGCTATCGCGGCTCGCAGAAGCTCACCGGAACCGTGGGCGACGGATCGGCCGTGTTGACCGGTAAGACGGTCTCGGGCGCGGTAACGCTGCTGCGGCGCAGTGCCGACGAGGAGCCTTGGGACCTGCTCGTCGAAGACGAACCACCGGTGCAGGACCGCGCCGCTGAGCCGATCGGCATCGAGGACAGCGTGCCGCAGGACGCAGCGCCGGAAGGGCACGCGGAAAGCAACACAGAGCACAGCACGACGGGGATCAGCGACACCGAGAACCACAGCGGCACGGACGCCGGCGGGACGGACCCGAACGGGACCGGCGACAACGGCGAGAAGAGCGAGGACGCGCGATGACCCCGGTATTCGGCCACGGCCGGCTCCGGCTTTACCTACTCAAGCTGCTGGACGAGAGTCCGCGGCACGGCTACGAGATCATCCAACAGCTGCGTGAGCGCTTCGCCGGGCTCTACGCGCCGAGCGCGGGCACGGTGTACCCCCGCCTGGCCCGGCTCGAGTCCGAAGGCCTGGTGCGGCACGAGACGGACGGCGGCCGGAAGGTCTACCACATCACCGACGCCGGACGCGCCGAACTCGTGGCGCGCGCCGCGGAACTCGAGGCGCTGGAGAGCGAGATCCGCGACTCGGTCAACGACCTGGCGGAAGGCATCCGCGACGAGGTGCGCGAGTCGGCGCGCACCGTGCGCGAGCAGCTGGAGGCCGAGGCCCGCGAGGCGGCGATGCAGGCGGCGCGGGAGGCCGCTGAAGGCCCGGCCGGTACCGGAGCAGGGGCCGGTGCGGGCGCAGGCGCCGGGGCCGGCGCTGGTGCGGGAGCAGGTGCGGGTACGCGGCCCGGCGGTTGGGGCCCGAGCGGGCCGTTCGACTGGCGCTCGATGCCCGGCGGACCGCCGCCGGAGTCGGTCGACTGGGACCGCGACCAGTGGCGCGACTGGAAGCGCGAGCAGCGTGACCAGTGGCGGGACTGGAAGCAGGACCTGAGCGGCCAGCGCGAGCAGTGGAAGGACTGGCAGCGCGCCTGGAAGCAGCAGTGGGCGCGCCAGTGGAAGGAACAGTGGGAAGAGCAGTGGGGCGCTCGCCAGCGCCAGCAGCAGGGCGGTCCGCCGTGGGCGTGGCTGTTCAGCGGAGCGCCGTTCTGGGGGAACGAGGAGACGGCACCGCACGACACCGAGCACGACGAGCGTGCGCACGACGAACCGCGCGACGCGGCCCCTGGGGAGGAGCCGGAAGGCGGTGGGCGCGGCGGCGGCGCGAGTTCATCGGAGAGCCGTAGGCACGGTCCGGGCGGCGGACGCGGACGCGGCTTCGACTGGGAGGTCTTCGGGCCGCAACTGCGCGATGTGTTCGAGGGTGTGCGCCGGGACGCCGGTCCGTTCTTCGACTCGATGCGTCGGCACGGCCCGCTTTCCGACACGCAGAAGGCCGAGGCCAAGTCGATCATCGAGCGCGCGGTCTCCGACCTGCGCGCGATCTTCGAGGGGCCGCAGGACCGGCGTCCTGACGACACTGAGTAGACACTGAATAGCAGCCCTCTGCCGCGCAGCGGCTGAAGAGCGCGTGAAGCGGCGCCGACCTCGCAGTCGGCGCCGCTTCACGCGTCTAAGCGTCAGATCGCGAAGACGACCTTGCCGACCAGGTCGCCGGCCTCCATCTTGGCGAAGCCCTCGGGCGCTTCGACCAGCGACCGCACCGAGTCGATCACCGGTCGCACCCCGGTCACCTCGCAGAAGCGCAGCAGCCTGGCCAGTTCGTCGCGCGAGCCCATGGTCGAGCCCACAATACGCAACTGATGGAAGAACACCCTGGTCAGCGCGGCCGGCGGGTTGGGGCCCGAGGTGGCACCGGAGATCACGATCGTGCCCTCCTCGCGCACCGACGCCACCGAATGCGCCCAGGTCGCCGCGCCGACCGTCTCCATCACCGCATCGACGCGCTCCGGCAGCCGCGCCCCGGACTCGTACGCCGCGTGTGCGCCGAGTTCCAGCGCCCGGGCCCGCTTCCCCTCGGAGCGCGAGGTCGCCCAGACCCGATACCCCGCCGCGCGCGCCAGCACGATCAGCGCACTGGCGACGCCGCCGCCCGCGCCCTGCACCAGGATCGTGTCGCCGGGCTGAGTGCCGGATCGTGTGAAGAGCATCCGATAGGCCGTCAGCCAAGCGGTCGGCAGGCACGCGGCCTCCTCGAAGGAGAGCGCCGCCGGCTTCGGCAAGAGGTTCGACCGGGGCACCGCGACGCGTTCAGCGAAGGTGCCCTGGTAACGCTCCGTCAGAATCGACGGGCGCTCGCCGTCCTTGACCCCGCGGCCGTTCTCGCCGATGACGGCGTGGATGACGACCTCGTTGCCGTCCTCGTCGATGCCCGCGCCGTCGCAGCCCAGGATCATCGGCAGTCGTTCTTCAGGCAGGCCGACGCCACGCAGCGACCACAGGTCGTGGTGGTTGAGCGCGGCGGCGCGCAGCCGGACCGTGGTCCAGCCTTCCGGTACGACCGGCTCGGGGCGCTCGCCGAGCTCCAGCCCCTTGAGCGGTTCGTCCTTGTCGATAGCTGCAGCGTAGACAGCGAACATGCGCCTCACCCTACCGATCGGTAACCTTGACGACCACCGTCTGGACCGAAGTGACAGCCGTACTCAGGCGATCACAGCCTGAGCAGCCTAGCGGCGCGCGACGCCCGCCTCCCGAGCCGCCTGCGCCACCGCCGCGGTGACCGCCGGAGCCACCCGCGGGTCGAACGGCGAGGGGATCACGCACTCCGGCGACAGCTCTCCGGCGACCACCTCGGCCAGCGCGTCGGCGGCGGCCAGCTTCATCGACTCGGTGATCTGCGCGGCGCGCACCGAGAGCGCACCGGCGAAGACACCCGGGAAGGCCAGCACGTTGTTGACCTGGTTCGGGAAGTCCGATCTCCCGGTGGCGACGACGGCCGCGTACTTGCCCGCCACGTCGGGGTGGATCTCCGGGTTCGGATTCGCCATCGCCGTGATGATGCAGTCGCGGGCCATCGTGGCGACCGCGGACTCGGGCACCGTGCCGGCCGAGACGCCGATGAACACGTCCGCTCCGGCCATCGCCGATTCCAGGCTGCCGGCCAGCCCGGCCCGGTTGGTGAGCGCCGCCAGCTCGCGCTTGACCGGCGTCAGATCCTCACGAGTAGCGTCCACGATGCCCTTGGAGTCGGCCACGGCCACGTCGCCGATGCCCGCCTGCACGAGGATCTTCGCGATGGCCACGCCCGCCGCGCCCGCGCCCGAGATCACCGCGCGCAGGTCGCCGAGGCCGCGGCCGGTCACCTTCGCCGCGTTGCGCAGCGCCGCGAGCAGCACGATCGCGGTGCCGTGCTGGTCGTCGTGGAAGACCGGGATGTCCAGCCGTTCCTGCAGCCGGGCCTCGATCTCGAAGCAGCGCGGCGCCGAGATGTCCTCGAGATTGATGCCGCCGAAGGCCGGGGCGAGCCGGGCGATCGTCTCCACCAGCTCGTCCACGTCGGTGCAGTCCAGGCAGATCGGGACCGCG
>DASUAR010000114.1:0-6490 GCA_035763685.1 Actinocrinis sp. | reverse complement strand
GTTCTCCGAGGGCGCCACCTTCGACGCGCTGTCGATGGAGATGATCGCGGGCGAGGCGAAGGTCGGGAAGGCCACCATCTACCGGCGCTGGCCCAACAAGGAGGCGCTGGTCATCGACGCGATCTGCCGCCGCCTGCACCCGGACACGGAGAAGGTCACGCCGCCCGGCACCTCGGTGCGCGAGGATCTGATCTTCCTGCTCGAGAAGATGCGCCGGCACCTGCAGGAGGAGAGCAGCGGCTCGGCGTACAACGTGCTGACGAACGTGAGCAAGGCGAACCCGTTGCTGTACCGCCGCTACCACGAGGTGGTCATCGAGCCGCGCCGGGACCTGTATCGCAGGGTGCTGCAGCGCGGCATCGTGACCGGGGAGCTGCGCGCCGACCTCGATGTCGAGCGGACGATGCTGATCCTGACCTCGACCATGCTGAACGTCACCCGCCACCCGTTGGGAGATCCGGTGGGCCGGGAGTTCAGCGTCGGCCTCACCGACGACCTGCTGCGCGGTGCGGCGCCGCGGCCGGCTGCCGCGGACACGAACGCGGAGGCGGACACGGTGTGCCCGGCAGGCGTCGACAAGCCGGTGAAGGTCAAGCGCGGCGGTACCGAGCCGGTCAGCGCGTAGCCGGTGGTGCCCGGACTTGGCTTGAGCCGCGTCTGACCAGACGACCCGTCAGGCGGTCTCGCGCCACCGGGAGGTGATCGGCAGCCGCCGGTCCCGCCCGAAGGCCTTGGTCGAGATCTTGGTGCCCGGCGGGTACTGCCGCCGCTTGTACTCGGCCGTGTCGGTCAGCTTGAGCACCCGCTGCACCAGTTCCGGATCGAAGCCGCGCGCCTCGATCTCCTCGCGGCCGTGATCGCCGTTGACGTAAAGCTCCAGGATCTCGTCGAGCACCTCGTAGGGCGGCAGCGAGTCGGTGTCCCGCTGGCCCGGCCGCAGCTCGGCGCTCGGCTCCTTCTCGATCGAGTTGTGCGGGATCGGCGGAGCCTCACCGCGTCGCTGCGCCTCCTCGTCGCGCCACCTCGCCAGCGCCCACACCAGCGTCTTCGACACATCCTTGATCGGCCCGAACGCGCCGACCGCGTCCCCGTAAAGGGTCGAGTAGCCAACCGCGAGTTCCGACTTGTTGCCGGTCGCCAGCACCAGGTGCCCGCGTTGGTTCGAAAGCGCCATCAGCGTCGTGCCGCGCACCCGCGCCTGAAGGTTCTCCTCGGCGAGGCCGACGAGCGCGGTGCCCGAGTCGGCGAGGGTCTTGAGGTACGCCTCGACCATCGGCGCGATCGGGACGGTCTCGTAGTGCAGGCCGGTGCGCCGGGCCATGTCTGCGGCGTCGTCCTTGGAGTGGTCCGAGGAGTAGCGGCTGGGCAGTGAGACGCCGTATACGTTCTGCGGGCCGAGCGCGTCGCAGGCGATCGCCGCGACCAGCGCCGAGTCGATGCCGCCGGACAGCCCGAGCAGCACGCTGGAGAAGCCGTTCTTGCGCACGTAATCGCGCAGCCCGGTGACCAGCGCCTGGTAGATCTCGCCGAGGTCGTCGAGGCGCGGGGTGATCACGGCCGGACGCGGCTTGTACGGTTCGGCGGGGCCGTTCGAGGCGACGACGCGGCGGATCGCCAGGCCGTTGCTCGCGATCGCGTCCTGCACCGGGCCCTCGGCCGCCGGGAGTTCGAGGTCGAGGATGAACAGCTCCTCAGTGAACTGACCCGCGCGGGCGAGCACCTGTCCGTCCGCCGCGACGACGAGGGTGTCGCCGTCGAAGACCAGCTCGTCCTGGCCGCCGACCTGGTTCACGTAGACCACGGGGCAACCGGCCTCGGCGGCGCGCCTGGCCAGCAGTTCGTGCCGCACGTCGTCCTTGTTGAGTTCGTATGGCGAGGCGTTGATCGACAGCAGCAGCCCGGCGTTCGCCTCGGCCACCGCGGCGACCGGTCCGCCGTCCTGCCACAGGTCCTCGCAGATGACCAGCGCGACGTCGATCCCGCGCACGCGCACCACCGGCAGCACGTCGCCGGGCACGAAGTACCGGTACTCGTCGAACACGCCGTAGTTCGGCAGGTGGTGCTTGGCCGAGCGGGCCAGCACCGAGCCGCGGTGGATCACGGCGGCCGCGTCCAGCGGGGAGCCGGCCGGGCGGCCGATGCGCGGCGCGTCGTCCGCGATGCCGTCGAGGTAACCGGCGATCACCACCAGCTCGCCGAGCCCTTCCGCCGCGAGCCGGGTCGCGAGCTGGTCGAGGGCGGCGCGGGCGGCTTGCACGAACGAGGGGCGCAGCGCGAGGTCTTCGATCGGGTAGCCGGTGAGCGCCATCTCGGGCGCGGCCAGGATGTGCGCGCCGTTCGCGGCCGCCTCGCGGGCCGAGTCGAGGATCAGTGCCGCGTTCCCGGCGAGGTCGCCGACGGTCGGGTTGATCTGTGCCAGAGCGATCCGCAGCTGCGCCATGGCAAAAGCATACGCCCCTTCTCGTCGTACTGACGAGAAGGGGCGCTGTGCTCTGCGCCACGTGACTGCCGCGATCAGGCGGTGTTTCCGGACGAGGCGGAGCCGGACGCGGCGCTGGCCGTGCACGCGTACAGGCCGGAGCCGGAGGTCGAACTCGTCGTCGACGAACCGCTGGATGAACTGCTGGACGAACCGCCGTAGGCGCTGGCCGACACCGCGGTGCAGTGCTGCTGCACCCAGGTCTGCACCTGGCTGGTCGCCGAGTTGCCGCCGCCGGGGCCGCCGCCCATGCCGCCGCCGAGCATCACGTACTTCAGCTCGCCGGAGGCCACGAGCTGCGCGAGCTTGGCCGCGGTCATCGCCGGATCGCTGCCGGTGAAGCCCCACATGGAGATCACCGAGCGCCCGGTCTGCAGCTCGATCGACGCGGCCGAATTCGAGTTCGCCACCGCGACCAGCCACTTCGCGGAGCCCTGATTCGCCTCGAGATAGCTGATCATCGCCGAGGAAAGCTGCGCGCCGCCCGGACCGCCGCCCGCGAAGCCGCCGCCTGCTCCCGTGCCGCCCGAGGCGAGACCGGGGAAGTCGCCGGTTTGGCCGGCCTGGCCGCCCTGGCTGCTCGGCCCGCCCTGAGCGCTCTGATTGCCCTGGCCCGGCGCACCGCCCGGACCGCTGAAGCCGCCGCCGAACGAGGGCAGCTCGCCGGCCTGGCCGCCCGGCGCGCCCTGCCCGCCGAAGTCGCCGCGGCCGAAGCCCGCACCGCCCGGACCGCCCATCGACCCGTTCGACGGGCCGGCCAGCGGATTGGTCCCGTTGACCGTGGAGTTCGCCGCGGCGGCCGCGAACGCCGTCGGACCGGCGAGCCCGGCGAACAGCAGCGCGGCGAGACCGACCGCGCCGAGCCGCGCGCGGTGTCGTGGCCGTAGTCGCGCGGCCACCAGCGCGCCGATCGCGACGATCGCCGCGATGGCGATGAGCGGGACCAGCCAAGTCGCGTACGAAGTGCGATGCAGCAGCGCGATCGACCACAGTGCGCTGACCGCGATCGCCGCGGGAATGACCAGCCATGCCCAGTTGCGCTCGTGCATCCGCTCCCAGACCACGGCGCCGCCGCCACCGACCAGCGCACCGATCGCAGGACCCAGCGTCGTGACGTAGTACGGATGCATCGTGCCCTGCTGATATGAGAACACGACGAAGTGGACGCCCAGCCACAGCCCCCACAGCAGCAGGGAGGCGCGGACCGGATCAGTGCGCGGGGCCTTGCCGCGCAACACCAGCGCCGCGACGCCCACGATCGCGGCCGCGGGCAGCAGCCAGGAGATCTGCGTGCCGAGAATGTCGTTGAACAGGCGGCCGAAACCCGAGGCCCCGGAGAAGCTCGCGCCGCCACCACCACCACCACCGCCGTTGCCCGACTCGTTCCCGGTGATCCGGCCGAGGCCGTTGTAGCCGATCACCAGGTCCCACACCGAGTTCGTCGACGAGCCGCCGATATACGGACGCGAACTCGCCGGAATGGCGTCGACGATCAACATCCACCAGAACGACGCGAGCGCGAGCACGCCGGTGAAGATCGTCAGATGCCTGATGCGCCGCCAGAATCCGCCCTCGGCGGCGAACAGGTACACCAACACCAGCGCGGGCAAGGCTATGTACGCCTGGAGCATCTTGGTGTTGAACGCGCAGCCGATCATGACGGCCGCCCACACCAGATGCCGCAGCCGCTTGGTGCGCAGCGCCTCCAGGGTGAACCAGGCGCCGAGCGTCATCAGCAGCACGAGCACCGGGTCCGGGTTGTTGTCCCGGTTGATCGCCACGGTGATCGGAGTCAGGGCCATGACGAGCGCGGCCACCGAGGCCGCCGCGTGCCCGAACGCCCGGCGCACCGCCGAGTACAGCACGCCGACCGCTGCGACACCGCACAGCGCGATCGGCGCCAGCATCGCGAAGCTGGAGAAACCGAAGATCCGGGTCGAGACCTCCATCACCCACAGCGCGAACGGCGGCTTGTCGACGGTGATGAAGTTCCCTGTGTCGATCGAACCGAAGAACATCGCGGACCAGCTCTTGGTCCCGCTCTGCACCGCGGCGCCGTAGAACTCGTTCGCATAGCCGCCGGCCGTCAGGTTCCAGAGGTACAGCACCGCGCTCAGCCCGAGGATCGCCAGCAGCGCGGGCCTGGCCCAGCGCGGATCCTGCGGCGCGCCGAGGAATGCGCGCCGCAACCGCGATCGCTTGGCGGGCGGGCTGGGCACGGTGGCGAACGGAGCCGGCCACGTGATCTCTTCCGGCACCACCGGAAGCTGGTCAGTCATTTGATCTACTCCGCTACGGGCGTTCGGGCTGACCGGTGCGCCGGGGATTGAAGACCCAGGCGCGCATCAGCAGGAATCGGATGAGGGTGGCCATGGCGTTCGCCGCGATGAGGGTCGCCAGTTCCACCGCGTGGGACGTGTCCGGCGCGGCGGCGTTCAGCACCGCGAGTGCGCCGTTCGTCAGGGCGAGGCCGATCAGGAAGGCGACTCCGCCCTCGACCTGATGTCGCAGGGCATTGGCACTGCCCCGCACCCCGAAGGTGTAGCGCCGGTTGGCGGCCGTGTTGGCGATCGCGGTCAGCGCCAACGCGAGGGTGTTGGCGAGGTACGCCGGGCACACGGCACGCAGCACCCAGTACAGCAGCAGGTAGGCGAGAGTGCTGGCGACGCCGATGACCGCGAAGCTCGGCAGCTGGTTGCGCATACCCTGCGGCAGCTGCGCGGCCAGCACCCGCGCCTGAACCGGCGCCTTGAAGCCGCCGCGCAGCGCCTGCCGGCCGACCCGCCACATGCCGCGCAGATCGTCGAGCGCGGTCTGCACGATGTCGACCCGGCTGTCCGGGTCGTCCACCCAGTCCACCGGCACCTCGTGAATCCGCAGCCCGCTGCGCTCGGCGAGCAGCAGCAACTCGGTGTCGAAGAACCAGGCCTGATCCTGCACCTGCGGAAGCAGAGCTTTGATGATCTCGGTGCGCCCGGCCTTGAAGCCGCACTGTGCGTCCGAGAAGCGGGCGGCCATCGCCGAGCGCAGCATCAGGTTGTAGGTGCGGGAGATGAACTCGCGCTTCGGCCCGCGCACCACGGCCGCGCCGCGCGCCAGCCGCGAGCCGATCGCCAGGTCTGAGTGCCCTGACATGAGCGGCGCGATCAGCGGCAGGAAGGCGTCCAGGCCGGTCGAGAGGTCGACGTCCATGTACGCGACGACTTCAGCGTCGCTGGCCTCCCAGACGGTGCGCAGCGCGCGGCCGCGGCCCTTCTGGTCGAGATGTACCGCGTCGACGTGCGGGTAACGCTCCGACAGGTCGAGGGCCACGGCCCACGTTTCGTCGGTAGATGCGTTGTCCGCGATCGTGATGCGAAAGGGGTAGGGCAGGTTGTCGGCGAGATAGGCGTGAAGCCGGTCGACACTGTCGGCCAGCACCTGTTGCTCGTTGTAGACGGGGATCACGATCTCCACGAGGCGGGTGCGCTGCCGGGGCGGTGGGGCGCCGTCGTCGAGGCCGGGCGGTCGGTCGTAGATCACTTGGCTCATGTCGAACCACGGTTCCGCCGGCCCGTTCAGCTGCCGTGAGTCCTGGCTGAGCCTTCCATGAGATTCGGCGCGCCGCGTCGGACGGCCCGCGCCGGGAAATGAGGCGGCCTCGTCGCACGGGGGAGCGACGAGGCCGCGGCGGAGAGTTGTCGAGGACTCTCCGCGGGCGTCGGAGGGGTTCACCGCCACGGTCCCGGGGGAGGACACTGCGGGCGGCGAGGGGCGGTTCCGACGCCGAGCGGTGCGGGGATCCCCACGGGGGGAGGGACCACGCACGCACCGTTGTTAGGCGTCTGACCCCCACGGGGGGAGGGGCCGACGCCCGGACGCGTTCCGGCATGATCCCCACGGGGGGAGGGACCCGCCTGCACGCGTCACTCGGGGCGAGGCCCCATCGCACGGGGGGACGACGAGGCCTCGAAGAGGATTATTCATGGGCCTTCAGCGCTTGGCGACCCTTTCGACAAAACTTCTCGCTCG
>DASUAR010000113.1:0-14820 GCA_035763685.1 Actinocrinis sp. | reverse complement strand
GATGGTTCACTGCGCGACGAGCCTGGGCGTGCGGCCGGAGCGTCCTCATACCGGTTGTCTGTGGGCGTTTCGGCCGTGCGTCCAGGCGAAGTCGATCACCGGATTCGCCCCTTGAGACATTCCCCAACACCGCCTAGAAGCCCTGAACGAAGAAAGTTTCGGCGTCGCGCGCAGACCGTCGATCCGACGTTCGACACATGTCGCGGCGGTTGTTCGACGCCGCCTCGCGGTCCGGCCGGGCCGTGGTGCGGGTGCAAGTTTCAGGATCTTTCCTCGTCAACGTCCTTCGTCCGACGCGCGCCGGGACCCGGATCGCCGAGGAAAGCCGCTGCTGGACGTCCCGCCGCCACCGCGAGGTGCCCGCGGGCGCCGCCTGGTCCCGCGCATGCTTGGTTACCCGGCATTTACCGCTGCCGCCGCCGCCCGCTAGTTTTCCGGCGCTGCCGGGGACCGCCCACCGAGAAGGGACCGCATCGGAATGCGCGTACCAGACCTCTTCGATCGGAGCCGCGATTCGGCGCGCCCCGATCCCGCCCGCCGCCGCCGAGGTGCCGCCGCCATCGGCGTGTCGACCGTGGCCATGGTGGCGCTCGCCGGCCTCACCCAGCTGACCGGGGTCGCGGCCGCCGGCAGCATCGCGGGCGGCACGCAGTTCTACGTCTACCCGAACTCGGGCGTGATGAAGTGGGACGCCGCGAACCCCGGCGACTCGCGCGAACCGGTCATCGCCTCGCTGATCGCCTCGCAGCCCCAGGGCATCTGGTTCGCCAACTACACCCCCTCCACCGTCCAGTCCGACGCCTCGGCGATCACCAGTGCGGCCGCCGCGGCCGGCAAGACGCCGGTGCTGGTGATGTACAACATCCCGAACCGGGACTGCGGCGGGGCCTCGGCGGGCGGCGCGCCCGACACCACCAGCTACAAGAGCTACGTGCAGAGCTTCGCCAACGGCCTCGGCACGCACCAGGTCATCGTGATCCTCGAGCCGGACTCCCTGGCTTTGCAGACCTGTCTGTCCTCGCAGCAGGCTGCGGATCGCGACGCGGCTCTCGCCTTCGCCGGTCAGGCGATCCACAGCGCCGACCCGGCCGCGAAGGTGTACATGGACGCCGGGCACTCGGCCTGGAACTCGCCCTCGGCCCAGGCCGCGGCGCTCAACGCGGCCGGCGTGAAGACCAGCGCGGACGGCATCTTCTCCAACGTCTCGAACTTCATGACGACTTCCGACGAGGTCAACTACGACAAGCAGGTGCTGGGCGCGCTCGGCAACCCGTCGAACCTGCACATCGTGGTCGACACCAGCCGCAACGGAAACGGCCCCGCGCCCGGCAATCCGTGGTGCGACCCGAGCGGACGCGGGCTCGGGCAGCTGCCGACCGCGAACACCGGCGACTCCGCGGTGGACGCCTACCTGTGGGTCAAGCCGCCGGGTGAATCAGACGGCTGCGCTGACGCCGCGGGCACCTTCGACCCCGCGCTCGCCTATGCGTTGGCCATCAACGCTCCGACGCACAGCTACTCTCCGACTCCCTCGTCCTCGCCGACGAGCGCCAGCCCGTCCGCTTCACCGAGCAGCTCGCCCTCCGCGTCGCCCTCGGCTTCGCCATCGCACAGCCCGAGTCCCTCGGCTTCCCCCTCGTCCAGCGCCGGATCAGGCCCGTGCCACGTGACGTATGCGAATTCGAGCACCTGGCCCGGCGGCTTCACCGCGAGCGTCTCGATCGCCAACACCGGTACCTCGGCCGTCAACGGCTGGACGGTGACGTTCCACTACAACGGCGACCAGAAGGTCACTAACGCCTGGGGTGCCTCCGTATCGCAGAGCGGCGCGACCGTGACCCTCACCAACGTGTCCTACGACGGGTCGATCGCGCCCGGCGGAACGCTCACCGGCGTGGGCATGCAGGGCACGTGGGCGTCGAGCGATGCCGCCCCGAGCAACTTCACGCTCAATGGAGTCGCCTGCTCCTGAGTCGCAGCCTCCTGAGCCACAGCCGCTGCCCGGGATCACGGGGCACGGGGAGACGGCCGGTCCGGCAACGGACCGGCCGTCTGCATGCGTGGCCGACGTGGGAGCGCGGCCCGGATCGCTTACCCGTTTCAGCGAATCCGAGTTCTACGAACGTTCGCCTGCGGTTTTCCGTTTCCGTGGTCGACCCTTTGGTCAGATTTGCCCGCTGCTTTACGGACAACCGCCGAGATCCGGTGTCCAATGCGTACGGGTTGCAGACCGTTCGGGCCGGCTACAGCTCGTCGTGATCCGAGGGCACGCGCTCGGCTCGGACATGCATGTCTGCATCCTGCGACAAACCCGGAAAACCCACTGCGGCCGAACCGGCCGCACCGGGAAACTGCGCAAGGAGAACAATTCCATGTTGAACCACAACGGCTCGGGAAACACCCGGGCCGGACGCACCACGCCGCGATCGCGCCGGACCGCGGCCGGACTCTGCACCATAGCCCTGATCGCCTTCGGCACCTCGCTGTCGGCGAGCGCCGCTTCCGCGCACGTCGTCGCCGATGGCGCCGGCAACGCCACCGGCGCGAACACCACCTCCGCCGCGTCGAGCGGCACCGTCCACTACGTGCACACGCACGGCCGCACCGTCCGGGTCGAGACCCACGGACGCTACGGCGTGGTCGCCCAGCACGGCGCCCGTGCCCACGTGCGCCCCCAGGCCGGCAGCGACCTGATCTACAACGGCGGCCCGGTCGAGCAGAACCCGACCATCTACCTGGTCTTCTGGGGCTCCCAGTGGGACAGCGACGGCAACGGCGTGCAGCAGTACCTGCAGGGCTTCTTCGGCGGCCTCGGCGGCTCCGGCGACGACTGGTCCACGATCATGACGCAGTACACGGACAGCAGCGGCGCGGGACCGTCGTTCAACGGCTCGGTGCTCGGCGGCACCTGGGTCGACGACTCCTCCTCGGCGCCGGGCAGCGCCTCGCAGTCCGATATCGCGGCCGAGGCCCAGATCGGCGCGCAGCACTTCGGCGTCTCGGGCCCGGATGCCGACGTGTTCGTGGTCAGCCCGAGCGGCACCAGCCCGGACGGCTTCCCGAACTCCGGGTTCTGCGCCTGGCACGACTGGAACGGCACGACGGCGTACACGAACATGCCGTACGTGCTCGACGCCGGCTCCGGCTGCGGCGCGAACTCGGTGCAGAACCAGCTCGACGGGTTCAGCATCGTCGGCGGCCACGAATACGCCGAGGCGGTCACCGACCCCGAACCGTCCAGCGGCTGGGTGGCCTCCGACGGCGAGGAGAACGGCGACCTGTGCGCCTGGCAGGGGCTGACCACCCTCGGCCTGTCCACCGGCACGTACGCGATCCAGCCGACCTGGAGCAACAGCGCGGGCGGCTGCGCGACCTCCGGCTGAACCGGATCGCGCCGAACCACAAGTGGTTGATATCCGTGTGCACTAAAGCGCTGGCGGGCTGGTCCTAGCGCGTCCGGCCCGTCGAACCGCCTGCCTGGCACGAGTCTTCCCGGCTCGTGCCAGGCAGTTTCCGTTCGCTGACGGCGTACGGCCACCCTCTCGCGTAATTTTGTAATCGTGTAATCATCGTTGCATGGCTACTTCACAGGAAACGACCGAGACGCTGCGCGGCTGGTTCACCGGCCGGCTGCCGGAAGGAATGTTCGACGGGCCGCCCGAGGTGACCGTCGACCGCGAGGAGATCACCGTGATCGGGCGCATCCCCGAACCGGAGACGGCCGAGGGCGCCTCCGCGGCGGAGCAGGCGGCCGCGGTCGCCGGGCGGATCAAGGAATTCCGCGAGCGCACCCGGTCCGCGCGGATGCGGGTCGCCCGCGAGGCTGAGCACGAGTTCCGGCGCAAGGTGTCGTGGTGGGTGCGCTGCGGCGAGACCACCCAGCCGTTCACCACGTTGTCCGTGCCGGTGATGACCCGGCTCAAGCAGACCGACCGGCAACTGCTCGACACGCTCGTGGACGCGGGCGTGGCGCGCAGCCGCAGCGACGCGCTGGCCTGGTGCGTGCGGCAGGTCGGTCAGCGGGCCGAGAGTTGGCTGTCCGACCTGCGCGACGCGATGCGCACCGTGGAAGACGTGCGCGACGCCGGCCCGAACCTGGACTGACCGGCGCGCAGCGGACCTCTCTCAGGGCTGCAATGCCCCGGCCCCGGCCGTGGGCACCGCGCTGGCCGGCGCCTTCGGCTGCAACGAGCCGAGTTCGAGCGCTGCCCCGATCCAGGCCCCGCCGAAGGACCAGACCGACAGGGTTTCGCACACGTAGAGCGGCGTCAGGGTCCAGTGGTCGCCCCAGTGCAGCGCGCCGGCGATCACCGCGACCGCGAGGAAGACCAGGATGAGGATCCCGGCGGCCAGATAGGCGTGATTGACCCTGCGACGCTCCTCGACGGCAGGGTCGCGGAACGACCAGATGCAGAACATCGCCAATGCGGTCAGCAGGATGCCGGCGAAGCTCAGGTGCGCGAGACCGATCGCGGTCTGATACGAGGTCGGAACCTTCGGCGCCGTCGGGCACAGCGCGACCGCGATCGCGAAGATCCCGGCGACGGTGCTCCATTTGTCGTCGCGCGCGTTGACGCGATATCCGACCAGGAACACGCCGAGCGCGCACAGGCCGCCGACGAAGATGTTGCGCGTGCTGGTGTAGTAAGAACTGCTCATCGAACTCGGCAGGATCTCGGTCTCATGGCCGAACTGAACGAAGATCCAGTTCCCGAACGGCAACACGAGCGGCAGCAGCAGCCCGATCGCGCCGATGCCGAAACGCAGCCGCTGTACGGTTTTGACGTCTTGATCCGGTGTCATGGCGGCCCCCCTTGATGGCAGCCCGGACGAAACTCCCTTCCGTGATGGTCCCCTGACTCAGGGTTAACAAACCGTGATCGTGCCTGATCACGGGCTTATCGCCCGTTCGGAGTAACGGCGCGCGATGCCTACAGCTTTCGGCCGAGCCCGCCGTAGATCCCGATCCACGGCCGCTCGGTCGAATCCGGCGCCGCCCGCCAGGAGGAGACTGAGACCAGGCCCGGGTCGAGCAGTTCGAAGCCCTCGAAGAAGCCGAGCACCTCGGCGTAGGTGCGCAGGTTGAGCGACGCGGTGGCGTGCCGGTAGACGTCCATCAGCTCGTCGAGCGGCTCGAAGTTCTCGATGGTCGCCCGGTCCCTCGTCCCGTGGCTGATCACCAGGTAGCTGCCCGCCGGAAGCGCGTCGCGCAGTCGGCCGACCACCGCGGCCGGGTCCTCCTGGTCGTTGAGGAAGTGCAGGAGCGCGAGCATCAGCACCCCGACCGGCTGGGAGAAGTCGATCAGGCCGTCGTCGCCCACGCGCTTGAGGATCTCGTCGAGCCGCCGCACGTCACCCTGGACGAAGGCGGTGTGCCCGACGCTCGTGAGCCGCGCCTGCGCGTGTACGGCCACGATCGGGTCGTTGTCGACGTAGACGACGCGCGTGGTCGGTTCGACGGCCTGCGCGACCTCGTGCGTGTTGGGGGAGGTAGGGATGCCGGTGCCGATGTCGAGGATCTGCCGGATGCCGTGCTCGGCGACCAGAGCGCGCACCGCGCGGTGCAGGAAGGCGCGGTTGGCGCGCGCGCCGTCGACGATCGACGGCAGGGCGCTGATGATGCGCTCCGCGGCGTCCCGGTCGACCTCGTAGTTGTCCCGGCCGCCGAGGTAGTAGTCGTACATCCGCGCCGGATGGGCGACGCTGGTGTCGATCTGATCGGCCGTCAGGCCCCGCTCGGACATGACGGTCCTCCGTTCGCTGATTCGCCTGTGCTGTGAACACTGATGCTAGTGCTGCCGCGTTCCCTGAGGCGGGAACGCGGCAGGGCTATGCCAAATCGGGGTCGACCGCGGGAACGGGGCGTGGGCGTTCGGAAGGCGGATTGATTGGAGAGCGCTCTCCGATAGGGATCGTCGCGCCGGGATTTCCGGCGTGTCAAGGGTCTCGCACGGTTCCGGAACAGAGCGGGTCCGCCGGCGGCCCTGTGCGAGGCCGCCGGCGGACGCCGGTGTTGTCAGTATTCGGATTTATCGGCCAAGGATTCGACGACCGCGGTCAGGCCGCGGCGCTCTCCGCCTACGAGACGAGGCGCACGGTCCAGAAGTCCGAGGCGAGGCCGGACTCGGTCAGATACGCGTACGGCAGCGTGAAGTAGCCGCCCTTACCCCACTCCGGCCCCCACGAGTTGCGCACCAGGAACCGCTGGGTGTCATCGTCGTACCCGGCCGCGAGCACCGCGTGCCCGCCGAGAGCCTGCTCGCCCGCGCTCGGCATCGGCGCGTCCCCGCTCTGCGCCACCGCCTGGCTTTCGAAGCTCTCGTAGACCGTGAACCCGAACACGAACGGGAAGCCCTCGGCCAGGCAGCCCTTGAGCTGCTCAATGGCCCGCAGCACCCGGCGGTACGAGAGCGCCTTGGTCTTGAGCGCGTCCTCGTAGCAGTTCTGCGACGGCCGCTGACCGGCGCGGGCCTGCGGCGGCCATGCCCCGCCGTCCGTCGCCGGCGGCGTGTCGTCGTAAGGCCACTCGGTCTCCGGACACACACCGAGCGCGGCGATCGACTTGATGCCGTCGCGGATCTGCGCGCCGGAGTCGTACTCCACGTGCCCCTCGGTCGCCCGCTCGTTGTAGTAGATGAACAGCCGCGACGGAACGAAGTCCGCCAACTGCTGGCGCAGCAGCTCGAACTCGACCGCGGCGGCGATCGCGTTCGCGGTGCAGCTGCCGATCTTGCCCTGGTCGTAGACCGCGGGCAGCTGCGTGCGCAGATCGACCCGCGGCGGCGGGTTGACCAGGCCGAGATGCGGCGCCGAATAGACGTGGTCGCGCGCGTCCGGCAGGTCCGGCACCCAGCCGTAGCGGGAAACGGTTCGTCCCATGAATGGCTCCCCCCATTCGGAAAGGCGGCGCGCCCTGGTGTGCCGGGCCGCACTGCTCGGCCGGTTCACCGCGGGGGATCTCCCCACCCCCGCGCGGGCCCCGAACGCCGCCTGATTCCGAGAGTAACCCCGCAGTGGCGCTAGGTACAGGCGTTTCGTCCGATTCGCAGTAGAGGGTGTGCTTTTGGATCTTCGTGCCGAACGCGTAGTTCTCGCGGCGGCAACGGCGCGAACCCGCGAGCACGATTACTTACGTCAGGTGTTTCATTGGCGTCGTACGGCCGCGGCCGTCGAGGCGGCCCAAGCCACAGCCACAACGACCAGCGCGATCGGCAGCGCGGCGAGCGGATAGTGCGGCGCGGCGCCGTTCGCCGTCGTCAGGGCGCGAATGCCCATCGCGGCAGGGGAGAAGCGCGCGACCAGCAGGCCGAGCGCGAGCAGGCCGGCGAGCAACACGCCCCATCCGGCGGCCGGGACCAGCGGCGGAGCGGACAGCGCGCCGGCCGCGGTGCCGAGCAGCACACAGACCAGTTCCGTGCTCAGGCCGGTCAGCACGGTCGAGCCGCCGCCGGGCAGCGCGCCGGTCGCGCCCGCGACGATGGCGCCGACCAGCGCGCACAGCAGTCCATAGCCGGTCGCGGCGCTGAGCGCGGCCAGGCGGGCACGGACCGGACCGGTCACGGTCGCGGTGATCGCGGCGGCCTCGGCGGGTTCGGTGGTCAGGATCGCGCGGGTGAGCCAGGCGCTGACCGGGAGCAGGAACGCCGCGCTGTAGGCGAACGCGTCGGCCGCGCTGTCGCCGGCCGCCGAGTCGATCGCCAGCGCGATCGCGTAGAACAGGACTGGCGGCAGCCACCGTTGCGAGCGGGCCAGCAGGACGACGTAGTAGCGCGCGACGGCGGCGTCACGAGTCGTCACGGCTGCCTCCTGGACTGCTGCGGCACCGAGGTGCGCGGTATAGCAGACTGCTGACGCTCAGCGCGGCCCCGTCCGCCGCGGTCTTGTTCTTCGCGACCCCGCTCGCTCTGCTTGGGCACGGACTGCTGTTGCCCCTGCCCCTGCCCCTGCCCTTGCTTCGCGCCCTGCTGTTGCTTGCCCGCCTCGATCGCGCGGCCGTCAACAGTGCGCACCGACAACACGTGAATTCCGCGGTGCATTGAAAGGATCTCGTGCAGCAACTGGTCCGAGCCGTCCGGCTCGACCTCGATGCGCATCACCTCGTCGGCGAGCATCCGGCCGCGTCCGGGTCCGGGCCACGGATCCGGCGCGTTCTCCAGGTCGATGAGCACCAGCGGCATTTCGAAGTCGACCGCAGAGGCCTGATGTAGTAGCCCGTCGCGCAGTACATAGGCGGCTGTCGCGTCGTCAGCCAACCGCTCCGGGTCGTGATCGACGAACACCACCCGGCCGCCGCGGCGCGTCGTCTCGCGGGCCACCTCGTCGAGCGTCTGCTGGCCGAACGCGTCCAGGCTGGTCCACGCCTCATCCAGGATCAGCAGCTCCGGCTCCGCCAGCAGCGCCTGAATGATCGCGACCTTCTGGGCGGTGCCCCTGGACAGGTCGCCGATCCGGTGCTTGCGATAGCTGAGCGCCTCGAAGCGCTCCAGCCAGCTCAGCGCCCGCTCCTCGGCCTCCTCGCCGGACAAGCCGTTGATGCGGCCGAAGTGCCGCAGGTAGTCGTGCGCCTTGAACGGCAGCGGCGGCAGCTGGCCCGGCACGTACGCGACGTTCTGCGGGCGGCCGGTGACGGTGCCGCGGCCAGGCCGGTGTGCTCCGGCGATGATCCGCATGAGAGTGGATTTACCGGAGCCGTTGTATCCGCCGATGCGCACCAAATCGCCCGACTGCAGGTCGAGGTCGACTCGGCCCAGCACCCAGGGTGCTCGCCATCCATAGCGGTATCCGACAGCGCTCAGCCGCATGCGGACACCCTAGCCCCAACCCGGGCGACTTCGTACAGGTCATTAGACAACCGTGACCATCCGCATAGACGCGGCAGGAATAACAGTGTTCTGTTAAGGCTGGCTTAGGACTGGATCACGTGCGGCGCGCGGTGGAGTCAGCCCGCGGCAGCTGCCAGCACCGGACACCGTGAGCATAAGTAGGAATATCAGCCTGGGCTCGATCAAATGGCTGGAATCAGCGCCGATTTCTAGGCCGAATTAGTGAGATGAATATTGGGTTAGTTCCTTGTGCCTGTGCCATACGGGATCGTCCAGTCGGGAGAAAGCCCGCCAATTCGTCGAGAGGTGACCTAGTGGTTAACGACGTTGAGAGGCATTCGAAGAACTCGTCTGGAATGCGCGGCCGCGCGGCAGGAGGCATCACCATCGTCGCCGGCGTCGCGCTCATGAGCGTCGTTTTCGCGGCGCCGGCCTTTGCGCAGACCTGGCACAGCCCGTCCGCGCAGAACCAGCGGTTGTCCTGGTTGCCGCTGAGCGAGCGTGCGATCTATCACCAGGTTGGCCAGCACGCCGACGGCATGCCGATCGCTCCGGTGGCACCGGCACGGCCGCACCACTTCGTGCGGCATCACGTGGTGCGCCATCACCACGAGTCGTGTCCGCATCACAAGGCGCAGCACCACAAGAAGTGTGCGTGCGTGGGCAAGCCGGGTCCGGCTGGCCCGACCGGTCCCGCTGGGGCGATGGGTCCTGCCGGGCCTGCGGGTGCGGCTGGCGCGACTGGTGCCACCGGTCCCGCCGGTGCGACTGGCGCGACCGGCCCGGCTGGTCCGACTGGCGCGACCGGTGACACTGGCCCGGCGGGTACTGGTGGAGCGACGGGTGCAACCGGAGCGACCGGTGCGACCGGTGCGACCGGTGCAACCGGAGCGACCGGAGCGACCGGAGCCACGGGTGCCACGGGTGCTACTGGCGCTACCGGTGCTACCGGTGCAACCGGTGCCACGGGCGCGACCGGTCCCACCGGTCCCACTGGCCCGGCCGGTGCGACTGGTGCGACCGGCCCGACCGGTCCGACCGGTCCGACCGGTCCGGACATCGACCTGGTCTTCCAGGGCTCGCATGAATTCCAGGTGAGCGTGACCGGCGGTCACACCTACATCACCCCGATCGGCGTCAGCGCGGCGTTGGACGCCTCGGGGCTCCCCGGCTACTACTCCTCGCCGAACGCGATCGACGGCTCTACCACGGTAATGGGTAACGACCTGTACATCGACGTCGTCAACGCCGCGGGCGAGGCCAGGCAGCTTGTGTGCACCGCCAACGGTGGCACTTCCGGCCTGGAGGGTGGCGCCTCCCTGGCGACCGCCTGCGGCTCGTGGGCCACGATCACTTATCCGTGATCTGACTTCCCGGCAGTAATCCGAAGCCGGAATCCGAGTGCCGTCCCCATCTTCTGACGGGGGCGGCACTCATCTCTTTTGCCATCTCAGCTAGGGGCTCGCACATGATCCGTGACCTCCCGGACGCCGTCGCCGTCGCCGCCGACCGGTCGGAGTCGTCCATCTGCTTGTGCATGATCGTGAAGAACGAGGCCGCCGTTATTGCGCGCTGCCTGGAATCCGTACGGGATCTGTTGTCCTACTGGGTGATCTCCGACACCGGTTCCACGGACGGCACCCAGGACCTGATCCGCACGGCGCTCGACGGCATTCCGGGCGAGCTTCACGAAGAGCCATGGCTGAACTTCGGCCACAACCGCACCCTGAACCTGCGGCATGCCCGCGGGAAATCCGACTACCTGCTGCTCATCGACGCCGACATGGTTGTTCAGCGCACCGGCGCGCTGCCGCCCCTGCGTGCCGACTCCTACCTGCTCCGGCACGCCGGCGACACCGAGTACCGGATCAAGCGGCTGGTCAGCGGCAGGCTGCCCTGGCGCTACGAGGGCGCCACGCACGAATATCTGACCTCAGAGACCGGGGACGTGCCGGCGAACCTCGACGCGCTCCTCATCGAGCACCGGGCGGACGGCGGCTCGCGCGCGGACAAGTTCACTCGCGACGAACGCCTGTTGCGTGAGGACCTGCTGCGCGACCCGGGCAACAGTCGCACCGTGTTCTACCTCGCCCAGACGGTGCGCGATCTCGGCCGCCCCGCCGAGGCGATCTCCCTCTACTCTCGGCGCGCGAGCATGGCCGGGTGGTCCGAGGAGGTCTACTACTCCCTGCTTCAGGTCGGCATCCTGAAAGCCGAGGCCGCAGATCTAGCCGGCGGGCTCGACGCGCTGCTGCAGGCGTGGGAGGAACGCCCGCAGCGCTTAGAGGCCTGCTACGAACTGTGCTCACGGCTGCGCCTCGCGGGCCGGTACCAGTCCGCGCACGCGTTCGCCGCGGCCGGAATCGACCGCGAAATGCCGGATGACCTGCTCTTCACGTCGCCGTGGGTTTACCGGTGGGGCATGCTGTTCGAATACTCCATCACCTCGTACTGGGTGGGCGACGCGCGCGCCTCTCTTGACGCGTGTGACCGCCTGTTGACGCTGCCCGACCTGCCCGCCGTCTACCGGAAGCAGACACTTGAGAACCGCGAGTTCGCGCTCGCGAGTTTGAGAAGTGCCTCGACTGAGTAGTGCAGCGCAACGCAGAAGGACAGCGTCCGCGCGGCAGTGCACGGCGAGAGTCAGCACGACATGCATCGGCGGTGCGGCGCCGGCAGGGACCGCATCGGCGGCTCATGGCGTTGTCATCCTTCCTCACAAGGGGATTCACAGGGTCTGTGCCGTTCGGCGATTCATCGAGCTCGTAGGGTTGCGGTCGGCCGCGCGCTCGTTACCGTGGTCGGGTGAGCAAGAACCGGAATACGCTCGTCGGGTATTAGGGAGCGAATATGCGAGCACGGCAACGCGCGGCGCTGGTGATCCTGGCGGCCGCGCCTCTCGCGCTTGGACCAACCGCCGCCTGGGCACACTCCGGCTCGGGCCTGGTCCAGGCGTCCGCGGGGGATCCGACGGCCTCATGCACCGCCGGGGCGGAGAGCGGAACCAACGCCCCGAACACGGAGGTGGAACCGTACGTCGCGGTCAACAGCTGGAACCCGCATCAGGCGATCGGGGTCTTCCAGCAGGACCGGTGGACCAACGGCGGCGCGCATGCCGGCGGCGTGGTGTGGACGCGCGACGGCGTGCACTTCTCGGAGGGGCTGCTGCCGTTCGGCACCTGCGGCGCACCTGGCGGCACGAACTACGAGCGCGTCTCAGACCTCTGGGTGAGCTTCGGACCGGACGGCACCGCGTACTCCAGCGGCCTGGAGTTCGACGTCGCCGACGCGCGCAACGGAGTCGGCGCGGCCACCTCCTTCGACGGCGGCCGCACCTGGAAGTTCGCGCAGCCGATCATCTCCGACAACGACCCGGCGATCGGCGACGACAAGAACTCGGTCACCGCCGACCCGCATCGGCCCGGCACCGCCTACCAAGTCTGGGACCGGCTGGACCAGCCGCTCGACGCGAACGGCAACGCGATCTCGTTCGACAGCCCCGCGTACCTCTCAGTCACTCACGACTACGGACGCACCTGGTCCAAGCCGCGCGTCATCGTGAACACCTCGGTCATCCCCAACACGCAGACGATCGGCAACATCATCGTCGCGGACAACCGCACCGACCGCCTGTACAACTTCTTCGATCAGATCACGTACACGGACCCGAACAACACCGGCGTGGTCGACGCGCATTACGCCTTCGTCAGCTCGTCAGACGGCGGCCGCACCTGGTCGTCGCCGACGAAGATCACGCCCGACACCTCGATCGGCGATGTAGACCCGAACGCCCCCAACGACCCGACGAAGGCCCTGCGCACCGGCTCCGGCCTGGAGAACGTGGCGATCGACCCGGTGACCGGCGAACTCTACGTGGCCTTCGAGGGCACGACCTTCACCGGCGGCGCGACCTCCCAAGTCGAATTGGTGCACTCGACCGACCACGGCCGCACCTGGTCAACGCCAGTCCGGATCAGCCACGGACCGCAGGCTCCGTCCTATACGCCGTCGATCGCGGTGGACCCGACCGGAACCGTGAGCGTCACGTATTACGACGTGCGCGACCTGAAGCCCGGCAACACCACCACGCTGCCCACCTCCACCTGGCTTTACTCCTTCCCGCGCGGCCACCAGCAGGACGCGGTCGAGCGCCGGATCGCGCCGGACTTCGACTGGCTTCTCGCACCCGACGCGGGCGGGCACTTCCTCGGCGACTACGAGGGCCTGGCCGCCTCCGGATTCGACGCCGTCCGGCCGTTCTTCTCCACGACCCTGCACGCGCCGCAAACCAACGAGTTCAGCGGCGTGTTCGAGACGCCATTGGGTGACCCGTTCGCCCTCGGACAGCTGAACTCCAGCCCGGCGACACCGCACGCCACGGCGCCTACGAACGCGGCGGCCCGGAACGCCGCGCACATCGTCGAGCGCAAGACGGCGCACTGACGTCATCTTTATGTCGGGCACGGTGCACTAGCCGGAGAGGACCACCGATCCGGGGAAGGCTTCCGTGCCCGACTACGACGAACACGAACCAGACGGCGAAGCGACCGGCGCCGTCGACCCTTTCGACGCCTTCCGGGAGCGCCGGGCGCAGGAGCGCGCGCAGCAGGAGCCGTTTACCCCGCTGGCCCCGCCGCCGTACGAGCAGTACACGCAGGTCGTTGCGCCAATGCCGTTCGACGAGTCGGCCCAGCGCGCTCCGCGTCGCCGGCTGCGGTCGGCCATCGTGTTCGGCGGCGCCGCGGTCCTGGCCGCCGGGATCGGCGCGGGCGTGTGGGCGGCGTCCGGCGGCGCACCAGCGGCAGCGCCGGCCGGTACGCCGTCGGCGAGCGCTCCCGCCTCGCCCGGATCGAAGGCCGCGAAAGCCGGCAAGGCAGGCAAGGCCGTCAATGCGCGGATCACCGTGACATCCGTCGGCACCGATTCCTTCACCGGAACGACTGCGCGCGGCGAGACAGTGGTCGTACACATCGCCACCACAACGCGCTTCGGCACCGCAGCGCGCCCCTTCACTCGCGCCCAACTTGTGCCCGGAGCGAAGGTGGTCGCGCGCCTGCGTAAGGACCCTGACGGTACCGTAACCGCGACCGTGATCGCGTCCGAGATCGCGAAACCGGGCGACCTGCCGACCGCCACCGTGTCCTCCGCGGGTACCTAACCGCAGTCGAGGCGTCGTCGAGCCCTCTTCAGCACAGTGGACCCGCAACAGGTTCCGCAGAGGAGACCCAACCGCAAGGCGGAGGGATTCGGCGATGACGGTACGCGAGAGGACCGCGCGGCCTTTGCCGCCCGCGCAGGAAGCCATCCTGTTCGAGGTCAGGCAGCTCGGCGAAAGCCGCTTCGGCGCACTGACCTGCAACGTGCAGACTGTGCTCGAAATCAACGGCTTCGTCGACATCGCGGCCCTGCAGCGCGCCGTCGACGCTGTCGTGCGCGCCGATCCGCAGCTGCTGTCCGGCTTCGGCTACGACGCCGAGGGCCGGCCCATCTGCTTCGAGCCGCGCGAGGCGGTGCTTCGGCTGCGCACGGTGAACCTGCGCGAAATGAGTCCGGCCGAGCGGATCATCGCGGCGCAGCGACTCGAAGAACACGAGCGCTCGGAGGAATTCCCGCTCGGTGCGCCACCGCTGATCAGACTCCTGCTGAGCCGTATCGAGGACCGCGAGCGGCGACTGGTGGTGACCAGTCACCGGATCCTGCTCGACAGCTGGTCCCACGGGGATTTCGTGCACGCACTGGTCGACGCCTTCTGCTCCGGCCTGCCCCGCATCGGCGTGCGGATCAGGACCCTGAGCACGCACGACGCGAGACCGTTCCCGCTCAGCCATCCGGGCCAGATCCTCCCGGCGCACGCTGCGGCCTAGGCGGTGTTGGGGAATGTCTCAAGGGGCGAATCCGGTGATCGACTTCGCCTGGACGCACGGCCGAAACGCCCACAGACAACCGGTATGAGGACGCTCCGGCCGCACGCCCAGGCTCGTCGCGCAGTGAACCATCT
>DASUAR010000112.1:0-3184 GCA_035763685.1 Actinocrinis sp. | reverse complement strand
GCGACCTGGTCCGAGCGGTGCGCGATCTCATCGAAGGAATAGCGCGCCTCGGAGCCGTCCTCCTCGACGATCCACAGCGCGGTGCGCCGCACCCCGCGGGCGATCGCGTCGAACCAGTCGATCGCCCAGTTGAACTGTTCGCCGAAGTCCGGCCAGCTGAACCGGGAGAGCGCGGTCCGGTAGTCGCGGGAGGACGCTTGCAGCAGATCTCGGGCGGCGCGGTACCGCTCGGTGGTCGACTCCATGATCGTCAATCCTCTCCGGGGCGATGCGCGGCGGCGATGAACGGGCGAGCTGTCACGGACACTACCGAGGTGGAAACACGGTTGCATCCAAACGGCCCAGGACGGCAGCCTGAGCCGTATCTACCGGCAGGATCAGTCAAGGAGGACGGATGGAGCCGCGCAGTCTGACGCAGCACGAGGCTCAGGAGCGGGCCGCGTTGATCACGGTTGAGCGCTACGAGATCGACGTCGACCTCACCGACCTGCCGACCGGAGCCGAGGTGAGGTGCGTCGCGACGGTGGCGTTCTCCTGCCGGACCCCGGGAGCCTCGACGTTCGTGGACTGCGGCGCGGAGGTGGTCGAGGCGACGCTCAACGGCAGGCCGCTCGGGCAGAGCGCCGAAGGGCGGATCCAGCTCACCGACCTGGCCGAACACAACTCGCTGGTGGTGCGCAGCACGCAGGCGGACACGGCGAGCGGTCCCGGAGTACATAAGGCCATTGACCCCGCGGACGGCGAGGTCTACGTGTGGACCAGCTTCGAGCCGGATGAGGCGAGGTTCGTCTGGGCCTGCTTCGACCAGCCGGATCTGAAGGCGCCGCACGCGTTCACGGTCACCGCGCCCGCGGCTTGGACGGTGACCAGCAACAGCGGCGATCCGCGGATCGAGGACGCGTCGACCACGGCGGCCCGGCGGTGGACCTTCCCGGACACCCCGCCGCTGTCGACGTACAACGCGGTCGTCAACGCCGGGCCGTTCCACCAGATCCGCCGCACCGTGGGCGACCACGACTTCGGGCTGTTCGCGCGCCAGTCGCTGGCCGCGGTGCTGGACCGGGACGCGGATGAGATCTTCACGCTCACCGAGCAGGGCCTGGGCTTCTACGCCCGGGTATTCGGGATGCCGTTCCCGCAGCGCACCTACGACCAGGTGTTCATGCCCGAGTTCGGCGGCGCGATGGAGAACTACGGCTGCGTGACCTGGTCGGACCAGTTCCTGCAGCGCAGCGATCCGACCGCGGCCGAGCGCGAGCTGTTCGCGAAGGTCCTGCTGCACGAGATGGCGCACATGTGGTTCGGCAACATCGTGACCATGCGGTGGTGGGACGACCTGTGGCTCAACGAGGCGTTCGCCGAATTCGCCTGCAACTGGGCCGCCGTCGAGGCGACCGCGTACCGCGACTCGTGGGCCGGACACCTGGCCTCCGGCAAGCTGCAGGCCTACCTCGCGGATCAGGGCCCGATCTCGCACCCGATCCGCGTGCCGGTGCGCAGTACCGCCGAGGCCGCGTCGATCTTCGACGCGATCACCTACGACAAGGGCGCCTCGGTGCTCAAACAGCTGATGGCGTACGTGGGCGAGGAGAACTTCTCGGCCGGCATGACCGCGTACTTCGCACGGCACGCGTGGGGCAACGCCACGCTGCAGGATTTGATCGACGCGCTGGGCAAGGCGAGCGGACGGGACGTGGACGCCTGGCGGGCCGGCTGGCTGGACACGGCAGGCACCGATCAGCTCGCGCTGGAGCGGGACGGCGACGGATTCGTGCTGGTGGCCAGCGGACCCGGCGCGAACCATGAGCCCAGGCCGCAGGTGCTGGCCGTGGGCGCGTACGCGAGCGATGGCACCGACGCGGGACTGCGGCGCCTGGCTCTGGAATCCGTTGAGGTCGAACAGGCTCGCACGCCGCTGAACCTCCCGGTCGGCGCGCACTTCTACCTCCTCAACGACGAGGACCTCACCTTCGCCGTCGCCCGGGTCGAGCCGGCCGACCGCGCGCGACTGCTCGCGGCCGCCCCTGCCCTCCCCAGCGCGATCTCGCGCGGCGTGGCCGTGGCGACAGCGTGGGACCTGCTGGTCAAGGGGGAGTCGACAGCCGCCGAGACCGTGCGGTGCGTCACCTCGGTGCTGGCCGTGGAAACCGGCGACAGCGTCATCGAGCCCTACCTTGACCTGGCCCTGGCCGGCAGCGAACTGTGGGCCCCGCAAGCGCAGCGCGCCGAACTCGCCGCGGCGGTCGCCGCCACCGCCCGCCGGCTGGCCCGCAATCCGCACCGTCGCCAGGTGGCGCTGCGGGCGTTCGCCAAGAGCGCCGAAAGCCTCGACGACGTCGAGTGGCTCCAGCAACAGGCCGGCGATGACGTGGACCTGCTGTGGCGTGCGTTGGCACGCAAGGCCGAACTGGGCGGCGAGGTCGCGGACGAGGTAGCCCGGCTTCAGGAGCGCGATCCTGATCCCGACTCCTGGATCAGGGTGCTGACTGTGCAGGCCGCCTCGCCCGGCGCGCAGGACAAGCAGGCCGTCTGGCAGCGGGTGGTGGACGAGCGTGCGGTGCCCGTCGGCGCGGTGTCGGCGGTCATGTCGGCGTTCTGGCGCCCCGGTCAGGACGCGTTGCTCGCGCCGTACGCCGACCGGTATCTCGAACTGCTGCCGGGGCTCGAGCGCGGCGGGATGATCCCGGCAATGGTGTTCACCAACCGGCTGTTCCCGCTGTTCGGGATCGACCGGGATTACCCCGACGCGGCGCTGGCCGCAGCGCGGCCGACCGCGCCGGTGGTTCGCAAGACCCTGACGGAGCGGGCGGACCTGGTGCGCCGGATGCTGCGCTCCCGGTAGCCGCGACGAGCCGGACCGCGGCGCCCGACCCGGGTCTCATCAGTTCCTCCCGCGGTCGGCGGCAGCTGCGGTTCGCACAACCGAACCGATTCGTCGAGATGCTAAGCCGAAGGAATTGCAGGGTCAACGAGGGGCCATGTGCCAGCGCCGGTGACCGACTGGGTAGCCGAATCGCTTCCTAGTCACCGGCGCGGGCACGTGCGCTAGGCGGTGTTGGGGAATGTATCAAGGCAACGATCCGGCCGCCGCTTTGTCGGGGATCGTGATGGCGAATCGCCACGCGCCGCCAGGCGCAGATGGTTCACTGCGCGACGAGCCTGGGCGTGCGGCCGGAGCGTCCTC
>DASUAR010000111.1:0-19020 GCA_035763685.1 Actinocrinis sp. | reverse complement strand
AGGCCTCCTCCGAACCGATGTCGTTGATAGCGACCTGCGGGGTTCGGACGGTCTCGGTGCTGCTCGTCATGGGGGAAAGGGCTCCGGATACGGATATGTGGTCGGATGACACACGCGGCGGAGCCTGACTCGGGAACTGAGCGGTTCGAAAGTCGGTGCGGCCCCCTCGGTCCGAAGCCACACGGGTCCGCAGCGCAACAGCCAGGATACGGGCCGCACGCTTCCATGGTCAATCGAGCTTGGTGGGATCACACCGAACCGAGACGTGGTTGGGTGACGCGATATGAGCATGCGGTGCGGACAACCGCAAGATAGCGTGTCGGGCTGTGCTTTTGGAAGGGTGGCGGCATGGGTGAGGCGAGCACCGACTGGCGCGAGTTCGTGACTCGGCGTCAGGCGGGTGACGCGGAGACCATTCGGGCTAATCGGCGGTGGTGGGACGGCGCGTCGGACTGGTACCAGGAGCAGCACGGCGCGTTTCTCGGCGACGCGCGGTTCCTGTGGGGACCGGAGGGCTTGTACGAGGACGAGGCACACCTACTCGGCACGGTAACCGGCAAGCGGGTGCTTGAGGTCGGCTGCGGGGCGGCGCAGTGTTCTCGGTGGCTGGCGAAGCAGGGTGCGGATGTAGTGCCGTTCGATGTGTCGTGGCGCCAACTGCAACATGCGCGACGCATCGACGACGCGGCCAGTGAGCCTCCGCTGCGACTCGTGCAGGCCGACGCGACGGTCCTGCCATTCGCGGACGAATCATTCGATATCGCATGCTCAGCTTTCGGCGCGGTTCCGTTCGTCGCAGACTCGGCAGCCGTGATGCGTGAGGTCGCTCGAGTGCTGCGACCTGGCGGGCGGTGGGTGTTCGCGGTAACGCATCCCTTCCGATGGTGTCTGCCGGACGACGGCGGCGAGGGCGGGCTGCGTATCCGGGACTCGTACTTCGATCGGCGCCCGTATGTCGAGCAGGATGAGAGCGGCGTCGCGACGTATGTAGAGCACCATCGGACGCTCGGCGACCGAGTGCGTGAACTGACCGCCGCCGGCCTGGTGCTGCTGGACCTGGTCGAGCCGGAGTACCCGGAGGACATGGACGAGCGCTGGGGCGGCGGCTGGTCGAAACTGCGCGGTCGCCTGGTCCCGGGCACCGCGATCTTCGTTACCGAGAAGCGCTAGACCGCACGCGGCCGCGGCTTGCGGCAGGTGGCGGGCAGCGGCCGATCGGCGCCGATCGGCTGGTACCCACGGAGCGGTACGGCTACAGTCCTGACCCGACACTCCGCGGGACCGGGCCGGTACGAACCTTCCCGCGACCGCTTTCCGGAAGGGGCGCCGCCCATGGCCCGCCGCCACCTCGCCGACAGCGCCCTGGTGGCCGTCGGCACGCTCGTCGGGAGCGTGCTCTCCTACGGCTTCAGCTTCGCTCTGGCCCACGTGCTCGATCAGACGAGCTATGGGCAGATCGGCTCGCTGCTGATGATCTCGCTGGTGGCGTCGATTCCGGGCACGGCGATCCAGGCGGTCACCGCGCGTCGCATCGCCAGCGCGGGCGCTCTCGACGCGCCGGCTCTGCGCGCGCTGACCGGACCGCTGATGCGCTGGTCGCTGCTGGTCGGGATGGGCACGACGGTGCTGCTCGCGGCGCTGGCTCCGGCGGTGTCGGCATTGCTGCCCGCGGTGTCGACGGGAGGGGTGGCGTGGACCGCGCTCAGTCTCGTCCCGAACGCGTTGATCTTCGGCTATCTGGGTGTCACGCAGGGCAGCTCGCGGTTCCGGGCGTTCTCGATCCTGTTCGTGGGCTTCAACGGGGCAAAGCTGGTGGCCGGCGTGATCGCCGGCGCGGCGGGGGCGCGACCGGGGATGATCATGGGGGCGATGGCTGCCTCATGGTTCGTGACAGCGGCTGTCGCGCACTACGGGCTGCGGGAAATCGTCGGTAAGCCACACCTCGTGCGCGGCCTCGGGTACGTGCACGAATTGGGCACCGCATCGTGGAGCCTCGGCGCGGTGCTCGTACTCTCGCTGCTGGACGGACTGCTGGCAGCGCATTACTTCAACGGGGACGTGCTCGGCCGGTACCAGGCCGGGGCGCTGTTCACCCGTGCGGGTTATTTCGGCCCGC
Source organism: Actinocrinis sp. (assembly GCA_035763685.1). Lineage (GTDB taxonomy): Bacteria > Actinomycetota > Actinomycetes > Streptomycetales > Catenulisporaceae > Actinocrinis. The sequence goes on along the minus strand of DASUAR010000111.1, from coordinate 16,904 downwards.
AGTTCGTCGGCGTCCTGGCTTATCCGAAGCTCGCCGTGCCGGAGACGCGACGTAAGGCACTGATGACCGCGGTAGCGCTTTCGGTTGGAATCGGGCTGCTCATCGTCGCGTGCACGTTGTTCGCCGCTGATCCGATAATCCGTATCGCGTTCGGCGCCAAGTACCTCGACGGCGCGGCCATGCACTTCGACCTCGCGTCGTCGGCCTGGCTGTTCGCGCTGGCCGGCGCGACGCAGGCGCTGGTGCAGTTGGCACTGCTCGACGCGGTCGCGCGCCGCTCGCACGTGATCGGCTGGCTGGTCTTCTGCGGGATCCTCATCGAGGTCGCGATCATCCTCGCTTTCGCGCACCGCACCGCGACCCAGCTCATCGGGACGGCGGCGTGTTGCGGCACGGCCACGGCGGCGTTGAGTCTCACGGTGTCCGCGCTCGCTAGGCACCACGCCGCTGCGCAGCATCCGGCGCAGCCGAATTCCGAGTACGTCGCCGCGACGCCCTGACGGTACGAAGTCGAACTCTGCGTTATCGCGAGCCGCGACGCCCTACAGGTTCCGATCGGAGTATGTGGGCCGGCCACATGCGCGTGACCGCGGCGTGACCCTACGGTCAGGACCATGACGACGGTGGATCTGGCGCCTGAGACCGATGAGGTGGACCTGCGCGGCCGCACCGCGCTGGTCACCGGCGCCGCGAGCGGGATCGGGCGGGCGTGCGCGCTGGCGTTCGCCGCGGCGGGGGCGCGGGTGCGCGCGGTGGACCTGGACGAGGCCGGGGCGGCCGAGGTGGCGGCGGCGATCGGCGGCGAGGGGCTGGCAGTGGACCTGGCCGATCTCGAAGCGCTGTCGGTGCTGGCCGCCGGCGCGGACATCATCGTGAACAACGCGGGCTTCCAGGTGGTGCGGCCGGTCGAGCAGTTCCCGCCCGAGGTTTTCCGGCGGATGCTGGCGGTGATGGTCGAGGCCCCGTTCCGGCTGGTGCGCGGCGCGCTGCCGGGGATGTACGAACGCGGCTGGGGCCGGGTCGTGAACATCTCCTCGGTGCATGGGCTGCGCGCCTCGGCGTACAAGGCGGGCTATGTCACGGCGAAGCACGCGCTCGAGGGCTTTTCCAAGGTGGTGGCGGTCGAGGGCGGGCCGCGCGGGGTGACCTCGAACTGCATCAATCCCGGTTATGTCCGCACGCCGCTGGTGGAGCAGCAGATCGCGGAACAGGCGGCCGCGCACGCCATACCCGAGGAGCGGGTGATCGGCGAGGTGCTGCTGGCCAGGTCGGCGACGAAGCGGCTGATCGAGCCGGCCGAGGTGGCGCAGTTGGCCGTGTACCTGTGCTCGCCGGGGGCGTCGTTCATCAACGGCGCTTCGCTGGCCGTGGACGGGGGCTGGACCGCGCAGTAGCTCCCGGCCACAGCTTTCGACCACACTGGGTCGCGCGAGGGTGAATGGAAGACGGCGATGGATGTAAACGGCAAGACCAATCTGAACGGCGCGCCTGCCGCGAGCGCTGCGTCAAGCAGCAGTGCACCGGAAGGCAATGCGTCTGACATCGAGCTGCCGTTTCTCAGTCTGCTGGTCCAAGACGCCTCCGCGGTCGAGTACGACGCCCCGCTTGCCCGCGCACACGACGAGGGCGCCGGCCCGGAGGTATTAGCTCGGCTAGAGCGAGCCAGGACGCTGGCGCTGCGTGTGCGTGCGACGCTGCGTGAACAGCGGCGCCGCGAAACGGAGTTGGCCGCGCTGTTCGAGACTGCGAGTGACTTGGCGGGGTTGCGCGACCTGGATGCGGTACTGCGCGCGATTGTCGTCAGGGCACGCAAGCTGCTCGGTACCGACGTGGCGTATCTGACGCTGAACGATCCGGCCGCCGACGACACGTACATGCGTGTCACCGACGGCTCCGTCTCGGCGAAGTTTCAGCAGGTGCGGCTCGGTATGGGCGAGGGGTTGGGCGGCCTGGTCGCACAGACGGCTTCGCCCTATGTCACTGCGGACTACCTGAACGACGCCCAGTTCAATCACACACGCTTGATCGACGCAGCGGTGCATGAGGAGGGTCTGGTCGCGATCCTCGGGGTGCCACTGCTATCCAACGGACACGTGATCGGCGTGCTCTTCGCCTCGGATCGGCGGGTTCGGCCGTTCAGCCGAGACGAGATCGCGCTGCTCAGCTCGCTAGCGACGCATGCCGCGATCGCGATCGAGTCGGCGAATCAGCTCGCGGAGACCAGGGCGGCGCTCGCGGAGTTGGCCGAGGCGAGCCGCACTATCCAGGCGCACAGCGCGTCCGTGGAGCGCGCCGCGGAGGCTCATGAGGCGCTGACCGGATTGCTGCTGCGTGGCGCGGGTCTCGGCGAGCTCGCGGCATCCGTCGCCGAACTGCTCGGCGGCTCGGTCGCGATCGTGGACGACACCGGCCGCGGCCTGTGCGGGCTGCTTGAACCGGAGGAGCGGGCCGCGGTCGAGTCGGCCGCGGCGCAGTCGGCGAAGACCGGTCGCGCGCTGCCGGCCGGTCGGCTGTGGGTGGCGGCGGTGACGGCCGGTCAGGAGCGGTTAGGCGCGCTGGTGCTGCGCGGTCGGCCTGAGCTGGACCTGGAGAGCGCGGACCAGCGGATCTTGGAGCGGGCGGCGACGATGACGGCGCTGCGGCTGCTGATCGAGCGCTCGGTGCAGGAGGCGGAGCACCGGGTGCGCGGCGAGTTGGTCGCGGACCTGCTGACGGCATCGGATCGGGGCGAGCCGAGCCTGGAGTCGCTGCGTGAGCGGGCGCGGCGGCTCGGCGCGGATCTCGACGTGCCGTACATCGCTGTCGTGGCTCAGGCGGAGGATGCGGACCGGCAGCGCCTGGCTTCGGCGGCCGCGCATTTGGCGGCGACCAGCCGCGGTTTGGCCGGGGAGCGCGGCGGCGCGACGGTGTTGCTCCTGCCCGGCTCGGACGCGACCGGCGTGGCGCGCGACGTGGTGCATCATCTGCACGGCGCGATCCAGCGGCCGGTGACGGCGGGTGCGGCGGGCCCGGTGCGCGGTCCGGCGGCGTTCGCCGCCACGCATGCGCAGGCGGCTCGGTGCTTGGCCGCGCTTCAAGCACTTGGCCGGATCGGTGACGCGGCGGCCACGCGTGATCTGGGGTTCGTCGGGCTGCTGCTCGGCGGCGCGGAGCCGCGGAAGACGGATGTCCCGGCCTTCGTTCAGGCGACGCTCGGTCCGGTGCTCGACTACGACGCGCGGCGCTCGACGGACCTGGTGCACACGCTGGATGCGTACTTCGGCTGCGGCGGGAATCTGATGCGGACTAAGGACGTGCTACACGTGCACGTCAACACGGTAACGCAGCGTCTTGATCGGATCGCGCAACTGCTCGGTGCGGACTGGAACTGCCCCGAGCGCGCCTTAGAGCTACAGCTGGCATTGCGGTTAAACCAGTTGCTGTGATGCTTAAGAGGGTGCGCGGGTGTGTGAGCGTGCTGCTATGTACTGGATGACGCTCCTATATCCGTCAAGGTGATGCGGCTCGTCGAAGAGAGCCGCATCAAGAGCGCGGTAGCTCTGCCTCAACCCAGCGCGACGGCTGTCCGGGCGTAGTGGATCTGATGCGAATTTACTTGATCTGATGTATTCGGCTGGGCATCTGATGTACGGCTAAGCCTTTCTGGCGCACGCTATCCAGGAAGGCGTGTGGAGGACTGCGATAGTGGGTCCGGCCCTTGTTCGCGCGCTGGCCGTCCGCGACGATGTCGGGGATGCCGTCACACGAGATCGAGTTGTTCCTGGTGCACCGAGGCCGGCCGGTACCGCTCGGGCTGTTCAAGTTCGGCGTGGGTCTGGTCCTGTGGGGTGGAGCCATCGCGGCGATCTTCCCGATCGCCTGGGTCGACCTGTGGCTGCTGGCGCTTTACGCGTTGCCGGGGATCTGGCTGGTGGACTGGGGCTCGCGGATGTCCTTGGACGGTGTTACAGACCTGATCTCGCGGTGGGGGTGGCGCCGGATGCGCGCCGGGCGGGCGATGACCCTGGACAGGGCGGGCGTGCGGTATCGCGGGGACTACGCCGATGGCGCCGAATTGTCGGTGCCATGGGCGCAGGTGAGCGAGACGGTGTTCCAGACCGGTATAGAGGGTTCGTGGTGGTTCTGCCTGCGCGCGCCCGTCCCCGTGCAGGCAGGTTTGGTCGCACAGCGTCTGGCGTGGTCGCCGGCACAGTGGGCCGCGGCGATCGCGGCCGGGTCCGCCACTGTGGCGCAGCGGCGCATCCACGAGAACGTGCTCTGGTTCGGCACGCCGTTTGCGGTCAACCTCGAGGTCTGCCCCGGGGCCAGGGTGGGCTCGCTGGACCGGGCGCTTGACTCCTGGACCACCGGCCGCCTGCGCTGCCGCCCGCCCCAACCCGCGTGGTGGAAGCCCCCGCCGTTCCCCTCCGTGGGCCGGGCACGGCAGCGAGAGCGGCGGGCGCGGACCGGCGAGTGAACGTGGCGCGCCGTACGTCACAGTGTCCTGAAAGCCAGCGCAGGCGGCCGCTGCCGCGAGCTTGCGTCGGCTCGGAAGGCAGAGCGTGCTCATCGCACTGTTTAGAACTACCAGCGTCAGCTATGAGCAGTGCCCGCTGTGAGCAGTGCCAACTAATGAACAGCGCGGCTACGGACAGTGCGAGTCGGCGATGACGTAATAGGCCGAACTCGTCTCCTCCAGCGTATGGACCGTGAAGACGTTCCACAGACCCATGTTCTGGTTTGAACCATCGGCATACGTATAGCCGCCGGTCTGGTATGCGTGCCCGTCGACGGTCTGCTGGTAATTGCTCTCCGTGAAGCACTTCGCGCTCCACGTCGAGGACGGCGTTGCGGAAGGCGTGGGTGATGTGGATGGTGAGGCTGATGGCGAAGCTGACGGCGATGCCGACGCCGACGCGCTCGACGAAGATCCGGAACCGGAGCCGTTCAGGCCCCAGAAGAGCGCCGTGTAGTAGGTCGAGCAGATGTAGTTGAGGAAGTACGCGCCGGTCGTGCCACACTGCGCGGTCGCTGAACCCGGATTGACCGCTAGGCCGTGGCCCATCCCGGAGATCATGTACATCTCGACGGCGGGCTTACCGCTCGCGTCGTTGTAAATGCTCTCAGTCGTACCGCCGGTCAGCGACGCGGTAGACGACGGCGTTTGGCTAATCCCCCACACGCCGGTCCACTGGTCCATCAGATCGGTCGCGTTGGCAGGATTGACCGTGTAGTCGCTCGTACCCTGCCAGATGGCCACGCGCGGCCAGGGTCCGCTGTATCCGGGATCCGAATCGGTCGCCAGCGCGGCCCACTGTGCCACGGTCTTGTTCACCGAGCCGGATTGGCACGGAGAGGCGCTGGTGCTGCCTCCGGTCGCGCACTGGGCCGGAATGCCGGAGTCGACCGAGCCGGCCGCGAACACGTCCGGGTAGTCGGCGAGCAGGTCGGCGGTCATTCCACCGCCGGCGGACAGGCCGGTGACGTAGATCCGGGAGGCGTCGATCGAGTAGTGCGCCTGCATGTACTGGACCATTTGGATGATCGAGGCGGCCTCGCCGTTGCCGCGCGTGTCAGCTGAGGCGGTGAACCAGTCAAAGCACTCGAGCGAATTGTTCGCAGCGCTCTGCTGCGGGAAGACCAGGTCGAAGCCCCAGAGGTCGGCGTACTTGGGCCAGCCGGAGTCGTTGTAGTAGTCGGATGCCTGCTGGGTGCAGCCGTGCAGGGCGATCACGAGCGGGGCGTTCGGTTCGGCCGTGGTCGGGATGTAGTCGTACATCTGCAGGGCGCCCGGGTTCGAGCCGAAGTTCGAGACCTGGGTGAGGGAGCCGGCGGCCTGGGCGCGCTGGCCGGAGCCGGCGGCGACGAGAAACGCGGTGAGTGCGGCGAGCACGACGGCCAGCGCGAAGGAGGCACGGGTCCGCGGGCGGCGCGCAAACGACAGTGGTTGCACGGAAAGCCTTTCGCCGAGGGGTGTGGCCTTTCAAGGTGGTGACCCTAGGCGGGATTCCGTGCTTTCATCATGTGTCATGCCCCTACTTCGGGCGGAGCGGCTGTGTTGTCGGCATGGCCGTGTTACTGGTGTTCGGCATGGCTAATCAGTGCGGTGGCAACGGTATTGGCACCAACGCCCGGACCGATGATCGTGTAGTGATTGGTGCCGGGGACCCTGACGATATTCACGCGGCTTCGGTCGATACCCGCCGCCGCGAGTATGCCGTCGTCGTAGAAACCTTGCGGCTGGTTGAGGATGCCGCGCTCCGCGCAGAGCAGCGTCACAGGGCACGTCGCGGTGTTGATGGCCTCGTTGACGAAATCGTCGGTGATGAGCTGCCGTCCGTCTGCCCGTATCGCGTCCTCGATGCATGAGGAGACCACCTTGCCGTCGGGCAGCCACAAGGTGTCGCGGCCCAGGTATGCGGTGAGCTGCGGGCTCCAGTGGCCGACGAACGAGGGGTGTTCCCGGTGGAAGTCCAGGTACGCCTCACCGTCGGCGAAGGTCATCTGCAGCTTGCGGATCGCCGGACCGACGGTGGCTTCCAGCAGCGTGTCGGGATCGACCTCGGGGACGCGGGCGAGCCGGGCACCGCCGTCAACCGCGACGAGCGACTCGACGCGGTCGGGGTGCCGCGCGGCGAGCGTACACACCACAAAGGCGCCGAGGGAGTGTCCAGCGAGCACCGCGCGCTCAAGGCCGGCGTGGTCGAGGACGGCGAGGACGTCGTCGACGTCGACGTCCAGGCCCCAGGGCGAGGCTATGTCTCGGGAGTAGGCGCGGCCGCGCAGGTCGAGAGCGAGGAGGTTGACGCGGCGATCGACGGCTTCGGCGACCGCCGCCCAGGCAAGGGCGTTCGCGGTGATGCCGTGCACCAGGACGACGGCCGGCGCGCCGCGATCAGCCGCAGGCCAGCGCACAACGGCCAGTTCTCCGCCGGTGACTGCTACCTGGTATTCCTCGAAATCACGGAAGTCAGCCACGCGGCGCTACCTCTTCCTGACGTTTTCCGGTCACCGGCCCGCTCGTTACGCGGTGCCGCCTCGTAATCGCCATGCGTCTTATGGGCATAGTCGAGGTGCGAAGGCGTGCGGGCAACGTGGCGAGTCCACCCGGGAGGAAAAACACCACCGCCACGAAGGAAACTCCTAACAAAAAGAGCGGCTGTTGCAGCGGCCCGCGCAACAGGCCGGGTAGCGCGGCGACGGAGGAGGAACCGGAAAGCCGGGTGAGCGACTGGTCGGCGTACGCGTACAGCACTCCCCCGGCGACGACGCCCCACCGACGCCCCGCGCCCCCGAGCACCACCATGACCAGAAGACCGAGCGTGAAGTCCGACCCTGAGACGGTCGGCGTCGCGCCGCCGAGCAGCAGCAGGTAGACCACTCCCCCGCCGGTGGCCAGCACCCCGGCGACGACGAACGCGAGCAGCTTGAACAGGTACGGATTGAGGCCCAGCACCTCGACGCGCTGCTGATTTTCCTTGACCGCGCGCATCATCCGGCCGGGCACCGAAGTCGTCAGCCACCAGAGGAGCGCCGCGCACAAGGCCAGATAGGCGAGGGCGAGCCAGTACAGGTTGGCCGTGTTGCGGATGCCGGAGAGCGCCGCCGGCACCGCGGCGGCGTTGAGCGTCTGGCCTTGCTCTCCCCCGGTCAGTCCCGGGGAGCCGGACACCACCAGCAGCGAGACGGCCTGCCCGAAAGCGAGGGTGACCATGGCGAAGCCGATGCCGTCCACGCGCAGCGCCACCGCGCCGAGCACGATCGCGGCGCCGAGGCCGACGCCGAGACCGGCGAGCGCTGATATCAGCAGGCTGTATCCGGCGTGGTTGACCAGGATCGTGGTGACGTACATGCCGCCGGTCACGAACAGGCCGTGACCGAAGGACATGATGCCGGTGTGCCCGAACAGCAGGTCGTAGCTGAGTGCGAGCCCTGCGAAAACAAGGCACACGGCGAGCAGTTGCAGCACGCCGGGCGAGTCGAGCGGCCCGTCGAAGACGCCGGGCAGCCGGATCGTCGAGTAAGGGATCGCATACAGCAGCGCCAGCGCGAGCAGCGCAGCCAGTGTTCGCCTCATGCCGGCCTGCCTTTGAGGTCGCGCCGCCGCAGCAGGAGCACCGCGGCCAGCAGGATGACGACGGACTCGTCGCCGAGATTCGGTGAGAGGTAGTTCGCGAACTGCTGCACCAGCCCGACTGCCGCGGAGGCCACGGCGGTCCCGGTGAGCGAGCCCATCCGGCCGAGGACCACGACGACGAACGCGAAGATCAGCAGTGCGGTACCGTCGCCCGGTGACATCGATCCCTGATACAGGCCGTCGAGCAGCCCGGCCAGGCCCGCGGCGGCGCCGCCGAGCGCGAACACGCCGGTGAACGCCCGGTGCACGTCGATGCCGAGCGCGGCGACCATCTCACGGTTCTCCACACCGGCGCGTACGACCAGTCCCGCGCGGGTGCGTGAGAGCAGCAGCCGCAGCCCGCCGAGCAGCGCGAGCGCCGCGGCGATCAGCAGGAAGCGGACGGTCGGGACGTGCGCGCCGAGCAGGTTGACGGTCCCGGCCAGCCAGCCGGGCAGCGTCCAGGTGCGCGGGTCGGCGCCCCAGATCGCTTGTAGCAGCGCGGGAATCGCGAGGCCGAGGCCGACTGTCGCGAGCACCTGGTCCAACGGCCGGGCATACAGGGGTCTGATGACGAACAGCTCGGTCAGCGCGGCGAGCGCCGCGCCGCCGGCTATCGCGGCGATCAGCGCCAGCCCGAGTCCGAGGGTGCCCGCGACGTGGTCGGCTACGGTCCATGCCGCATAACCGCCGACCGCGACGAACGCGCCGTGCGCGAAGTTGAGCACGTCCATCAGGCCGAAGATGAGCGAGAGGCCCGAGGCGACCAGGAAATAGAGCGCTGCCAGGCCGAGCCCGGTAGCGGCCAGCAGAATCAGGGTGCTCACGGCGAGACCCCCAACAGCCGGTTGGTCAGGCCCGGGTCGGCAAGCAGGTCGCGCGCGTCACCGACGTGTACGACGCGCCCCATGTCCAGTACGACCGCGTCGCGCGCCATCCTGCGCACGACGGCGAGGTTCTGTTCGACGAGCAGGATGGGTACGTGCTCCGCGATACGCCCGAGCGCGAGCGCGACCTGACCGGCGTATTTCGGAGACAGCCCCTTGGTCGGCTCGTCGATCAGCAGCAGCCGGGCCGGGCCGAGCAGCACCCGCCCGAGCGCCAGCATCTGCTGTTCGCCACCGGAGAGCGTGCCGGCGGATTGCCGGGCGCGCTCGCGCAGCACCGGGAAGAGTTCGTACACGAAGTCGTAGCGGGGCGCCTCGCGGGCGGGCTCGGCCAGCCGCAGGTTCTCCTCGACGGTGAGCCCGCAGAAGACCGCGCGGTCCTCGGGCACGTAACCGACGCCGAGGCGGGCGATCCGGTGTGTCGGCAGGGCTCTGAGATCGATTCCGGCGAAGCGGACCGCTCCACCGACCGGATGCAGGCCCAGCACGGACTTGACGGTCGTCGTCTTGCCGACGCCGTTGCGGCCGAGCAGCGCTGTCACACCGGTCGCGGCCACGTCGAATGTCACGCCGTGCAGGATGGCGCTGCCGCCGAGCTTCACGGTCAGCTCGCTGATACGCAGGATCGGTTCCGCGATCCTCGGGACTTGATTATCCGAAGCCGTCACAGCGGCTCCCCGAGATACGCCTCGCGCACCGTCGGGTCGTCGACCACGACGTCGGGCCGGTCGCAGGCGAGCAGCGCGCCGTGATGCAGGACCGCGACGCGTTGCGCGAGCCCGAGCACGACCTCCATGTGGTGCTCGACCATCAGGATCGTGGCTCCGTCCCGGTGCACCTCGCGAATCAGTTGGCTGAGCTCCGGCACCTCCTCCATCGCCATGCCGGCCATCGGCTCGTCGAGCAGCAACACCGCGGGCTCGGCCGCCAGCAGGATCGCCAGTTCGAGCTTGCGTTTCTCACCGTGCGAGAGCGCGCCCGCGCGGGCGCCGGCCCGGTGCCCGAGGCGGCAGCGCTCCAGAGCCTGCGCGGCGCGCTCACGGGCCGGTCGCCCGACTCGGCGCCACACGGCCAGGCAGCCGAGGGGTCCGGCGAGCGCCGCCTGCGCCGCGAGCTGCGCGTTCTCGGCAACGGTCATGCCGGGGAAGACGCTGGAGGTCTGGAAGGTCCGGCCGAGGCCGTAGCGCACCCGGCGGTGCGTCGGCAGCCGCGTCACGTCGTGACCGCCGAGCGTTATCCGGCCCGAATCCGGGCGAATCAGCCCACTGATCAAGTTGAACAGCGAGGTCTTGCCCGCTCCGTTCGGTCCGATCACGGCGAGCAGTTCGCCCGGTGCGGCCGCGAAGCCGACCTGGTCGACGACCGCGCGCCCGCCGACCCGCCACGTCAGGTCCTCGACCGCGAGCGCGGGGACCGGCCGGTGCCCTAACCGCATTTGGCCGGAGCGCGTGTGGCCGGTCCCCGCGTTCTGCTGCCCCGCGGCGGCCGGTGCGGCGGCCGCCGAAGCGCCCTTCATCGTGGACACCGTCAGGACCCTGACGTTTGCCAGGCAGGCGTGGCCGGCGCCGGCGGTGCGATCGCGGCCGGGTCCACGGTCTTGACCAACTGCGCCGTCCAAGCGGTGCCCGATCCGCTCAGCCTCGCTTGGAACTCCGGTTGCAGCAGGGCGTGATCGGCGGCGCGGACCGTGTACTGTCCGGCGACGCCCGGGAAGCTCCAGCCCTCCAGTGCCGCGATCTGCTTGCCGACGCTCACCGGATCCGCCTCGATGGCGTGCGCGAACATCTGCGCCGCGGCGAAGCCGTCCGGGGTGAACAGGTCAACGCTCCCGCCGGCCTTCTGCACGCTCGCGGTCATCGCCGCCTCGATCGGGTTGTTCCCGCCCGCACCCGCGAAGTAGTGCGCCAAGAACTCGATCTTCGCCCCGGCCGGTCCGGTCGCCGAGTACGTGGCCGTATTCGCCAGACCGGTGACGACCTGCGTCGCGGACAGCACGCCCTGCTGGTCAAGCGCCGTCCACAGCTGCGTGGCGTTGCTGCCTGCCCAAGCCACGAACAACAAGTCGGGCTTCGCGGCGAGCACCTGCTGGGTGAAGGGGGTGAAGTCGGTCGCGGCCGGCGGCACCAGCACGCTCGCCACTGTGGCGCCCTTCGCGCCGAGCACCGCCTTGACGCCCGCGGCGTTCGCCGTGCCGAATTCGCTGTTCTGCGCGAGCACGACGACCTTCTTGCCGGTCAGGTCGCCGACGAAGGTGCCCGCGGTCGCGATGTCCTGATACGACTCGCGGCCCGAGCGGAAGGTGTAGCGGTTGAGCCCGTCGAGCTTGTCCGTGGCCGCGGGACCGGCGATGTCGAGCACCTTGTTCTGCGCGGCCACCGCGGCGACCTGCAGCGCGATCGCCGAGTCGACCGAGCCGCCGATCAGCGTCACGCCCTGGCCGATGAGGTCCTTGGCCTCGGCGACCGCCGTGGTCGGGTTGTCCGCGTCGTCTTGAACCAACAGGTCGATCTTGTGCCCGGCGATCTTTCCGGTGCCGTGGGTCACGTAGCCGAGCCCGGCGTTGAGGCCGGCGAGGTACTCGGCGCCGTAGGACGCGTAGGGGCCGGACTTCGCGGTGATGATCCCAATCTTGACGTCGGCGCTCGCGGCCGAGCCGCCACCGCCGCTGCCGCCGTTCGCCGAGGTCGGCGAGGCGCAGCCCGCCGCTGCTGCGGCCAGAGTGGCCACGGCCAGTGCGGCGCCGAGCCGGCGAGGGGAAACAGAGCGCATCGCTGCTGCTCCTTTGAGAGGTCGGGTCGCGTCCGGCTGTCGCGGGTGAGGTGAGCCGATTCAGTGCGCTGCCGCAACCCTAGGAACAGCGGCGATCCGCACCCATGGAGCGCGTCGCCACAGTCGCGGCGGCGCGCATGTGTGCACCCGCCATCCGACCGGGCCGTGGGCGGGCCGAGACTTGCGGAAGACAGATCGCTGGCTAAGAGGGTGCGCGGGTAGGACTGCCGCCCCCGGCACTCCTACCCGCGCACCCTCTAAAGTCGTTGGCAGAAGGGAGCGTCCGGAAGGCGGCGCCGAGAACCCGGTGCGTCTCTCCGACGCGCCCACGTCATGCAGCGGCTTTGCCGTCACCGAAGATAGGGCTGCTAACAAAGGTAGGGACGGGCTCGATGGACAAGGTGGTCACCGCGGCCGAGGCCGTGGCCGACATTCCGGATGGGGCGAGTATCGCCGTGGGCGGCTTCGGCCTCTGCGGCATCCCGTCCACCCTGATCGCCGCGCTGCTGGCGCGCGGCGCGACGGACTTGCGGGTGGTGTCGAACAACTGCGGGGTGGACGGCTGGGGCCTCGGCCTGCTGCTTGAGGCTGGCCGGATCTCCCGGATGACCAGCTCCTACGTCGGCGAGAACAAGGAGTTCGCCCGGCAGTATCTGTCCGGGGAGCTGGAGGTGGAGCTCACGCCGCAGGGCACGCTCGCGGAGCGGCTGCGGGCGGGCGGCGCGGGAATCCCGGCCTTCTACACCGCGACCGGGGTCGGCACTCAGGTGGCCGAGGGCGGGCTGCCGTGGAAGTACGCGCCGGACGGCTCGGTGGCGCTCGCCTCGCCGGCCAAGGAGGTGCGCAGCTTCGGGGGCCGCGAGTACATCCTGGAGCAGGCCATCATCACGCAGTTCTCGCTGGTGCGGGCCGCGGTGGCGGACCGGCACGGCAACGCGGTGTTCAACGGCTCGGCGATGAACTTCAACCCGCTCGCCGCGATGGCCGGGCGGATCTGCGTGCTTGAGGCTGAGCGGATCGTCGAGCCCGGAGAGATCGCGGCGGCGAGCGTGCAACTGCCGGGCGTGCACGTGCACCGGGTCGTCGAGGCGACCGTGGCGGAGAAGCGGATCGAGCGGCGTACCGTGCGCCCGCGCCCGCAACAGGCCCAAGCCTCCTTGGGTGCGGCGACCTCCACCGACGCAGCCGTCCAGCCGAGCGAGAACGGGAACTGACATGGCCCTCGACCGCCACCAGATGGCTGCGCGCGCCGCGCTCGAATTGCGCGACGGCCAGTACGTGAACCTCGGCATCGGCCTGCCGACGCTGATCCCGAACTACGTGCCCGAGGGCGTCACGGTCGTGCTCCAGTCGGAGAACGGCATCCTCGGCACCGGTCCCTACCCGTATGACGGCGACGAGGACCCTGACCTGATCAACGCGGGCAAGGAGACGGTGACCCTGCTGCCGGGCGCCTCGCTGTTCGACTCCGCGGCCTCGTTCGCGATGATCCGCGGCGGCAAGATCGATATCGCGGTGCTCGGCGCGATGCAGGTCAGCGAGCGGGGCGACCTGGCGAACTGGATGATCCCCGGGAAGATGATCAAGGGGATGGGCGGGGCGATGGACCTGGTGCACGGGGCGAGGAAGGTGGTCGTCCTGATGGAGCACGTGGCCAAGGACGGCGGGCACAAGCTGGTCAAGGAGTGCTCGCTGCCGCTGACCGGCAAGCGCGTGGTGGACCGGGTGATCACCGACCTGGCCGTCATCGATGTCGAAGACGAGGGCCTCGTACTACGGGAAGTCGCGCCGGGCGTCAGCGTCGAGGACGTGATCGCCGCCACCGGCCCGACACTCCACATCCCGGGCAGCGACGTCCCCACGATGCCAGTGACCTGATCCGGCGCTGATCGGCCATTGATTCAGCACTGATCCGACAGCCGATTCTCCGTGGGGCCGGGCCCGCTCGCGTAGCCCGGCCCCACTTCCATGCCCGGCAGAGTATGCCGCGGCCACATCCCCTCCTTCGAGACCGCACAGGACAGTACCCACACGCGCCTTGCCCGGCGCGCTTCCCCCGTACCCTGTGACAGGAGCTCGACGTTGAGCACCACCACCGCATCAGAGACGGCCGTCGCGGGCGCCGACCGCGCGCAGTCACCCTGGCGAGTCGTCGGCGCCTCGCTGGTCGGCACCACGCTGGAGTGGTACGACTTCTTCCTCTACGGCACCGCCGCCGCGGTCGTCTTCCCGAAGGTCTTCTTCGTCAAAGGCCGATCCGCTGACCGGGACGCTGCTCTCGTTCCTCACCTACGCGCTCGGATTCGCGGCGCGCCCGCTCGGCGGGGTGTTCTTCGGCAACCTCGGCGACCGGATCGGCCGCAAGCGCGCGCTGGTCACCACGCTGGTCATCATGGGCGCCGCGACCACGCTCATCGCGGCGGTGCCCTCATACGCGGCCATCGGCATCGCGGCCCCGATCCTGCTCACCACGCTGCGCATGATCCAGGGCTTCGCGCTCGGCGGCGAGTGGGGCGGCGCTGTGCTCATCGTCGCGGAACAGGACCGGGGACGCCGCGGTTTCTGGGCATCGTGGCCGCAGGCGGGCGCGCCGCTGGGCAACGTGCTCGGCACCGGAATCATGCTGCTGCTGAGCCAGAACCTCAGCGAGGCGGCGTTCCTGTCCTGGGGATGGCGGATCGGCTTCGCGCTCTCGGCGCTGCTGATGATCCTGGGGTTGTGGGTGCGCGCCTCGCTGCACGAGACGGAGGCCTTCCGCCAGTCGCTCGCCCGGCGCGAGGCGGCCAGAGCGGCCGCGAAGCCCCCGGTCGTCCAGGTGCTTCAGTCCTCTTGGCGGCAACTGCTTACCGCGTTCGGCGCACGGATGGCGGAAAACATCTCGTACTACGTGATCACCGCGTTCATCCTCGTGTACGTCGTCGACTATCTGAAGCTGCCCAAGTCCTTCGGCCTCGACGCGGTCCTGATCGGTTCGGCGATCGAGTTCGCGCTGATTCCGCTGTTCGGCTTGCTCTCCGACCGGGTCGGCCGCCGGCCGGTCTATCTGGCCGGAGCGATCGGAATCGGCGTGTGGACGCCGTTCTTCTTCGGCATGCTGAATTCGAGGTCTTACCCGCAGGCCGTCGCGGCCGTCAGCATCGCGCTGGCATTCCACGGCCTGATGTACGCGCCCCAGGCGGCCTTCTTCGCGGAACTGTTCGCCACCGGGGTGCGCTATTCCGGGGCGTCGATCGGCTACCAGGTCGCCTCGATCGCCGCGGGCGCGCCGGCCCCGCTCATCGCGGTGGCGGTGCTACAGCACAACGGCGGCAGAACTCCGCTGCTGCTCGCGATCTACCTCGGCGCGGCGGCCCTGGTCACGCTCATCGCGGTGCTCGCCGCGCGCGAGACCCGCGGGTCCGATCTGACCGCGGACGCCGACCTCGGCGCCAGCATGCTCCAGTCGCCCGCCTCGGCGCGCTCAGCCGGCCCGAGCACGACGCCGAGTCCGGAGCCCACGATCTAGCTGATCTGTACGGCGTTTCTGGGAAGCGGCAGGGGAAGCGGCGTCCGGACTGGCTGTCCGGGCGCCGCTTCGTCCGGAATCGTGATGGCGAATCCGGTCAGCGACGAGCACGGACGAGGCAGCCGCCGCCGACAACCCTGGAAGGAGAGTCCGCGATGCTCAACCCTGACGTACGCCGTGCTCTGGACGGCACCTCGCTGGCACACCTGGCGACCGTCCTGCCGGATGGCTCGCCGCACTGCGTTCCGCTGTGGATCGGAACCCACGACGATCGCATCGTCTTCCTCACCGGCCCGAACTCGCGCAAAGCCCGCAACCTGCGCCGCGATCCGCGGGTCGCCCTGTCGCTCACGTCCGCGGACAACCCGTTCGAGCCGGTCATCGTGCGCGGCCGCGTCACCGAATGGTTGGAGGGCGACGCGGCCTGGACCGTCATCGACGAGCTGGCCACGAAGTACATCGGACAGCCCTACTCGCGAGCCGAGCCGCGCGTCGTCGCGATCATCGAGCCCGAACAGCAGACCGTCGGCGTCCGATGACCGCCGCCGACCGTGACAGCGCGGCCGGCGCCGGCCGCGCTCAGTGCCCGGCGGCCTGCCAGTCGCGGCCGAAACCGACCGAGACGTCGAGCGGAACGCGCAGCTCGTAAGCCGAGCCCATCTCCCGGCGCACCAGCTGCTCGACCAGCTCGCGCTCGTCGTCGCAGACCTCGAGGACCAGTTCGTCGTGCACCTGGAGCAGCAGCCGCGACTTGAGCTTGTGCTCGCTGAGCGCGTCGGCGACCCGGAGCATCGCGACCTTGATGATGTCCGCCGCGGAACCCTGGATCGGCGCGTTGAGGGCCATCCGCTCGGCCATCTGGCGCAGGTGCGGGTTGGTCGAGGTCAGGTCCGGCAGGTAGCGCCTTCTGCCCAGAACCGTCTGGGTGTAGCCGGTCTTGCGGGCCTCGTCGACGACCGCGCGCAGGTAGTCGCGGATGCCGCCGAAGCGCGCGAAGTAGTCCTCCATCATGTGGGTGGCCTCGGCGTTGCTGACACCCAGGTTCTGCGCCAGGCCGTACGCCGACTGGCCGTAGGCCAGCCCGTACGACACCGCCTTGACCTTGCGGCGCAGGTCGCCGGTGACCTGTTTCGGCGTCACGTTCCAGACCTTGGCCGCGACCGAGGAATGCAGGTCCTCACCCTCGTTGAACGCCTCGATCAGGCCCTCGTCGCCGGAGAGGTGCGCCATGATGCGCATCTCGATCTGGCTGTAGTCGGCCGTCATCAGCGTGTCGTATCCGGGCCCTGCGATGAAGGCCTTGCGGATGCGCCGGCCCTCCTCGGTGCGGATCGGGATGTTCTGCAGGTTCGGGTCCACCGAGGACAGCCGGCCGGTGGCGGCGACCATCTGATTGAACGTCGTGTGGATGCGGCCGTCGTCCAGCACCGTCTTGATCAGGCCCTCGACCGTGGTGCGCAGCCGGTTCACGTCGCGGTGGCGCAGCAGGATGACCGGCAGCGGGTGATCGGTCTGGCCGGCCAGCCAGGTCAGCGCGTCGGCGTCGGTGGTGTAGCCGGTCTTGATCTTCTTCGTCTTCGGCAGCTTGAGCTGGTCGAACAGGATCTCCTGCAGCTGCTTGGGCGAGCCGAGGTTGAACTGGACGCCG
>DASUAR010000110.1:0-21606 GCA_035763685.1 Actinocrinis sp. | reverse complement strand
TCGGCCGAGCGGGCGATCTCGGCGGCCTTGACGCCCATCCGGCCGCGCCGCTCGAAGAGCACCGGGATCGCGCCGGCGCCCAGGATCAGGAACAGCAGCGGGCTGACGCTGCCGAGCAGGCCGAGGGTGAGCGCGAGCCTGCCGATGAAGCCGACCGACTCGATCGCCGCCCAGGCCGAGTCCACGATGCCCCAAGCGCTGTTCTCGACCAGGGTGAGCCGATCGAGGTAGGCGGAGCGTTCGAGGTGGTCGACGGTCTCGATGCCGATCGCGCCGCGCCGCACTTCCGGCACGATCTGGTGCATCGCGACGACCTCGGCCAGCTCGATCCGCATCATGCCGCCGATCTCGCCGATGCACTGGTTCACCGTGTACGCCAACGCCGCGCCGAGCGCCCCGACGACAACGGCGCCGGTCGCGTGATGCACGGAGCCCGAGACGATGGCGCGCAGGCTGACGCCGATGAGCGCGATGGCGCACGTGTCGAGGATGAGCGCGCCGATCACGGTGACGCACAGCAGCTTGCTCTGCCGCCAGCTCAGCCGCATCAGCTCGCGCCAGAGGGCCAGGCCGGCCCGCAGATCGGGGCCGAGCGCCTCCTCGGGCTCGGGCGCGGGTTCGGGCTGGGACGCGGACCCGGCGGCGTTCGCGGGGCGGCTCGGCTCCGCGTTCGTATCGGCGCTCGAATCAGGGCTCGAAACCGTGGTCACAGCAGTTCTCCCTCTTCCAGGACGTCCTGGTAGCCGCGCACGAAGCGCTCGGCCTGGATGGCGAACATCTCGGCGTAGCGGCCGCCGCGCGCGATCAGCTCGTCGTGCGAACCGGATTCGGCGATCCGGCCGGCGTCGAGCAGCACGATCCGGTCGGCTTGGCGCACCGTGGACAGACGATGCGAGATCAGCACCACGCTGGCCTCGCTGGCAGCGTCGGCGAGTCGCTGAAAGACCTCGAACTCGGTGCGCACGTCCAGATGCGCGGTCGGTTCGTCGAGCACGAGAATGCGCGCGCCCGTTCGCACGGCGAACAACGCGCGGGCGAGCACGACCTGCTGCCACTGCCCGCCGGACAGGTCGACGCCGTCCACCCGCGACTTGGACAGCGGCGTGTCCCAGCCGAGCGGGAGCCGGTCGAGTACGTCGACGAGGCCGGAGTCGCGGGCGGCGCCCTCCAACACGTGCCGCGCCGTGTCAGCGTCGGCGTCGGCGGCGAGCGCGCCGAGCTTCACGTTCTCACGGGCGGTCAGCGGGTACTTGACGAAGTCCTGGAAGACGATCGACAGCTGACGACGCCACGCGGCGTGGCCGAGGTCCCTGATGTCGACGCCGTCGGCGGTGACCCGGCCCTCGGTCGGCTCGTAGAGACCGGCGAGGATCTTGGTCATGGTGGACTTGCCGGCGCCGTTGAGCCCGACCACCGCGAGCAGTTCTCCGGGCCGGATCTCGAAGCTGAGGGCGTCGAGGATGGTGCGGGTCGAGTCGGGATAGGTGAAGCCGACTCCTTCGAAGCGGACCAGGGGCGCCGGGCGGTGCTCCGGCGTGGCGGCGGCGGTGGTAGTGGCGGTGGTAGCGGCGGCAGCGGTTGAGGGGGAGGAGGAGGCGGACCCGGGAGCAGGGGCGGCAGTGGGACTGGAGTGAGGCTGTGCGGCGAGCAGCTGCTCCAGCTCTTCGTAGGCTTCCATGACCGGCGTCGCGCCCTCGATCGCCATCGCGTCGTACGTTCCGCCGATCGCCGCGAAGACCGACCAGGCGGACGTGAGTACGACAGTCTCGGCGGCAAGCGTGCCGTGTCCGTGCGCCGTGGCGAGGCCGACCCCGGCGAACGCGACGGCGAGCGGCACGAAGATGAGGATCGCGATCAACCACTTCGAGCGCGCGACTCGGTGGTGGCTGGCCCAAACCGGTTCGAGGTGCGTTCTCATGTGCCGTTGACCGCGCGCGACGAGCCAGCCTTCGAGCCCGAAGATACGCAGTTCTTTGCCCTCGGCCGGCGAGGTGGCGACGTTTCCCCAGTACTTGAACTGCCGGTTCTCGGCGATGCCGCGCCGCCAGACCCGGAAATGGGCCAGCCATTCGCGCCGGCCGACCGCGCGGGCCACGAACGCGGGCACCACGATCACGGGCACCAGCCACCAGGAGAAGCGGGCGACGACGAGCGCGGAGGCGGCCACGCCCAGATACCGCCCCATCAGCTGCAGTTGGCTGAGCGCGCCGTCGGCCGGGGTCTTCTCCACCCAAGTGGTCGACTCCGCCGACGCCGCCTTGATCAGGTCCTGCACGTGCGGCCGCTCAAGCTCGGTGATCGTCGGGGTGCCGAGCGCGAGCAGCGCGAGCCGCTCCCGGTGCGTCGCGTTGATCCGCGAGTACGCCACATCGAGCACCGGCCAGTGCGCCGCCGAGACCAGTTGCGCGCCCACGAGCGCGGCGGCGAGGAAGATCAGCGGCGGCACGGCGAACGAGAACGCGCCCGGCTGTCCGGCGTGTGTCTCGATCCGGCTGACGACGGCGGCGGTGGCGAGCGCCGTGGCGGCGGGCAGCAGCACACTGACGACCAGCAGCGCGGTGTACAGCGTGGTGATCGGATATCCGGCGTCCGGCAACAGCTTCAATAGTCTGATCCGGATGGCGAGGCTCGACGTCATACCGTCCTGCGCGGGTTCGGTGGGGGGAGGGAGGCCCAACCCTGGTTTCGAACGCCGCGCCGGTCAATTCGATTTTCGCGGTTCGAAACCGGCTCCCACGCCCGTCTCATGAGCGGCTCATCGAGGTGGGGCAGCGTGAAGGCCATGACAGCGACTTTGGACCGCAGCGCGGACGTAGTGACAGAGGGCGCTCGGCCGCCCAAACGCTTCCCCTGGGAGCGAAGAGCGGTATTGCTGCTGCTCGCCGCGACCGCCGCGCTCTACCTGTGGAACCTGTCGGTCTCCGGCTGGGCGAATCCGTTCTACTCGGCGGCGGTCCAGGCGGGCACGAAGAGCTGGAAGGCGTTCTTCTTCGGCTCCTCGGACGCCTCGAACTTCATCACCGTGGACAAGCCGCCGGCCTCGCTCTGGCTGATGGAGCTGTCCGCGCGGCTGTTCGGCGTCAACTCGTTCGCGATCCTGCTGCCGCAGGCGCTCGAAGGCGTCGCGGCGGTCGGCGTGCTGTACGCGGCGGTGCGGCGCACGTCAGGCCACGCGGCCGGGCTCATCGCCGGTGCGGTGCTGGCCCTCACACCGGTCGCCGCGCTGATGTTCCGGTTCAACAATCCGGACGCGCTGCTCGTGCTGCTGATGACCCTCGGGGCGTACGGCGTGGTGCGCGCCGTGACGAGCGTCGATTCGACGCGTGCGCAGACTCGATGGCTCGCGCTGGCCGGTGCGTGCATCGGCTTCGCGTTCCTGACCAAGACGCTGCAGGCGTTTCTGGTGCTGCCCGCGTTCGCGCTGGTCTATCTGGTCGCCGCGCCGACGACGATATGGCGTCGGCTCCGGCAGATCGGCGTCGCGACGTTGGCCATGGTGGTCGCGGGCGGCTGGTGGGTCGCCGTCGTCGAGCTGATCCCGGCGGCCGACCGGCCGTATATCGGTGGTTCGCAGGACAATGACTTCCTCTCCCTCACCTTCGGCTACAACGGCTTCGGCCGGCTCACCGGCGACGAGACCGGCTCGGTCGGCGGCGGCGGTGGCGGCGGCTGGGGCGCGACCGGCTGGACCAGGATGTTCGGCTCCGAGGTCGGCTCGCAGATCTCCTGGCTGTTGCCGACCGCGCTGCTGCTGCTCGGCTTCGGGCTCTGGGCGACCCGGCGGGCGCGGCGCACGGACCCGGAACGCGCGGCGCTGCTGCTGTGGGGCGGCTGGCTGCTGCTGACCGGCGCGGTGTTCTCCTACATGGCGGGGATCTTCCATCCGTACTACACGGTCGCGCTCGCTCCGGCGATCGGCGCGGTCGTCGGCATCGGCGCGATGATGCTCTGGCGGCGGCGGGCGAACGGCAAGGCGGCGGTGGCGCTCGGGACGGCAATCGCGGTCGGCGCGGTGTGGGCGTTCGTCCTGCTGAACCGGACACCCGAATACCTGCCCTGGCTGCGATACGTCGTGCTGATCGGCGGCCTGGCCTCGGCCGGGATCGTCGCGCTGGCGGCGCGGGCCCCGAAGACCGTCGTGCGATGGGCCGGGGTCGCCGGCCTGGTGGCGCTGCTGCTCGGCCCGGCGGTGTACACGCTGGACACGGTCAACACCGCGCACACCGGAGCGATCCCGAGCGCCGGTCCCGCGGCGGCGGGCGGATTCGGTGGACCCGGCGGCGCGGGCCGGGGCGCGCCGGGCGGCGGCAACTTCGGCGGATTCCCCGGTGGTCAGGGACAGGGGCAGGGACAGCTGCCGAGCCAGAGCCAGGTGCCGAGTCAGGGTTCGCCGTTCGGCCAAGGCGGTACGTCCCAGGGCGGTACGTCCCAGGGCGGCTTCGGCGGCGGGACGGCTGGTGGTGGCGGCGCGGCGGGCGGCATGGGCGGCCTGCTGAACGGATCGACCGTCAGTTCGGCGCTCACCCAACTGCTCCAGGCGAACGCGGGCAAGTACACCTGGGTCGCCGCGACCATCGGCTCCAACAACGCGGCGAGCTACCAGCTGGCCAGCGGCGACCCGGTGATGGCCATCGGCGGGTTCAACGGCACCGATCCGACCCCGACGCTCGCCCAATTCGAGCAGTACGTCCAACAGGGGAAGATCCACTACTACATCTCCGGCTCGACCGGCGGCTCAAGCTCCAGCGCCGCCCAGATCGCGAGCTGGGTCAAGTCGCACTTCACCGCGCAGACGGTGGGCGGCGTGACCGTGTACGACCTGACGGCCGCGACCAGCACGAGCACAGCCTGATCGGCGCGTCGGCGCGTGATCCACAGCCCGGCCCGGAACCCGCGAGTTCCGGGCCGGGCTGTCGCATCCGGCCGATAAGCTGCGGTCATGGCGTCGAAGGATGCGGACACTGAGGAGGGCGGCCCTGCCTTCCACCTCGCCGTGCTCGAAGGCGTCCTCGAACGCATCACCTACGCCAACGAGGAGACCGGCTACACCGTCGCCCGGATCGACACCGGTCGCGGGTCCGCCGATCTGCTCACGGTCGTCGGCGCGTTGCTCGGCGCGCAGCCCGGCGAATCGCTGCGGATGCGCGGCCGCTGGGGCTCGCACGCGCAGTACGGCCGGCAGTTTCACGTCGAGAACTACACGACGGTCCTGCCCGCGACCATACAGGGCATTCAGCGTTACCTCGGCTCCGGCCTGATCAAGGGCATCGGGCCCAAGCTCGCCGAGCGCATCGTCGAACACTTCGGCACCGACACGCTCACCATCATCGAGACCGAACCGAAGCGCCTGGTCGAGGTCCCCACGCTCGGGCCGAAGCGCACGAAGCTGATCGCGGACGCCTGGGTCGAGCAGAAGGCCATCAAGGAGGTGATGGTCTTTCTGCAGTCGGTCGGCGTCACCACGTCCATCGCGGTGCGCATCTACAAGGAGTACGGCGACACGGCCATCGACGTGGTCAAGGCGGAGCCCTACAAGCTGGCCGCGGACGTGTGGGGCATCGGCTTCAAGACCGCGGACGCCATCGCGAAGGCGGTCGGCATCCCGCACGACTCGCCGGAGCGGGTGAAGGCCGGGCTGCAATACACGCTGTCGCAGGCCTCTGATGCCGGAAACTGCTTCCTGCCGCGGGAGAAGCTGATCGAGGCGGCCGTCAAGATCCTCACCGTGGACGCGTCGCTGTGCGAGTCCTGCGTTGCGGAGCTGGTCGCGACAGAAGGCGTCGTGCGCGAAACGCTGCCGGGGGAGTGGGCGGACACCGAGGCGATCTACCTCGTGCCGTTCCATCGCGCCGAGGTGGCCCTGGCTGCGCAACTGCTGCGGCTGAGGAACGCCGATGCGGACAAGCTCGCGCAGTTCCAGCAGATCGACTGGGACAAAGCGCTGACCTGGCTGCGGGCGCGCACCGGCAACGAGTTGGCGCCAGAGCAGCAACAGGCGGTGCGGCTCGCGCTCACCAGCCGGCTCGCGGTGCTGACCGGAGGCCCCGGCTGCGGCAAATCCTTCACCGTCCGCTCCATCGTGGAACTCGCCCGGGCGAAGCGGGCCAAGGTGGTGCTCGCCGCGCCGACCGGACGCGCCGCCAAACGGCTGGCCGAGCTGACCGGCGCCGAGGCCGCGACCGTGCACCGGCTGCTCGAACTCAAGCCGGGCGGCGACGCGGCCTACGACAAGGACCGGCCGCTTGAAGCGGATCTCGTGGTCGTCGACGAGGCGTCGATGCTCGACGTCCTGCTCGCGAACAAGCTCGCCAAGGCGATCGCGCCCGGCACGCACCTGCTGCTGGTCGGCGATGTGGACCAGCTGCCGAGTGTGGGAGCGGGCGAGGTGCTGCGGGACCTGCTCGACGCCGAGCCGATCGCGCGGGTCCGGCTGACCCAGGTGTTCCGGCAGGCGCAGCAGTCCGGCGTCGTCGTCAACGCGCACCGGATCAACGCCGGGAAGCCGCTGCGCCTGCGCGAGTATCCCGACTTCCACCTTTTCGCCGAGGACGACTCGGAGAAGGCCGCCGACCTGGTGGTCGACCTCGCGGTCAGCCGGGTGCCGCGCCGCTTCGGCTTCGACCCGCGGCGTGATGTGCAGGTGCTCGCGCCGATGCACCGCGGGCCGGCCGGCGCCGGGAATCTCAATATGCTGCTTCAGCAGGCGCTCACCCCGCACCGCGACGGCGCGCCGGAGCGGCGCTTCGGCGGCCGGGTCTACCGCGTCGGCGACAAGGTGACGCAGATCAGGAACAACTACGACAAGGGCGCGAACGGGGTTTTCAACGGCACCGGCGGGATCGTGACCGCGATCGAACCGGACGACCAGAAGCTGACGGTGCGCACCGACGAGGACGAGCTGATCGCGTACGACTTCGCGGAGCTCGACGAACTACAGCACGCGTACGCGGTCACCGTGCACCGCTCGCAGGGCTCTGAATACCCGGCCGTGGTGATTCCGGTGACCACCAGCGCGTGGACGATGCTCCAACGCAACCTGCTCTACACGGCGGTCACCCGTGCCAAGAAGCTGGTGGTCCTGGTCGGCTCGGAGCGCGCCCTCGCGCAGGCGGTGCGCACGGCCGGCTCCGGTCGCCGCCACACGGCACTGGACCTGCGGCTGGACGGGACGCTGCGCTGAACTGAGTTGAGCTGAACTGAACTGGACTGGACTGAGCGTCAGGACACTGCGGCCGGAAAGAGCCCCGTCGGCCAGTCCCCGAGCCAGAACGCGATGCGCGACGGCTGCTCGATGCCGAGTGTCGAGCCGTCATGCGGAACGAGCTCAGTAGGCGCGATATATCCCTCGCCCGGCTCGAATCGGATCCGCACACAGCGCAGGTCCCCACCTTGACGCAGGAACTCGCGAACGTCCCCGGTACGTGGGAATGGACCGTCGATCGGGTGCACGGCGTGCATGTCGCGGATGTCCAGCGTCGCGAGCAACACGTACCGATCGCCAGGGCCGAGATTCAGCGCCAGGCGCCGGCGGCTGCGGTCCCGCTGCGCCAGCGGCAGCTTGTCCCAGTTGTCGAGGTGGATCCCGGTGAGCCGGTCGACGCGCTGGTCGACGGTCGTGGTGCGCTGTCCTGCCGGGCTGTCGGTATGGCCCAGGAAGATGCTCGGATGCCGGCCGCCGAACGGATCGAACGGGCTGGACCGACCAGGGTCGTCGAGGTCGAACTCGACGCTGTGCGCGCGGATCCGGTCGATCTCCGCCGGCCGCAGCGGCAGGCGAAGCACCTCGTGCACCGCGCTGTCCGGAGTGTCGTCGCGCGGCCGCAGCCCCGCCACCTCGGCGGGAGTCAGCGGCTCCCAGTCCTCGCCGGGCAGCACCGCCAGCGGGTCATAGCCCGGCTCCTCCGCGGCGATCCGCGCCGAGACGACCTCGCAGCGTCCTTTCGCGTTCAACGCGTCGATGAACGCGATGCGCGTGCCCATGCCGTCCGTCCGAAATTGGGTTGAGATGGAGACCTGACTGGTGGCGCCATAGTCTCATGCGTACATCGCGCGGTCCGGCAACCGGGCTGAAACCAGCCTGGCGAATCCGGCGGTTGCGCGGGCGCCGTCCGGTGTGGTGCTCTCGCCGTCGCCCGCCGGAAACGCGCCGTTAACCGGCACCGGCGGCGGGGAAGATGATTACCGGGCTCTGATAGCGGAGCCCTCATTGCATGTTCGGGCACGACACAGGAGGGGCGCCTGTGAGGTCGACAATTCAGGCTGCTGACGGTCGCACTCTGATGTACGAAAGCTGGGGTGCGCCGGACGGCGAGCCGGTGTTCCTGTTTCACGGCACGCCGGGCAGCAGGGTCGGGCCGCATCCACGGCACTCCGTGCTCTACCGGCTCGGCATCCGGCTCATCTGTCACGACCGGCCGGGGTACGGGGGCTCCGATCCGCTGCCCGGCCGGACGGTCGCGCACGCGGCCGAGGACGTCGCGGCGATCGCCGATCACCTCGGACTGGACCGGTTCGCGGTGGTGGGCCGCTCCGGCGGCGCGCCGCACGCCTTGGCCTGCGCCGCGCTGCTGCCGAAACGGGTCACCCGAGTAGCCGTGCTGGTGGCGTTGGCGCCTTGGGACGCCGAGGGACTGGACTGGTACGACGGGATGACCCAGTCCAACATCGACGAGTACCGCAGCGCCGAGGCCGGCTACGAGGTACTGGCCGCGCGGATCAGCGCCTATGCCGACCGCATCCGGCGCGATCCGCTCGCGGAGTTGCCGTTCGATCCCGCCGACCTGCCGATCCCCGATCGCCGGGTCGTCGCGGACTACGGCATTCGCAGCATGTTGCTGGACAACTTCATCGAGGCGTTGAAGGACTCGGACACCGGTTGGATCGACGACGCCTATTCGTTCGTGCGGCCCTGGGGCTTCGAGGTGACCGCGATCGAGCGCCCGGTGCTGCTGTGGCACGGCGAACTCGACATCTTCTCGCCGGTCGCGCACAGCCGCTGGCTCGCCCGGCACATCGCCGGAGCCGAACTGGTCCTGGACAAGGACTCGGCGCACTTCGGCGCGATGAAGGTGCTGCCCCGGGTGCTGAACTGGCTGGCCGAGGACTCGACGGGCCGGCTCGTCGCCTGACGGCGGCCGCCGCGTCCCCGGTCAGCCTGGGAGGGCGTCTGATCCCATTTCGGGGGCGGACCAGACGCCCGCTGACCGCCGATCAGGTCGGCTGGGGCTCGAGCTCGCGGTCGGTGCGCTCGCGCCGCCGCGCGGTCACCACGGTCGGGTGGTCATCGCCCAGCTTCGCCGCCAAGGCCGGCAGCAACTGTTCGCGCATCGAGCGCGCCCTGGCGCTCTGGCCGACCGCGTCCAGGTCCAGCGAGAGGTTCAGGCCGGTCGCCATCGTGTCCGGGTGAATCTCGCCGAGCCTGCTGACGAAGCCCTCGTACGTCTCCTGATCCAGCCGTGCCGCCTCGGCGAACTCCCCGCGCGTGACAAGGCAGTTGGCCAGATTGACCGCGGCGGAGAGCACGTAGGGATGGTCCTTGACGAACCGTGACTGGAAGCCGGTGTAGGCGTGCCGGATCGTGTCCTCGGCGTCCTGCACCCGCCCGGCGCGCAGCTGGTAGACCGCCATGTTGTTGCGGCACACGTGCGAGTACGGGTGCTCGACACCCAACCGGGCTTCATACGCGACGAGCGTCTCTGCCGTGGTCTGCGCCGCGGCCACGGCGTTGCCCGTCGCGGCCTGGTCCGCCGCGAGGTTGATCTTGCAAGCCAGCGCGTCCGGGGTCTCGGTGTCGAACTCCTTCGCGTAGAGGGCGAGCGTCTGCTCGGTCAGCTCGCGTGCCTTCGGATGCTGTCCTGCCTCCCGCAGCGAGATCGCCAGCGAGGTGGCCGTGCGCAGGGTCTCCTGGAAGCTTTCGTCCAGCTCCGCGCGGTAGTCCTCGTAGGCCGATTCGAGCAGGCTGATGGACTCGTCGTATTCGCCGAGCTCGCGCAGGTCGCGGGCCAGCGCGGTGACGGAGAAAAGCGTGTACGGGTGCTTGGGCCCGAGTACCGTGCGGCGCCGGCGCAGCGTGTCGCGGTCCAGGTCTCGGGCGCGCACGTTGTCGCCGACCAGGCGGCAGGAGACGGCGAGATTGTTCGCCGCGGACAGGGTGCGCTCGTGGTCCTCGCCGAAGATCTCCTTGAGGCTGTTGTAGGTGCCCTCGTCCATGCGCAGCGCTTCCGCGAACTGGCCCAGGCCGCGCAGGTCGGCGGCCAGACCGCCGGCGGTCATCAGGGTGTGCAGGTCGTTGGGCGGCAGCGCGGCCTCCTGCTCCGCGCGCACCGACTGGTTCATCTCGCGGGCCTGCTGGAACTTGCCCTGCGAGCGATAGATGTTGCCGATGTGGAAGCGCAGGTGCAGCAGCTGGCGGCGCAACAGGTCCTGCGCCTCGTCGCCGGGTGCCTGGGTGGTCTGTCCGGCGAGGGCCGCCGACCACGCGGTGTCCAGGGTCTGCGCCAGTTCCAGCGCGCTGTCGAACGCGCCGCTCTTCCACTGGTAACGCACCCAGTCGATCAGCAGCTGCCGCACCGGCTCCTCGTCGCAGCTCACTGCTTCAGACGGCGTCAGGTGCGGCCAGATCAGCGCGTACTGCTCCCAGTTCTTCGGGTCGTCGGTGTCGCCTCGGGGCGGCCGCGCCGCCGCGAGGATGCGGTGCACCAGGTGGACGGTGTCGTTGCGCTCCACCGGTTCGAGCTGGTTTTTCAGATAGGCCTGCATGAGCCGGTGGATCTGCAGCTCGTTCTTCTGCGCGTCGATGCGGGCCAGCGCCAGGCGGTTGACCTCCTGGGTGACCCGCCCGAGCATCATCGGCACACGCAGCGACCCGTCCAGCGGCACCAGCGCGTCAACGGTCTGCTGACCGTAGATCAGGTCCAGCGAGATGTTCGGCGCGAGGAAGGCGCACATGTGCAGCAGCCGCTGACCCGCCTTGGACCGCTCGGCGAGCCGGTCCAGCGAGATCTTCCAGGTCGCCTCGAGATTGCGCGGATATCCGGCCGGCTGGCCGAGCGACAGGATCCGGGTGCTCTCCTGCTCCAGCGAGTCCAGGTAGTCCTCGACCGCGGTACCGGTCTCCGACAGCCACGCGGAGGCGACCTCGACCGCGAGCGGCAGGTCGCCGAGCACCTCGGCGACCCGGTCGGCGTCGGCGACGCTGAGCGAGGGTATCCGGCGCGACAGGTGCGCGACCGACTCCTCACGGGCGAACACGTCGATCTCAAGCGGCTCCGCCACCTGCGTCCAAGACTGGTTGCGGCTGGTGATCAGCGTGTGCCCGGAACCGGCGGGCAGGTAGGGCTTGAGGTCGTTCGGGTCGTCCGCGTTGTCGAACACCAGCAGCCAGCGCTGATACGGCGAGCCGCCGATACGCAGCCGGTCCAGGGCCTCTCGGGCCGCCTCCGCCTCGCTCTCCCCGACGCGGATGCCGAGCCGGCGGGCCAGCTCCGCGAGGGACTGGTTGATCAGGCCCGGCTGTTCGGCGTCGAGCCACCAGATCAGGTCGTAGTCGGCCTTGAAACGGTGTGTATATTCGAGTGCTACCTGAGTTTTACCGACGCCACCGAGACCATGCAGCGCCACGGGCAGCACGACGGACACGCTCTTGGACGCCAACTGGCTGCGCAGATGCTCCAGCACCGGATTGCGGCCGGTGAAGGTGGCGTTGCGCGGTCCCACATTCCAGATCAACGGCGCGGCGCCGGGGAAACGCGGGGCCGGGCGCGTCGGATCGGCGATCCCGGTCGGCGCGGGCAGGTCGAAGGCACGCAGCACGGCCTCGGTGGCGGCTACCGCGGACAGGCCGCCGAGTTCCAGGGTCGGACGCCCGGTGAACGGCTCCGCCGAACGCACCTCGGCCACGTTGAGCGCGATCAACTGGCCGCGGCTGCGCGACGGATCGGTGTCGGCCACCGCGCGCACGAACGCCATCGCGTTGCGGGAGCTGAGATACGACTCGGAGACGATGGCCAGGGTCCGGTTGCGGGAGAGCGCGGCCATGGTGGTCGGCGACTGCGCGAGACTGTCCGCGTCGAACTGCACAGTCTGCATCCCGGCCCGCTCCAGCAGCGCCGATACCCACTCGGCCCACATCCGGTCCTCGGGCACGTAGCTGAGCACGATGTCGCCGGGGTGCGGCGGCCGGCGGCGGGTGAAGGCGGCCAGGACCCGCTGCCGCTCCGGCTCCGGCACCGGCTCGGAGGAGGTGACCTCGCCGTCGGTGACGTACCCCACCAGCCGCTCGAAGGTGGAGAGCAGCGAGTTCTGCAGGCCGGGCCGGTCGCCGAAGGTCGCCAGCGTCTCTTCGTATGCGTAGAACGGCCGGTACGGCACCTCCACCGAACCCCAGTACTGGGTGCGTTCGGCGTCGTTCATCCCGCGCGGCAGCGAGGCGAACCGGTTGCGGGCGAGCGCCCGGCCCGCGTCGGCCTTCTCCTTCTCGCCCTCATCGATCCGCGTCGGCACCGGAAGGATCCTGATACCGCGCGAGGCGTACTGTGTGTCAATGTGCTGCGCTACCGTGGCCGAGCCTTCGATGCCCTGCTCGCTCAGCGTGAAGCAGGTGACCAGGATGTGCGGGAAGTGCAGGGTGCAGATCTCGGCGACGTCGCTCAGGCCCGTTCTGCTGTCGATCAGCGTGTAGTCGTAGTTGCCGATCATCTCGTCGCGCATGGCGTCGAAGAACTCCCCGCCGCCGCGCTTCTCGTAGAACTCGTCCCAGTCGATCCCGGCCAGCGTCGCGGAATAGTCCTGATTCTGGCTGCCCGCCGACATGAAGTGCAGCACGCCGCCGTGCGGGAACTCCCACTCCAGCGACACGGTGTTCTCCCCGACCCGCGCGTACTCGCGGTGCCAGTCCAGCGACCGCCCGGCCTTCTCCACCGTGGTGGCGAACCGGTACTGCCGGATCATGTCGATGACGCCGGGGGTGTCGGCGACCGCGGAGAGGTCGAGGAAGGGGTGGAAGAACCGGTGCAGGCCCGGGGACTCCAGGTCCCAGTCCACGGCGAGGACCCGCTTGCCGGCGCTGGCCAGGATCCAGGCGGCGTTCGCCAGCGCCATGGTGCGACCGGTACCGCCCTTGTACGAGTAGAAGGTGACGATCTTCCCGTCACGCGGGCCTGTCATGGACGGTCCTCCCGTGTTTCTGGCGGTTCGTCGTCCTGGTTGTCCTGATAGCCCGCCGGGCGCAGCCCGCCGGAGCCGAGGCCGGGTGCGCGCAGGCGCAGCCGTTTTCGCGGCAGGCTGGAGCCGGGGCTGATGGGCGGGTAGGTCTTCGCCAGGTTCACATAGTTGCGCTCGGCGGCCCATATCGCGGCCGGTAGGTCGGTGATCAGGTCGTCGATGGATTCGAGGCCGTCGACGGCGCGCGAGGTCTCCCAGCGGCAGCGCGCCACGGTGCGTGAGAGGGTGCGCTCGACGCCGCTTTCGAGATCCACCTCGTGCGCGGCGGAGTGCCGGTTGTTGCGGTTCCACGGGATGACCAGGCGTATCCACCCCTTGTCCGCGGTGCGCCGGTCGAAAGCGTTGAGCCGCTGCTGGAGCTCCGGCATCTGCACGGCCCAGGGGTCGACCAGCAGGATGGTGGGCGCGGTGGCGTCGGTGGTGGGCATCAGCTCGCGAGAGCGTTCGGCGCTCTCGATGAATGCGTAGAAGTGCAGTGATTCGGCCAGCCGTTTGGCGGTCTGCGCGACTTCGCCTTCGTAGTCGGGCAGGAAGGGGCGCCAATGGAACGCCTCGGCGCCGTACGCTTCCGGATCGCAGCCGCGCGGCAGCCGGCTGCGACGGGGTGCGGCCACCACGATGCGCAGCCTCGGCCGATCCGTGTTGTCGATCGGGCCTTGGACAGCGAAGGCGTTGCGCAAGTCCTGATACATCGGCGGCGGGACGATCGGGGAGGGCGCATCGGTCTCCGCGACCGCGGTCACCCGCTCGGCGAAGAAATCGACCGCGCGGCTGTACTTATCCCGCAGTTCCCGGTGGGTCATCAGATATCGAAGACCGTGCTCGTGGTACTCGGGCCCGAGGTGAGGGTGCAGATACTGCACGTCCTTGAGCGCCGCCGGCATGGACTCGGTGCGCACCGGCAGCCACAGGACCGGGATGAACGCCTCGCGGTGCACGTTGTAGAGCACGTGATCGCGGTGGATCCGGTCCGCGAACGCGCTCCATTCCATCCCGCAGTCCTGGCTGTCGAAGTACTCGGCGCAGTAAAGGGCCACGAAGGATCGGCAGCTGGCCAGCGCGGTGGCCAGGCGGTTACGCCATAATCCGCCGACCGGGATGTGCGCGTCGGAGCGTCCGGGCACGATCGCGCGCGGATGCTGGGCGCGTTCGCGCACCGCCCTGCTCAGATCCTCCTCGAAGCGGTGCACCAGCGAGTCGCGCTCGAAGCGGTCCTGTGGTCCGACTCCGCTGCTGTGGGCGTAGCTGAGGAAGAAATACAGCGGTGACGGCTCGGACCCGCCCTCCGACGGCACGACCAGCCTCCCTCCCCGGACCGGATGGCTCCGGCGGCCCCTTATAAGAACTCTGGTGTCCAGGGGAGACGGCAGTGAAACCTCGTGGAGCTTGCGGCGGGTGGCGAATCAGGTGGCGAACCGGCGCATCCAGTCTTCGGCGAAGTCGACGGCGGCGCGCAGCGGGAAGAGCCGCGAGTCGGTTTCGCCGGTGCGCCCGATGCGCACCGCTGCGCCCGCGGTCTCGAACTCCTTGCCGATCAATCCGAATTCGCGGTCGTCGAGTTCGATATCGTCGAATGTCGTCCAGCCGTCGCCGGGCAGCCCGGCGATGCGGCATTCGTAAGGTCGCGGCGGGCGCGGGGCGTAGCGGTATTCGGCAAGGTGGAACGCGGTGCACACGTCGTAGCCGACGCCGAGCAGCAGCACCAGCGCGTCGGCCGCGTACAGGGCGCCGAGCGGTGATCGTTCCCCGAGGTGACATGCCAGATCATGGGTGGCGGTAAGCGAATCGGCGAGTCGGCCGACGGCGGCGAACGAAGTCTGCGGATGGGTGCTGCGATGCGCGCCGGGGAGGGTACGGACCGTCTCGGCCAGCGCGCCCATCCCGCTCGACGCAGTGACGCAGGGATCGAACGCGGGCAGGCTGAGCCGATAAGCATCAGCCTCCTGCGCACTCAGCTGCGCGATCGCGTCCCGGTGCGCCCGAGAGGACGTCGAGTTCCAGGACGTGTACGTCGGCACGATGATCGTTCCAGCCGGGCCGAGCACGTCGAGCAGCGCCTCGACAACGGTGGCCGGGCGTGCGTAGAGCGGTGCGACCTGCCGCATCGAGGCTTGTACGAGCACGATGTCTCCGGCCGCGAGCCCGAGGACTTCGAACTGTGCGGCCAGAGTCCGGCGGTCCGCGCCGGTGGTCACCGCACCGCTCGCGGCACGGAGGTGGACCAGGACTCGGCGGTGGACCAGGACTCGGCGGTGCGCGCCATCCCGGCGACGAATCGCCGGCCGAGATCGGTCAGCTCGGGACGATGGCGAAGCCGCTCGATCGGCCCGCCGGGGTTCTCGCCGAGCGGTTGCCGTCGCGCGCGGCACAATTCGCTGACGGCGAGACCCTCATAAGCCTCGTACAGCAGGTCTTCGACGAGCTTGCGATCCGCGGTGGGGCGGGCCGGGTCGACGAGATCGAAGAGGTCGAAGAGCGCGTGCAGCTTGGCCCGCTGGAAACCGCGCAGCAGGCCGATCGCGAGTTCGGCCGGGTCGTTGGTGGGCGCGACGGCGATGGCGCCCACAGTGTCACAGGGTTCTGTTACGCGCGTGGTGATCGTCTCGGCGGCCGCGCGCAGGCCGGGGAGATAATCCGGCAGGAGGCGCCCCAGCAGGTCCGCGGCCTCGGGCAGCGCGTCCCGGATCAGTTTCGCGTCGCGGTCCTCAGCGTGCAGAGACACGCAGAAGCCTTGAGCCAGGCTGACGCGTTGTACCGGATGCCAGGCGGGGTCCGGCGTCTCGGCGTCGAGGTCGAACCCGAGCGCGTGACCGTCCCGCGCGATGTGCACTTTGGCGCCCTCGACGGTCACGACCGCATCGCCGCGCCCGCCGACCTCGACGTTTCCGAGCGTGGGCAGTTGCACGGTTCCCGCGATGACCGGTACGACCAACTGGGCACCGATGCCCGCGCGCGCAGCCGCGGCGATGGCCACGTTACTCAGGTAGCCGATGCCGATCGGATCCGCGACGCCGCGCCCCAGCGCATCGACGCAGCCGGTCGCCCAGCTCCTGACGCTCGGGTCCGCAAGAACCGTATCGAGGGCCTCGGGGTGCTCCGCGTCGAGACGCACGAGCTGATTCCCGGCGGCGGCCAGTCCGGTACGCGAGCGGGTGGAGTCGATCAACGCCGCGATCAGCGCGCGGCGGATCGAGTCCTGTGCCTCGGCGAGCCGGACGACGGCTTCGGCGCTTCCGTACCCAGATGCCAGGGTGTCGAACTCGTCCGCGGCCACCGTGTCCACGGCACCGGTCTGCGCCACGGGCCGGTGGGCCTGGATGTGCACGATCGTCGCCTTGAGGTCTTCGCAGTACACTGATGGGTTCGCGAAGCCGCTGCCGGTACGGAATCGGTGCGCGTACAGACCGCCGCCGCAGACATTGACGACCGGGCACTGCCGGCAGGTGCCGCACAGACCGTCCAAGCCCTGCTGACGCGCTTCGATCCCCTCGTGCCGCGCCGCATCGTCGAAGCTGTGCCGGACCACGTCGAAGCCGGTCGCCGCCGCCCCGTCGAAGGCGGTCTTGAGCGAATCAGCCTGCTCCATTGTTCCGTCGGTCTCGATCACCAGCAGGTCGGTCGGGGTGAGGCCGAGCGATTCGGTCTGGCTGGGTTCGCCGCGCAGCGCGGCGAGGATCGAGTCGAAGGTGCGGATCCCGAACGGGCGCCCGTCCTCGGCCCAGCGGTCGTAGATCGCGGTGAGCCAGTCGGCGTATTCGGTGGGCGAGGCGTCGGTCCGAGTCGGCGGGCTGTCCCAGGTCGCGTGGGGAAGCAGGAGATCGACCCGCCCGGGTCGTTGCTCGGCCAGTGCGTTGTAAACCGCGATCGGGTCGTTGGCCACATCGATCGTGCAGAGAATTCCGGCGTACAGGTGTGCGAATTCGGGTTGGCGTAGCAGTTCGAGCGCCCGTAGCACCTGGGAGTGGCTGGACCGTCCGTTTGCGAAACGGCGGTGCCGGTCATTCGACGCGCGGTCGCCGTCGAGGGAAACTCCGACCTTGACATCGAATTCACGGAACAAGGCGCAGAATTCGTTATCGAGCAGTACTCCATTGGTGTGAATACGCAGATCTAATCTGGTTACCGGCTCGATCTGCGCGCGCAGGGTCTGGAGTGCCGAACGGGTGCGCTGAACGCCGAGGAGGAGAGGTTCGCCGCCATGTAACACGACATGGACGACAGGCAGCTGATGTTCGGCAGCGTGTTCCGCGATGCGTCGAGCGACGTGACTCACCGTCTGCTCGGAGATCACCTTCGGGCGGCTGCGCCAGGACTGGTCGGCGTGCTCGTAGACGTAGCAGTGATCACACGCGAGATCGCACCGGCTGTGCACCTTCAGCACAAACTGGCGAAATGGCAAGACATGCGTCATCCCGCACCTGGCCGGTGCGATCTCGAGGGGGGCGCTTAGATCGACGAGTTGAACGCGACGCCCGAGTGCTCCGCGCGCGCCTCAGCGGCGCGGTCGACCAGCTCGCTGAGCGGAACCCGCCGCGCAACACGCACCGTGGCCGCCACGGTTGGGCGCGAATCGATCTCGATGTCCATGCCGAATCACCAATCGTTCTCAAGCCGACGCAGACGGCCTGTCGCGATGCGGCAGGCCGGCCAGTCTGCTTGGGGCTTTGTGGCTTCGGCCTTGCGCAGCGGGCGACTCTATCTAACCGTCAAGGCCGCGCCTACGTCAAGTTACGGAGTAAGTCAAGCGAAGGGCCCAAGAATTTTCGGTTTGAAGCGTAAAAGAATGATAATCGGGCCTGACGGCGATTGTCCGCTTAAGCCCATGAAACGCCGCTAGCATTCGGCTTGAGTCCGACCTTCGGACGACTTATCAGCGGCGCTAGCGCCGTGCTTGCCACATCGTATGCTCGCGGCTCACGGCCGCTTCCGCGGACGCACAGTAGTCACTCCAGTCGCTCTCGCTCTCACCCGTCTCTGCCGCCATGGCGAGCACCTGGCTCAGCTCCGACGCGGTCAGCCGGTACGCCGCGGCGAGCGGCCAGTACTGGCGCAGCTGGCCGTACGCGGCGAGCGCCGCGACCAAAGCCGCGAAGAAGCCGAGAAGATCCACTTCCAGGTCCCAGACGACGCGGGCGATGCCCAGCACCACGCCCAAAGCGTTCGAGGCGACCGCGCAACCTCCCGCTACCATCGCCGCCTGACGCGCGCCGTTCGCCTTTTCCTTGTACCAGTCGATCTGCGCCTGTACCCGCTGTTGTACGTAGCACCGCCGCCGGTCCGAAAGCGGAGCTTGGCGCAGGAGAACGAGCGGCGGGGTGATCGCCCCTTCGGCCAGGCGGGACCCGGACTCGAGCTGGTCCGCGAGTTCAGGCAGCAGTGCCAGGACGGCTCCCAGGCGCGTGATGAACTGCGCGTCGGCTTCGGCGTCGTGGTCGAACGGCTGCACTCGCATCGCGTACCTCCACGCCAAGCTGCGGGCCGACTCTGCTGCTGCCCGGCCGTCGTACCACAGCCGCTGCGCCGAGCCGCTGTGCAGAAGGATCGCGGGCACCAGGGAGAGCGCGAAGCAGACCACTGCGCAAAGGTCGAGGACTTTCGCGGCGGCGCCGTGGCCGACGCCGAAGCCGGCCGCGAGCGCCGAGAGCACCGCGAGCGAGAGCTGCGCCCGAGTCAGCAGGATGGTGCGGCGCTGTCCGGCGAGGGACACGCGGTCCGCGAGCCGGAACAACTCCGGGAGGTCCGCGTCGGCCAAGCCCGCGGGTTCAGTCGCAACGCCGAGTTCGTCCACCCACACATGGTCCTGGCTGACGTGCTGTCAGGCAAGATGGCAGGAGGCTCATACGCGGGGCAGCGCATGACCCTCGCCTCCCCGGCTCCTAAGGGGCGGGGAGGCGAGGCGTAGGGCGCGCTGACTCGGTCCGGAAGGGCTTATTCCGCGGGCTCGCCAGGGAGCCAGAGGCGCGCGACGGTGCCGCCGCCCGGCGCAGGCTGGAGGCTGACCTTTCCGCCGGACTCCTCGGCCACCTGCGAGACGATGGCGAGGCCGAGACCCGAGCCGGGCAGCGAGCGGGCGCTGTCGGCACGCCAGAACCGCTCGAACACGTGCGGCAGGTCGACCGGGTCGATACCGGGGCCCTGGTCGGCGACGACGTACTCGCCGCCCTTGAGCCGGACCAGCACCGTGCCGCCGGCGGGGGAGAACTTCACCGCGTTGTCCAGCAGGTTGACCACCGCGCGGTCCAGCGCCGTCGGGTCGCCCTGAACGAACCAGGGTTCGACCCCGATGTCGAAGTACAGGCCGGGGCCGCGCAGCCGTGCCCGCTCGATGGCGCGCCCGACACTCTCGTGCAGCGCGACGCGCATCGTGCGGCGCGCGCCGCCTTCTTGGCCGCGGGAGAGTTCGAGCAGGTCGGTGACCAGTCCGGACAGCTCGTGCAGTTGCTGGTCCACGCTCTCCAGCATCGCCTCGCGGCGCCCGGGCGGCAGTTGGCGGCCGGTGCGTTCGCTGCGTAGTAAGAGGTCGACGTTGGTGCGCAGCGAGGTGAGCGGCGTGCGCAGTTCGTGTCCCGCGTCGGCGATCAGCTGGTGCTGGCGGACCCGGGAGGTGGCCAGCGCCTTGGTCATCTTGTTGAACGCCGCGCTGAGCCGGTTGATCTCGTCTTTTCCGTCGACCGGCAGTTTGATCGACAGGTCCTCGGTCTTGGCCACGTGCTCGACCGCGCGGGTGAGCCTGCGCACCGGTTTGACCGCGGATCGCGCGACCACGAGCCCTGCGAGGGTGGCCAGCGCCACGCCGCTGACCGCGGCGATCGCGAGCCAGAGGGTGAGTTCGCTGAGGGAGGAGTCGACATTGGTCAGCGAGCCGATGCTGGAGACGGCCACTCCCTCACCCACATTGTATGTGAAGACCCTGACATGCTCGCCCTTGAGTGTGTAGGTGTCATAGAAGACTCCCTGCTGCGACAGTTCGAGCGTCCCGGCCGCGATGGCCTTCTGGGTGTCGGAGACGGCCACCTGCAGATCGCTGTTGGTCGCGCAGGTGTGGCCGTTCGCAAGGACGTACTGCTGGTTGAACGGATCGCCGGGACCGCCGGGGCCGGTTCCCGGAGTGTCGCCCCCCGGTCTGTCGCCGCCCGCGCTCTGCCTTTGCTGGTTGACGCACTGCTGGTAGGCGGCTTGGCCGACGAAGTGGTCGCCGAACGGCCGCATCCGGCTCACAGTCGTGTTGACCTGGTTGTTCAGCTGCGCGGATACGAGGAAGTAGGACGCGAGGGCGGCGACGATGATCGCCACCGACACCGCCAGAGCGGAGAGCAGAGCGAAACGGCCGCGCAGCGAGAGGCTCCGGAAGGACAGGCGACGTAACGAAAGGCTCCGGAAGCCGCGCGCCTGACGGTGGGTCACGGGTTGCCGCCCGGCGCGCCGGAACTGCTCGTCGCGGTGGCGCTGCTGGGACCGGCGCCGGCGGACGTCGTGCTCGTCGTGCTCGTACTGTCGGCGCGCAGCACGTAACCCACGCCGCGCACGGTGTGCAGCAGCCGCGGCTCGCCGCCCGACTCGGTCTTGCGGCGCAGGTACATCACGTATACGTCGAGCGAGTTGGACGTCGGGCCGAAGTCGAAGCCCCAGATGGAGGAAAGCAGCTGTTCGCGGGCGAGGACCTGGCGAGGATGGCGCAGGAACATCTCCAGCAGGTTGAATTCGGTACGGGTCAGCTCGATGCTGCGCTCGCCGCGCGTCACCTCGCGGGTCAATACGTCCATACGCAGGTCGGCGTACGTGAGTACGTCGATGTCCGAGACCGCTGGCTGTGACGCCTCGGCCAACAGTGCGCCCCGACGTAGTAACGCACGCAGCCGCGCGTAAAGCTCGTCCAGATCGAAGGGCTTGGCGAGGTAGTCGTCAGCGCCGACGTCTAGTCCGGTAACGCGGTCGCCGACCGTGTCACGGGCAGTCAGGAGCAGCACGGGCAGCGCGGTGTTGAACGATCGCAGCCGGCGCAGGACCGTGAGCCCGTCCATCCGGGGCATCATCACGTCCAGCACGATCGCATCCGGGACCTGTTTCGCGATCGCCTCCAGCGCGCCGAGCCCGTCCGCGGCCGCCGTGACCTCGTACCCCTCGAACTCCAAGCCCGCGCGCAGCGCCTCGCGTACCGCGGGCTCGTCGTCCACGACCAGGATCCGGCTGCTGGGCTCGTGCGCGGACATGTCGCTCCAGTTGACTAGACGGTTGATGATCTGCTTCGGCGGTGGCGCCTTCGGTGGTCCCCACCCTCGCAATCTCTCATGAGAAACGCGTGAAAGGAGGATGTGACGTGGGCAAATACCTGCGCGGTCGCCCGAGGGCCATACATGCGGCGGCCGGGACGGGTCGTGCGGACCC
>DASUAR010000109.1:0-45935 GCA_035763685.1 Actinocrinis sp. | reverse complement strand
CAAGGCAACGATCCGGCCGCCGCTTTGTCGGGGATCGTGACGGCGAATCGCCACGCGCCGCCAGGCGCAGATGGTTCACTGCGCGACGAGCCTGGGCGTGCGGCCGGAGCGTCCTCATACCGGTTGTCTGTGGGCGTTTCGGCCGTGCGCCCAGGCGAAGTCGATCACCGGATTCGCCCCTTGAGACATTCCCCAACACCGCCTAGGTCCAGCAGCGTCTGGCCCACCAGGACGGATTCGCCCAGAGCCTGGAACAACTCCAGGGCCCGCCGCAGGTGCTCGTGCGCCTGCGCATGACGCCCCTCCGAGCGATGCAGTTGGCCGAGCCAGTGGTGGGCGTGCGCCTGCCCCTTCGTATCGCCTCCGAGTTCCCCGGCGGCCAGCGCCACCTCGTTGGCTGCGAGCAACTCGCGCCACAGCCCGGCCTGGAGCAGATAGCACGAGATGACGCTGGCGAGCTGCCAGGCCTCGACGTTGAAGCCGCCCGCCGCCGCCTTGGCGATCACGGCGATGAGAACGGGGTACTCGACGCCGTACCACGAGAGGGCACCGTCGCGATCGGTCAATGCGATCGGGGTCACGACGGGACACGGCTCTGGCAGCTGGAGGTGTGGCCAGCTGGAATGGGTTGCGTAGGACAGGGTTCCGGCACCGTGGGCGGAATGCAGGTAGTAGTCGATCATCCGGCGGGTGGCGGCCGCGCGTGCCTGCTCGGTCTCTGAAGTCCGCGCGGCTTTCACCACACCCTGACGAGCAAAGCTGTTGTCCCGCGTTCCTTCGAGCCTGTGCGGTGATAGCCGGCGCACCCAGTAGTCCGTCAAGTCCGTACACTGACTTCATCAGGGTGTGCGCGGGATGGGGACGTACCGGGGGTGGTGTGTGAACTTGGCCGGACTTTCGGCGCCGGATCCAGCGCAGGCCGGGGATCTCGGTGAGTTCATCGAGGCGCTGGGCCGCCTGCGGCTGTGGGCCGGGGCGCCGTCATATCGAACCTTGGCCAAGGCCGTGGGCCCGAAGTTGAGTCCGCCGCAGATGCTCGCGCACACCACCATCGGCGACCTGTTCCAAACGCGGCGGCGCAGACTGGATCTTGACTTGGTCACCGCGACCGTCCGTGCATTGGGGCTGCCAGAATCGGACGTGGCCCGATGGGGTGCGGCCTGTATACGGGTTCATGCCCAGGCACGCACCGGCGGTCCGATAAGTGTGCTGCGCCAGTTGCCTGCCGACCTGTGCACGTTCACCGGCCGTGAACGGGAACTTCGAGCCCTTTTCGCAGCGATCGCCGAAAGGCCGGGGTCGGCACAGACGGCGATGGTCTCGGCGATCCAGGGCATGGCCGGCGTCGGCAAGACCCGGCTCGCGGTGCACGCGGCACACGAACTGGTGCGCGCGGGCCGGTTCACGGATGCGCAGCTGTTCGTGAACCTGCACGGCTTTGATCCGGAGCACCCGCCTGCGGATCCCGCCTCGGTGCTCGGCGGTTTCCTGCGGCAGCTCGGCGTTCCGGCTCAGGTGATACCGGACAGCGTCGAGGAGCGCTCGGCGATGTACCGAGACCGCCTGCACGGCATGGACGCGTTGATCGTGCTGGACAACGCCGCCGACGAGAAGCAGGTACGCGATCTCATTCCGGCGGCGCCCGGATGCCTGGTGCTCATCACCTCCCGGCGCACCATGACCGGTCTTGACGGCGCCGCCATCCTGCGGCTGGACGTTCTCGATCCACCCGGATCACAGCTGCTTCTGGGCCGGATCGTCGACAGCGAAAGACTCCTGGCGCAGCCGGCCGCGACGGCCACCGTCGCTGAAGCGTGCGGGCACTTGCCGCTCGCGGTGTCCCTGGCCGCTGCCCGCCTACGCAGCCGTCCCGCCTGGTCGGTGACCGATCTCTTGACCGAGCTGCGGAGCGCGGGAATGTCGGCGATAGCTGCCGGAGGCCGCTCGGTGGCCGACGCCTTCGACGCGTCATTGGCACGCCTGGATGCCGAGCAACATCGTATGTTCCTGTTCTTGGGCCTGTGCCCTGGAAAAGACATCGGGGCCGAGGCCGCCGCGATCATGGCGCGAACCAACCCCGAGAACGCGAAAGCGCTTATGGAGTCGCTGGTCGACGAGCACCTGGCGCTCTCCCCCGCGCCAGGCCGGTTCACGCTTCACCGCGTACTGCGCGGCTACGCGGCAGGAAAGGCAGCCGCCGGGATGCCCGAACCCCAGCGGTCGGCATCACTACGACACGTACTGTGCTGGTACACGGCGCGCGCACACGACACAGCCGCCTACCGGCCGCCCAAAGCCAGAAAGCTGCTGGCACAAGCGCCCGCCTTGGCCGACAACGATCGCAGTGGCCTGTCGGACGCGTGGCGCGCGGTCGGGCGCGCGCACCTGTGGAGCGAGGAGTTCGAGGCGGCCGAGAATGCGTATTGGCGCGCACTGCGTCTCACGCCGGCCGACGGAAACCACACAGCCGCCCTGCTCGGCATCCGCCAGGCGCACAGAGCACACGGGCAGCCCAGCCGCAGCACGTCGTAGCCGGCGTGAGCGGTCGTATTGCCGCCGCCGGCGTGCTGTGAAGGTGGACTCAGCGGGTTCAGATTCGAGTCCGGGTTCGGCGGGGTTTACTCGACGACCTCGACGATGCTGGACGTTCCCTGCTGCGCGTGAGCTCCGTAACGTTCCCAGCGCTCATTCAGCTTGATGCGGCCGTCGGCCAGGAACTCCGGGGTGTTGACGCTGTGGCCTGAGATCACCTCGCCGCTCGTGAGCACCATGGTGTACGCGAGGTCGATCGTGCCGTCCTCGGCGC
The DNA here is from genome assembly GCA_035763685.1 of Actinocrinis sp. Classification (GTDB taxonomy): domain Bacteria; phylum Actinomycetota; class Actinomycetes; order Streptomycetales; family Catenulisporaceae; genus Actinocrinis. Next base: position 43,129 of record DASUAR010000109.1, on the reverse strand, counting down.
ACAGACCGGTCAGCGAGCCGCGCCGGACGCCTCCTCCGGTCAGGTCGGCCCAGACGACGTCTCCTTCCTGCCGGTAGGTCGTCTCGGGCGCCTCCTGCTTCGGGCTCGCGACGACCTTGCGGAACCTACGGCCGTTGTAGTCGATCATCTCCATGCCTCCTCGAATGCCGGGCTCGCGCTGCCGTCCGGCAGCCAGAGATCGTCCGGGCCCACCTCGCCGACCCGATACCTTCCCAGGGCGCTGAGCAGCAGGCGCAGCTCCAGTTCCAGGCAACGCACCAGCCGGACCAGGCCTTCGGCGCCGTCCTCGTCCACGGCGAGTAGGGCAGCCCGGCCGAGGCCGGCCGCCGTCGCGCCCAGCGCCAGGCATTTCAGGGCCCTGCCGCCCTCCCAGATCCGGCCGGACGCCAGCAGCGCGGCGTCGTGTGCGCCGATCCGGCGCAGGCACTCGGCCAGCGGCAGGCCGACCTGGTCGAGGAACACCGACGGCGCCCAGCCGGTCCCGCCCTCCGCGCCGTCCACGGTGACCGCATCCGCGCCGGCGGACCACGCCAGCTCGGCCGCCTGCCCCACATCCCGTCCCGGATGCAGCTTCACCCAGGTTCGAGCCCTGGGATAGTTGTTGCGCATCAGGTGGATCTGCCTGCGCAGGATCTCCTCGGTGAAGGTTCCCGGACTGCCACTTCGCAACACCCTGACGGAGCCGCGCCCGAAGGCCTCGTCCACCGAGTAGCGGTCGCAGACGGCCGCGGCACGCTCGCGGGAGAGCACTGTCATCCCGCCGAGGCCGGGTTTGGCGCCCTGCCCGACCTTGAGTTCGAATGCCAGCCTGCCTTCTTCGATCAGTTCGGTGGCGACCGGGTCGCTGTAGACCAGGTTCCACACCTCGGCGTCGGCGTCTTCAGTGCTCTGCTGGACCACTACCCCGCCCAGCCCGTCGGGGGCGGCGGCCGCGTAAGCCCGAATCCGTTCGAGCATGCCGTCAGCGGGAGCCTCGTCCGAACGTCCGTAACCGTGCATGGGCACGACGTTCTCGCCGATGACCATGGGTATGCCCAGGCGGCCGGCCTGTTCGGCGGCAGCGAGGCCCAGCCCGCTGCCCGCGGCCGCCTGCGTCGAACCGAACGCGCACAGGAAGATCGGCAGCGGCGCGGTGAATCCGCCGATGCGGCACGTGAGATCCACGTCGCCGTAGAGCGGCTCGCGGCCGAGCTCGAACATCCGCTCCAGCCGGCCCGGCACGAAGACCGGCGGCACGATCCGGGCCCGGTCCAACTCGTCGGGCACCGGGCCGATGATGGGCGCGGCCCCGAACAACGCCTGTCCGTATTCGCCGACGGCAGGGAAGATCGCGGCGACGCCTTCACGGGCGCGGGCCCGGATCGCCCCCTCCGGCAGACGCGGGGCGCGCACGGCGGTCACGGCGACGCGATCCCGGGCAGCTTCGGATACGCGTTCGCCTGCCAGATCGCGTCCAGCCCGGCGAGGTAGCGGGTCAGCCGCTCCAAGCCGAGGCCGAAGCCGGCGCTGGCCGGCAGGCCCTCCTTGGCCAGGGCGAGATACCAGGCGTACTTGGCCGGGTTCTCGCCGGACTCCCGCATGCGTTCGATGAGGCGCCGGTACTCGTGCGTACGCTCGCCGCCGCTGCACAGTTCGCCGAAGCCGCCCGGGGCGATCAGGTCGAAGTTGCGCAGGATGCCGGGCTGCGCGGCCGACTCGCCGTCGGTGAATCCGCGCGATCCCTTCGGATAGTCGACGATGAAGAAGGGCCGGTCGGTCTGCTCCGAGATGAGCTTCTCGCCCTGCCAGTCGATCTCCGCATCAGAGCTCTGACCGTGTAGCAGATCTCTTAGCCTGCCCACCGCCTCGGCGTGCGTCATCCGCTCGAAGTCCTCGGACAGCAGCGGGCCGAAGGCATCCGGGTCGCGGCCGAGCGCGGCCAGGTCGGCCTTGGACTCTTGCAGTACGTGTACGACGATGTGCCGGATCAGCCCCTGGAGAAGGCCGAGGATGTCCTCGCGCCGCGCGTCGCGCACCTCCACGTCGATTTGAGTGAACTCCACCAGGTGCCGGCCGGTGGTCGCGGTCTCCAGCGGCTCCATCCGGACATTGGGCGCGACATAGAAGATCTTCTCGAAGGCCAGCAGGGACGCCTGCTTGTAGAGGATCACGCTGGTCATCAGCTTGTATCTGTGGCCGTAGTAGTCGACGTCCAGCTGTTTGGCGCCGCGGACTCCGGGGTCCGTCACCGGCCCGATGACGGGTGGCGTCAGCTCGATGAAGCCGTTCATCCCCAGGTGCTCGCGGGCCGCGGTGGTGACGGCGTTCTGGATGCGCAGCGCCGCCTGGGTCACCGGCGAGGTCAGGTGCTCGCGCGTGCCGGGCGGCAGCTTCGCGGCCGGGACGGTTTCGCCGAGCGTGGTCTGTGTCATGAGCTTCTCCCGAAGATCGATTGCGGCGTACTGTGGCCCCGATCGTGGTCGCGGTCGTGATCGTGGTCGCGGCCGTCGGGGCCCGCCTCCAGCACCAGATCCGGCGCCCCGGGCCGGTGGTCGAATCTGCGCTCGACGAAGCGCAGCGCGCTCAGCAGACCTTCGGACGTCAGCGGCTGCGCGGGACGCGGCTCGACCAGGTCCCCGATCGGCAGCGAGCCGATCCGGGCCCATTCGAGCCGGCCGTCGCGGTCCAGGCGCGCCCGCGTCCGCCCGGCGTTGTCCGGGTGGAGGCAGAACGGCACGTCGAGCTGCCCGCGGGCGAAGGCGACGACCAGTGCCCGGCCGATATCGTCCCGGCCGAGCGCAAGGACGTTCTCCACGAGCGCCACCGCCTGCGCGAGGATGCCGGTGTCCTCGATCGCGGCCCGGTGCGGTACCGCCGAGGCCGCGACCGCGGCAGCGTATTCGAGGGCTGCGACGTTTTCGGCCACGGTCGGCAGCCGGTACGCCTCGACGGCGGTCTTCACGATCAGCCGGCTCGCCCCGGACCCGGCGGCCAGCCGCGCCGACTGCGCCAGTAGCCGCCGCGCGCCGCCGGGGGTGCGCGGGTAGACGCCCATGTAGGTGTAGATCACGACGTGGCTGCGGACGTCCGGGACGTAGCGGCGGATCAGCTCATGTAGCGCGGCGACGGCTTCCTCGTCCTGGGCCGCGTGGATCTGCTGGGCGTAGCTGAAGGAAATGCACCGCACGCCGTGCTGCCGGAAGAACATTCCCTCCAGAACACTGATGGCCAGCAGCAGCGCGGGTGGGCACAGTTGCCCCATCATGCAGCCGCCGAAGGTCTCCAGGTGAGGTTCCCGGCCGGGCGCACGGGCAGCGGCCAGCATCTCGCAGGCCTGCCGCCAGTTGTCTACGGACACTGCCAGCGGCCTGCGGCTGTATGGCAGGCAGTACGACACGGGACCGCCCTCGGTGGCGTACAGCCCGCAGTCCACCATGGTCCGCACGATCCGGCCTGGCTCCGCGGAACCATGCCTGACTTGCACGGGGAACCACGGGGTCAACACGCCATCGAGCATGGCGCCGGTCGTCGCCGGATCGCGGTCGACCAGCGGATAGCCGTTGAGGGAGGCGGCATCCGCGGCCAGCGCCTGCCGGACCGCGTCGTGATCTCCCAGCCGCGTGTAGCTGTCCAAGGTGATCGTGCCGACGGTGCTGGCCCGCGCGTCGCGGGTCGCGAGCAGGCCGTGCCGCATGAGCGCCGGATCGGCGAATCCCATCCTCGGCTGGACCACCAGCTCGCCGCGCTTCTGGACGTCGGCCACCACCTCGCCGAACGACGGCGGCCGCGGGGCGATCCGGTTCATCCGGCGCCGACCTGCGCGACGGCGTCTGCCCGGGACGCGAGAGCGGAGAGGTACGAGCGGAAGGAGAGCAGGCCGCCCGCGGCCTCGCCGGCCGCGGCGGATCCGGCGTCGAACACCGCGTCGTAGCCGGCCGCCAGCAGCCGTGCCGCGGCCTCGCCGTTCGCGCCGCCGGTCACGTCTAGCTTGCCGCCGATCACCACGGGGGTGGACGCCAGCGCCGGCGCCTGCCGCAGGGCGCGGATGAGCCGGATACCGTCCTGCCGACCGTGGCCGTTCAAGCTGCTGATCACGAGGAGGTCAGGATGTTGACCCGTGCACGCGTCGATGATCACCTCGTCCGGTGTGCAGGCGCCCAGGTTGGTCACCCGGCAACCCAGTTCCTCGAGCAGTAGTTGCAGATACACGAGGTTCCAGGTGTGCGCATCCGAGGAGAGACCAGTGACGATCACGTCGAGTGCGGTATATCGGGGCTCGATGCGGTCGGCCGCTGTGATGACGGCGGGGGCGGCAGGCGCGGGGATGGCGGTGTGGATGTTCACGATGCCGCGCGTCACCGCGTCTGCTCCACGAAGTGCCAGTCTTCGGGATTCATCAGTCCGTACGGGTTGATCGGCGTAAAGCCGCGCAGGTCGGAGGCGAACTCCAGCAGCCGCCACGGGCAGTTCGGCAGGAAGAGGACCGGCACCTGCTCGCTGATGTACTCCTGGTAGCGGTACATCGCCTCCGGGTCGTCGGACGCGACGCTCTCCTCGATCAGCTCGTCGGCGCGCGCGTCCGCGTAGTTGCTGTAGTTGCTGGCCGCCCCGCTCTTGAACAGGTTCTCGCCGGTCGGATGAATGTAGACCCAACCGCCGTTCCAGGTGGAGATCTCCCACAGCCGCGGATGCTCCGTCGTCGAGGGCCCGGGACCGTCCTCGGCCACGAGCACCGAGCCGTAGACCGGCTGCAGCCGCAGCTCGATCCCGGCCTTGGCGGCGTCGGCCGCGAACCGCTCCATGAACCGGACGAAGGTCGGGCGGCCCTCGGCGTAGCGCAGCAGGAAGCTGAGTTTCGTCCCGGCCGCGATGCCCTCCCCCGCCTCGCCCGGTCCGGTCCCGGGCCGGACGCACACCGCGGGGAACACCTCGACGTCCCAGCCGTTCGCGGTCAGCAGCTCGCGGGCCCGGTCCAGGTCGAAGCGCCAGATCCCGCGGCCGTCGGCCAGCCGCGGCGAGACCAGGTCGTTGCGCGGCAGCAGCGGGACCGGGCCGCTCTGGGACCAGCCGTAGCCCTGGTAGATCTCGCGTACCGCGAAGTCCTGGTCGAGGCTGCTTTGCAGCGCCTGTCGAATGTACGGCTGATGGATCATCCGGCCGGCCACGGTGGGGTTGTTGAAGTTCAGCGCCATCAGCCGCAGGTTGAACGAGATGTCGGGGACCAGCGTGTAGTGCTCGCCCAGCGGGTTGGGGCCGCCGACCGTCGGATCACCGTCCGGCTGCACGCCGAGCTCCGGCGGCAGGAATCCGACGTGCACCGCGTCCGGGCCGTGCGGGCCGGCCTTGAGCAGCTCGTACACCTCGTCGTCCGAGGTCGTCGGGATCTGCCGGAACTCGTCGAGATACGGCTTGTTCGGTCCGCTGTAGTGCTCGTTCGGGACGAGGGTGACGACGCCGTCGAGCGTGTAGCTCTTCAACCGCCACGGCCCGTTGACGACGCTCCAAATCGGGCTGTCGGCCCAGCGCACCCGGTCCTCGTTACCCTCGGCGACCATGTCGCCGTTCTCGGCCAGCAGGTATTCGTACACTGCCTCGACCTGTTCGGCATCCGCCGACGCGCCGGCGGGTCCATCCGCGGTCCGGTCCCAGGCCCTGGGCATCGGGATGATCATCGTGAGCTGATTGAGCAGCACCCAGTGCTTCGAGTACTGCTTGTCGAAGGTGAAACGCACGGCGTCGTGCGCGACCTTCTCGTAGGAGATCAAGTTGTCCGGGAAGAAGCCCGCGACGTAGTTCCCGTACCGCGGGCCCTTGCGGGAGAGCATGTTCATCCAGAACATCACGTTGTCCGCGCACACCGTCTCGCCGTTGGACCATTTCCACGGCTTGATCTGCACGGTGACCGTCCGGCCGTCGGCCTCCCAGACCGGCTCGCGACCGATGCTCAGGTCGAAGTCGATGCCCGTCCCGCCGTCCTTGCCGAACCAGTAGAGCGGGCGGTACATCAGCGCCTGGAACTCGTAGACGCTGCGCGTCCCGAACCGCTCGGGCGGGGTGAACGGGAAGATGACCGCAGGCGGAAACCCCGGCGAGCACGCCCACGTGACCACACCGCCCTGCACGGGTCTCTCCGCGGACGGCGCGGTATCGCGCGCCGACAGCCGCTCCAACATGATCTCTCCTTCGCGCTGGATTGCCTTCGACAGTGTTCGGGGGGCGCTCAGACGGGCGTGGGTTCGAGAACTTCGGCCGGCCGCTCCAGCACGGACATCGGCTTGACCAGGCTGAGATAGACGCCGAGGAGGATCGCGCCCTGCACGGCCGCCAGCGCCCAGAACGCGTATGGCACGGTGGTGTGATCCGCGTAGGCGGACAGCGCCAGGTTCGCCGTGATGCCCGCCGCGAGCCCCGCCGCGTTGGTGCCGCCGAAGATCCGGCCGACCCGCTCCTGGGGGCTTGCCCGCATCAGCAGGGTGCGCGCGGAGATCCGGCCCTGGGCGAAAAAGAACCCTGCGATCGGGATGCACACCATCAGCACTATGTAGTTCAGTGGCTGGAGGCAGAACAGCACGAGCATCCCGGCCATTCCGGACACGGCCAACCGCAGCCCCTTGACCCGTTTGCTGATCCACGGGTAGCAGGCAGCCCCGACGAGGAAGCCGACGCCGGCCAGCGCGTCGGACACCCCGATCAGCCAGGGCCCCTTGTGGAAGGTGTGCAGGATCACCGCGGCCAGCAGGGTGTTGGCGACCAGCAGGCCGATGTTCCAGTTGGCGTACAGCATCGCGAGCCGCTTGACCGGCGGGCCAGCCGGCGGGACGTGCGCCGCGTCGTCGTCCCGCGCATCGGCATCATCGGACTCTGATCCGACGGCCGCGCTCGTCGGCTTGGGGCCGATCAGGAAGGTGAGCACCGCGGACGCGATGAAGGTGCCCGCGTTGAAGACCAGCAGCGGTGTCGCGCCGAACGCGACGGTCAGGAAGCCGGCCAGCGACGAGGCGAGCAGCATGCCCGCGTTGGTGGCCATCTCGAAGTGGCTGTTGAACCGGTCCAGGCGCGAGTCCAGGACCCGCTCCTTGACCAGCGCGTTGCTGGCCGGCATGAACAGCGCCGCGGTCACCGCGAGCAGGAAGTTCGCCAGGTATGACCCGAGCGTGGCCGGGCCGTGCAGCCATAGCCAGACCGGGAGGGCGAACGCGGACAGCGCACTGATCAGGTCCGCGGCCACCGACAGCATCCTGCGGTCCATCTTGTCGGCCAGGCGGCCGAAGGCCAGCGAGAAGACGACCTGCGGAATCGAGACGGCAATGAAGAGCCAGCCCACCGAGAGGGTGGTGTGCCCGGCCCGGAACACCAGGACCGTGGCTGCGGTCAGCTGGAAGGAGTCGCCTGCCGTGGTGATGAAGGTCGCCGGAACGAGTAGCCGTTCGGCGCGCCGCGATCGCTGGACGGCCTCCGTATCCGTGGTGACGGCACTGTCGGTGGCAGCATTGTCGAGGGGCATCAGCGGCCTCACACCTTGCTCGCGGCGGTCGAGGGCGCGTCGGCGCGATTCTCGGGCACGACGCGCAGGGCGAGGCCTGGCACGTGGAACGCCGTGGTCTGCGACACCGCGAACTCGGAAGCTGATATGCGCAGGCCGAAGCCGCCGGCCTGCGCGGCACGGGCGGCCAGGTCGATCAGGATCGGGGAGGCGCAGCAGACGAGCGCGCGCAACTGTAGGAACAGGTCGCCCAGCCGCAGCCGCAACTGCTCCCGGTCGAGCATCTCCTCGCCGGCCCGCTGCGCATGGGCGCGCAATCGTTCGACATACTGCGCCACCAGGTCCGCGGCCCGGCTCAGCGAGAAGCTCTCCAGCTCGTAGCACAGGCTGAATCGGTCCACCATCGCGGCGGCGCGCACCGGGGTCTCGGGCGAGACCGGCAGGAATCCGGCCTCGCCGTCGGCCTCGGTGGTCAGCTTGGCGAGCAGGACGGCCAGCTCGTTCCACGGCTCGACCAGGCGCCTGCCCACGATCTGGTCCATCGCCGCCCGGCTGAAGTTCGTGCGGGCGTGTTCGGGCGCTGAGAGGTTCAGGTAGTAGCGCACGATGTCCCGCGGCACCTCGGCCACCAGGTCCCGCGCCCACACCACGTGTCCCTTGCTGGTGGAGAACTTCTCGTTCTCCAGCTCATAGAACTCGTTGACCAGGAACGTGTCGGTCAGCGCGTACCGGCCCTCATGCGCCATCAGCTCCGCCACGTGCACCACGGCCCAGACATACAGCGGGTCGAAGCCCATGAAGACGATCGGCCGGGCGCCGTGCTCCGCGCGCCAGGCGTCGTCGTTGGACGGCGGGTCGAAGCCGGTCTGCCGCTGCGAGTAGGCGGTGCAGTACATCGAGGCCGGCATGCCCTCGACCCAGGCGTTGAGCGTCTGCCCCGGCGTCTGCGGAAACGGCGCGGGCAGGCCCCACTCGACCGGGTAGGTGATCGGGTAGTCGGGCAGCGGGCGGGCGAGCAGTTCCCGCATCAGCGTGACGAGGTGCGGCCGCCAGCTGGGCGCCTTCTCCTCGTAGTAGGCGCGCAGCTGCTCGCGGTACTCCTCCACCGGGAAGACCAGGATCTCGACCTCGCGGAAGCTGATCTGCTCGCCGGGATCGAGGATCGAGTAGGGCTCGATCAGTCCGTCGAAGTCGATCGGGTGGCCGCAACCCTCGCAGAAGCCGCCGCGGCTGTCGGCCAGGCAGGTCGGGCAGTCGCCGCCGATGAAACCTTCGACGAGGAAGCCTCGGCTGCGCTCGCCGAAGGGCAGGCGCACCGTGCGCAGGCGGAACTTCCCCTTGGCGTGAAGGCGGTTCACGTAGTCGTAAACCGTCGCCTTGTATCCCTCGTCGGTCGGCGAGAAGCCGTCGAGGTCGATGCCCATCCCGTCGAAGGTGCTCTTGATGAGCGCCGCGGACCTCGCGACCAGCTCCGGCGGCGTCGTGCCGAGCCGGGCCGCGGTTGTGACGGTGTACGTCTGGTAGTCGTCCGTACAGGAGGCGAACACGGCCTCGCGGCCGACCGCGCGCAGATAGCGCACGTGCACGTCCGCTCCGACGTAGGGCCCTGCGACGTGCCCGACGTGCAGGTCGCCGTTGGCGGTGGGCGGCCCGCAGATCACCAGGGACGTGCGAGTGTCTGTGTCCTTAGTCGGCACGGCTGCTCCGAACCTCTCCCTCGTGGCGGTCGAGGAAGACCGCCGACATGTCGGTGTCCCACCACACGGCGTAGAACTCGAAGTCCTGCGCGCCGGTGTTGATCACCCGGTGCTCGCGGTGCGGGGCGTGGAACTCGATGTCGCCGGCCCGGAAGGGGCGCTGCTCGCCGTCGGTCTCCACGACGCCCTCGCCGGCCATGGCGATGAAGAGTTCGTACTCGTGATGGGAGTGCACCCCGGTCGCCCCGCCCGCCGGGACCACCACCCAGGCGCCCTCGAACGGCGCGTTCATCGCCTTCCACGGCATGAGCCGCTCTCCGAACGCGCCGTTCTCGAACGGCATCTCCTCGCGTCTCAGCGATCGCAGTTCCATCGCGACCCTTCCTTTCTCTGCTCGGCTCAGCCCGCGGACGCGACGGCGGTGGGGATCTGCGTGACCGGGATCTGCGCCGCCTTCGATGCGTCCGCGTGGGCGGCGCGGTGGGTGAGGATGCTCTGGACGATGTCGCCGGCCCGCGAGGCCAGGACGCTGAGCAGGGAGTCGGCGATGCCGTGCGTCGCCTCGTTGACCCCTTGCAGGTAGCAGGCCGCGGTACTCGGTTCCGGCACGGCCATCCGGTAGTCGCGTGCGACGTCGACCTCTGATACGCCGGTCTGCTCGGCCAGCCTGCGGATCATCTTCGGCATCTGCGGGGAGAAGCCGGTGCCGAGCAGCACGAGGTCGCAGCGCAGCTCCCGTGTCGTGCCGGTGCGCCAGTCGGTCAGCGACAGGACTACCTCGTCGCCCTCCTGCCGCGCGGCCGCGATGTCGTGCATGGGGTGCATCGCCAGCCGGGAGCGCCCGGAGAACCGGTCCAGGTAGAACTGGTTGTAAAGGGTCTCCATCGTGTCGGGGGCCAGGCCCGCGTAGTTGGTGTGCCGCATCATGGCGAGCATCTGGCGGCGGGCCTCGTGCCGCGCCTCGAAGAACTTGTCCACGAAGGAGCCGAAGAACAGCTCGTTGTTGAACTTGCTCGACTCGTACATGTTCATGCCGATCGAGCGCATCACCAGGGCGGGCCGGCACTCCGGCAGATCCGATTGCACCGCCAGGAACAGCTCCGCGGCGCTCTGTCCCGCACCGACGACGGCGACCCGGTACGGCAGGTCCCTGTCCAGCTTGGCCACCCGCGGCAGGTACTCGGTGCTGTGGATGAGCCGCTCCGGCGAGATGCCGCGCAGCGCCTCAGGGATCCGGGCGTCCCGGCCGACTCCGACCACGAGATAACGGCTGCGGATCGTGTCGCCGTCGGCCGTGCGCGCCTGCCAGCCGGTGAGTGCGCCGTCGGTCCAGACCGGGTCAAGGCCCACGCACTCCAGTCCGAGCTTGACCTCCACCAGGGACAGCGACCGGGCCGTCCACTTCAGATAGTCGGCCAGCTCGACCCGGTAAGGCACGAAGCTGCCCATGTTCACGAAATGGTCGAGACGGCCGGTGTCGTGCAGGTAGCTGAGGAAGGAGAAGCGGCTGCGCGGGTTGCGCAGGGTCACCAGGTCCTTCAGGAAGGAGACCTGCGAGCGGGCCTCGGGCAGCAGCATCCCGCGCTGCCAGGAGACCTCCTCGTCCCGCTCGAGGAGCAGCGAATCGCGCGCCAGGCCGGGCGCCAGCTCCTCAAGGGCGACCGCGAGCGCCAGGTTCGACGGTCCGGCTCCGATTGCCAACAGCTCGACATCACGTGTGGTCATAGAGGTGTGCTCCGTCAGGTTGGGGGTGCTCGGCGATCGGCCGGGGGCGTGCGCTCGGCGCTGAGCCGGCCGTCGCCGCCGGGATCTTGGGACGCGCCGTCAGCTGGACCTCGGCGAGCGCCTTGTCCAGCAGCACTGCGCATTCGGCCGGATCGGCGCCGGAACAGATCACGTACGCGTGCCTCGAGGCGTACAGCGTCGGCGGCAGCGCGAGGAATTCGCCCGGCTCGGCCAGCGCGGCGGCGGCCAGGACGCCCTTGTCCGCCGCAGGTTCGGGCACTGATACCCGGTCTACGACGCAGGCCGAGGGCGGATAGCCGAACCGGATGCCGACGCAGCGGCCGCCGGAGCCGCGCTCGATTTGGGGACGCCGGCCAAGCGCCAGCTCGACGGCGACCGCGCCGGGTTCGATCCCCGTCGCGTACCGGCCGAGCAGCGGGATCAGGTCGCCGCCGAGGCGCCCGTTGATCTCGACGATCACCGGCCCGCGGGTAGTCAGCTTGACCTCGGTGTGCGTGACGCCGTACCGGAAGCCGATCGCGCGGTGCGCGACGGCGAGCGTGGCTATCAGCTCGGGGTCGGCCAGCAGCGGATCGCCGGCATCCACGACGTGTCCGAGCTCTTCGAAGAACGGCGCCATGCCCACCGTCTTGCGAGCGAGGAACAGCGGCTGGTAGTCGCCGTCCGCGACGGCTGCGTCGATGCTGATCTCCGGGCCGGCCAGGTACTCCTCCACCAAGGCGCCGCCCGCGTACGCGGGCGACCCGTGCAGGCTGGCTTCCGCGGCGACGCGGAACGCCTCGCGCGCGGCCGTCGTGTCCGCGGCGAGCATGACGCCGATGCTCGCGCCGCCGGCGCGCGGCTTGATCACGACCGGGTAGCCGAAGCGCTCGGCCGCCGCGACGGCGTCCGCCTCGTCCCGGACGTATGCGAACCGCGGCTGGGGCAGGCCCGCTGCCGTGAGGAGCCGGCGGGTCAGGGGTTTGTCACGGCAGCCTTCGATGCCTGCGACGCCCGCACCGGGAAGGCCGAGCCGGTGCGCCAGGCGCGCGGTCTGCACGATCAGCGCCTCGTCCCAGGAGAGCACGCCCAGGATCGGCGCCGTCTGCGCCAGTCTGCGCGCGGCCGCCAGCATCGTGTCGGGACCGAAGTCCGCGAGGACGGTGCTGCCGCGCACGTGGTCGCGCTGCCAGGTGGGTTCCGTCGCGGCGAAGAGCCAGAGCGGGTGCCGGGACGCGGCCGACGCGAGCAGGTACTCGCGGTACGGGCGCCAGCCGCACCCGATCAGCAGCACCACGCCTTCAGCTTCCGCGGCACTCATCGAGAAATCCCCTCCCGGGCTCGGGTTGCTGGTTCGGACTGCCGAGGCGGCTTTCCGGCCTCCTCGACGGCCACTACAACCCGATCCCGGGTTGACCGGAACACTCGCGGCGCGCAGAACAATCAACGGCGCGCGGCCTGCCGGTCACCGGCGGGGCAGGGACCTGCGATATCTCCGCGGATCGCGCTACGGGCGGGGGGCGGGACCTTCGTTCGCGGCGAGGAATTCCTCCCGCACCTTCTTCGGCACGGTCCCGCGCCAGGAGTTGACGATGAGGCTCCACAGCTCGTCGCGCTCGATCATCGCCAGGCGGACCCGGACCCAGTTGTAACGCATGTCGGAGGGCAGCGGCATGAGGAACTTCTCCGGCTCGCAGGCGACCAGCGCCTCGCGCTCCTCGCGGGGATAGCCGAAGCCCAGCACCTCCTCGTCCGGGGAGAGGGAGAGGAAGACGATCCGCCCCACCCGGAACTTCACCCGGTCCCGCACCAACGCCTCGTAGGCGCGGGGCAGCGACAGGGCGATCTCGCGTACATCGTCGGCAGTGACCATGGCTCACTCTTCTCGAGGCCGGATGCCCTGTCCGGGCATGGTGATGGTGACGTAGAGGTATTCGTCGAGGAGCTTTGCCGGCGAAACGACCGGGCGGCCGACCACAGGGCAGAAACACACCGCGGGACGTTATCAGCGGCCGGTGACACCCATCCGCAGGCGCCGGCCAATTTTGATTGTTCGGACTCTGTGATCCTTCCGGTCAACGGGGCGCGCGGGATCTACTGGCGCCGGGCCGCCGTTGAAGGGGAACGTCGGATAAGGCCACGACGATGCTCTTCGAACGCGGCCCGGAGCGAGTCGAGCGATCAACGATCCGACCCCGAGCTGTGGGACGTGGTGACAAGATGCTGATTCTATCGATCAAAGAAGGGCATGACGGCGGAATCGCGGCGATCGAGGACGGAACGCTGCTGTTCGCGCTGGAGGCCGAGAAGGACAACTATCCGCGCTACGAGCGGGTGACCGGCGAGCTGGTGGCACGCGCCGCCGGAATGCTGAACCGGGCTCCGGACGTCGTCGCGCTGGGCGGGTGGATCAAGGGCGAGCACGCCGTCGAGCCCCCGTCGCGCACCGGGTACTTCGGCGTCGGCGACAGATCGGTCTGGAACGAGTCCGGGAAGTTCTTCGGCAAGGACGTCAGATACTTCTCCTCCACTCACGAGCGCTCGCACATCTACAGCTCGCTCGGGATGACCGAGAACGGCGACGGCCGCGCGCACTACGCACTGGTGTGGGAAGGCACCATCGGCGACTTCTACCGCGTCGACGAGCGCGGCCACGTCACCCACCTCCAGCACGTCCTGGCCGACCCCGGCGCCAAGTACGCGTATCTGTTCGCCTTGGCCGACCCGGCGTTCCCGATGGGTACCGGTCATTTCCGCTTCAACGACGCGGGCAAGCAGATGGCGTCGGCCGGTTTCGCCGAGCCCGGCCCGGTGACCGAGGCCGAGCGGGAGACCATCGACTTCATCCTCAAACACGAGTCGCCGATCCTCGGCCTGGACAAGGCGGAGATGTCCTGGTCACACCTCTACAACGCCGGGGTGCAGTCGCAGGCCTACCGCAACGCCGCGGCCCGCCACTCCGAGGCGGTCTTCGGGCTCTTCTACGAGTACGCCGAGAAGAACCTGCGCGAGGGTTTGCCGCTGCTGATCTCCGGAGGCTGCGGCCTGAACTGCGACTGGAACCGGCTGTGGCGCGAGAGCGGCCTGTTCGACTCGGTCTTCGTGCCGCCCTGCCCCAACGACAGCGGTTCGGCGCTCGGCACGGCGATCGACGCCCAGTGGTTCTACACCGGGCGCGCCGGGATCGAGTGGGACGTCTACGCCGGCGAGCACTTCGTGGAGGACGTCGCGCCGGACCCTGACGAGTACCAGGTCCGCCCCCTGGACGTCGCCGAGGTCGCCAGGTACATCGAGCAGGGCAACGTCATCGGGTGGGCCCGCGGCCGGTACGAGATGGGTCCGCGCGCCCTGGGCAACCGCTCCATCCTGGCCGCCCCGTTCACCGCCGAGACCACCACCCGGCTCAACAAGATCAAGCGGCGGGAGAACTACCGCCCGATCGCCCCGATCGCGCTGGAGTCCGACGCGCCGAAGTGGTTCACCGGCTCAGTGCAGGACCCTTACATGCTCTACTTCAATCACGTCACCTCAGACCGCCTCAAGGCGGTCACGCACGTGGACGGCACCGCGCGCGCCCAGACCGTGACGCATGAACGCAACGAGCGCATCGCCGAGCTGCTGGTGGCGTTCCGGGAGCTGACCGGATTCAGCGTGCTGTGCAACACCTCGCTGAACAACAACGGCCGCGGCTTCCTGAACCGGACCAGCGACCTGATCGCCTACGGCGAGAAGCACGGGCTGGACGGCTATGTCATCAACGACACCTTCGTGACCCCCCGGAGCGCATGATGGGCGCCGCGACGTTCCAGGAGATCGTCCTCACCGACGAGGCGCGCGACGCGATCGCGCAGGCGCTGGACCCGTTCACGAACCCCTCCGACGACATCGACAGGTCCCTGACACTGCTGCACGTGGCGTTCGCACGGCTGCCGGTCGAGCAGCTACAGCGGATCCTCGACTTCGGCCGGCACGTCGACACCCCGGGCGTGGCGCTGGTGCGCAACCTGCCCGTGGATCCCGACCTGCCCGCGACGCCGACCGACGGCGCACCCAGCCCGGACAAGAAGACCTTCGTCGCGGAGTCGGTGCTGCTGGGGCTGAGCCAGTTGCTGGGCGAGCCGGTGGGCTTCACCACTGAGAAGTCCGGCCGGCTGGTGCACGACGTCGTGCCGGTGTCCGCCGGCGCCGCGAGCCAGACCAATCAGAGCTCGCAGGTGTTCCTCAACTTCCACAACGACATCGTGTACGACGCGACCGGCCGATACGACGCCTCGAACCCGGACTTCCTGGTGCTGAACTGTCTGCGCCAGGACGCCGCGCGGGAGGCCGTCACCTACTATGCGGACGCCCGGGACGTCTCCGGAAAGCTGGCCGCGCGGGTGCTCGAAGTCCTTCGCGAGCCGCGGTTCCGGCTCAACGCCCCGGGCAGCTACGTCCGCGACGTCGCCGCAGGAGCCGAGGTACTGTCCGATCCGGTGGCCGTCATCTCGGGCCCGTCGCACTGCCCTGAGGTCGCCGTGTCGGCGAACGGCGTGCGCGCGCTGGACCCGGAGGCGCAGGAGGCGCTGGACGAACTCCAGCGCGCCTGCCTCGCGGTGTCCCACCGGGTCCTGCTGGAGCCGGGCACCGCCCTGCTGATCAACAATCGCAAAGGCCTGCACGCCCGTTCGCGGTTCGATGCGGAACACGACGGCAACGACCGCTGGTTGCAGCGGACGTACCTGCGGCGCAGCCTGTGGCACATCCGGTATCGGGGTGTCCACGATGATCGCAGAGTGCACTGAGATCGACGGCAAGCCGCGGATGGGCAGAATCTTGAACCCGGACGTGTGTTCGTTCGTTCACTCAGCGATGCCCGTGTTCCCCCACTGTCCGCGAGGCAGGTGTGCGGGAGGAGACGACTGTCCGGCCAGCGAGGAGAGGGCTCCTCGACGACGTCCCAGTCGGCACTGCTCAGTGCGCCGCAACGTAGCGCCGCGCCGTGTCGTGCCAAGCCGAGGGGGAGCGCATGGGTAGGCCCGAAAGGCCGCTGGACGGGTCGGGCGGACCGATAGCAGCCTTCGCATATGATCTGCGTGCCCTGCGTAAACAGGCCGGGAATCCCAGTTATCGCGAGCTGGCGCGGACGGCTCTGTTCGCGCCCTCGGTCCTGTCCAGCGCGGCCAGTGGCTACCGGCTGCCCACCCTTCCCGTGACGCTGGGCTTCGTGACCGCGTGCCATGGGGACCGCGACGCCTGGGAGCAGCGGTGGCGGGAGGTCGCCCAGACCGTGGAGGCCGCGGATCCCCGCGGAGAACTCCCGCGGCCCTTCGAACAGGCCGCTTCCTCCCTCGCCCGCCCGGCGCAGCTGCCCATGGGGGCGGGCGTCTTCGTCGGACGCAAGCCCACGCTCGCCGGGGCGGCGCATGTCATCGGACAGCCTGGCCCGGTGCGGTCCCCGATCGTGATCTGCGGGCCGATCGGCGTCGGCAAGAGCGCGTTCGCCCTGCGCCTGGCAGACCAGGTCGCCGCGCAGTTCCCGGACGGTCAGCTGTACGCGGACCTGAGCACGTACCCGGTCCAGGACCAGCGGCCGGGCAGCAGCCCGGCGGACAGCGTCGTGCGGGGATTCCTGCGGGCGATGGGAGTGCCGGCCTCCCTCCTGCCGCCGGAGGAGACACACCGCATCGGGCTGTACCGCTCGCTGCTCGCCGAACGCAGGCTGTTCGTGCTGCTGGAGAACCCCCGCAACGAGCGCTGGGTCCGGACGCTGGTGGGACGCACCGCGAACAGCCAGGTCGTGGTGACCAGCCGGGCGAGGCTGCTCGGCCTGGACGGGGCGTACCGGATCGACCTGGAGGCGTTCGCCCGTCAGGAGTCGCTGGCCCTGCTCGGCCGGCTGGCCGGTCCCGAACGCGTCCAGGAGGAGTACGCAGCCGCCGACGCGCTCGCGGAGCTGTGCGGAGACCTCCCGCTCGCGGTCAACATCATCGGCCGGAAGATCGCCGCGCGGCCGGAGTGGACCATCGAGTTCGTGGCCGGCCTGCTCGCGAACCACGACCAGCGGGTGGACTACCTCAGCGTCGGGGACGTGAGCATGCGGGACCGGCTGACCTCCGCCTGCCGGCAACTGCTCCCGGCGGGCCGGCAGGCGCTGCGCCATCTCGGGCTCGTGGGCGCGGGTTGGACCACGGCCGCCGAACTCGCCGCGGCCATGGGCGTCTCCATCGTCGCGGCGGACGGACTGCTGGAGACGCTGGTCGACCTCGGCCTGCTGACCCGGACCGACGTCGCCGACCGCTACTGCGTGTCGGCCCTGGTCGGCGCGTTCGCCGCCGGGCTGGCGCCCGCAGCCGCCACCCTGCCGAGGACCGGTGTCAACGCATTGCGGGTGCCGGCGAACGCACACCGGCGCACCGCGTCCCGGCATTGATTGTTCGGTCCCTGTGATTCTTCCGGTCAACCGCGCGCGCGGATTGACTAAGAGGGTGCGCAGGCAGGGTGCCGGATCAGGGCGCGGGCCTAGGGCCGGCTCTGCCCGACATGCGGCTGACGCCGCGTGGGGCAAGGCGCAGGAGGAAGGCGGCCCGCCCCGCGGCGTCAGCCGCAAAGCTGGCACAGCGGCCGACGACCGACGACAACGCAGCCAGGCGAAGGCCAGGCCCGCGACCCCGGCACTCCTACCTGCGCACCCTCTAAGTGACGAGCCAGTCGAACCTTCCACGCACCGGAGGTGTGTCTTGCGGATCGTGATAGTCGGCAGCGGCATCATGGGACTGCTGACGGCCGTCGAGTGCGTGTCGGCGGGGCACCAGGTGGTCGTGCTGGACCAGGGTCAGATCCCGTGCCCCGAGGCCACGTCCTACGACCGGCATCGCAGCATGCGCGCACTGCACATGAAGAACCCCGCAGAGGTCGGCCCGGCCGTGCGTTCGCACCATCGGTGGATCGCCCTGCAGAAGCAGCTCGCCACGCGGTTCTACGAGCAGGTCGGCATGCTGACCGTGATGCCGCCCGAAGACGTGCCACGGGCGCTGGCCATGCTGTCGGCCACGGGATGGCACCCGCACGTGCTGGACCCGGACGAGCTCACGTCGCGCTATCCGCACGTGGAGTTCCCGATCGGCGAGAGCGCCGTCCTCGAGCCCCTGGCCGGCGTCCTGCTCGCCGACAGAGTGCTGATCGCTTGCGCGGCCTGGCTGCGGCGGCGTCCCGGCGTCGAACTGCGGCAGTACTCGAAGGTGGTCTTCGTCGACGACACCTGCGTCCGGCTCGCCGACGGCACGGCGGTGACCGGGGACGCACTGCTGCTGGCCGGCGGTCCCTGGTCGCGTGAGCTGCTGGGCCCCGAGCTGGCCGGCGAGCTCGTCCTGTACCGGCAGAGCATGCTCTACTGCGACGTGCCCGCTCCGGAAAGCAGGGCATGGTCGCGGACACCGGCGATGCTGTCGATCGGCACGGACGGCTGCGCCTGGCTGGTTCCGCCGGTGGCCGGCACGCCGCTGAAGCTCAGCGCGGCGAGCGCGTGCCGGGCGGTGCAGCGGGTCGAGGACACCGCGACGCCGGCCTGCTGGCGCGAGCACCTGGTCGCCATGTTCGCCGAGGTGATCCCGGGATTCAACGCCGGCTGGCTGGTGGACGCCCGGGACGGCTACTACCTCGCCCGGGCGTCCACCGACGGCGCGATGGTCACGATGCTCGGCGAGCGTGTCGTCTCCTACTCGGCCTGCGGCGGCTCGTCGTTCAAGTTCGCTCCGCTGATCGCCCGGTCCTTGGCCGACCGCCTCCGTGGCGCCGAGCCGATCGCGACGGGCCTGGCGGCGCTCGACGAAGGGCTTGCGCGCCATCCGCAGTGACCGGCGCCGCGGCCCTGACTCACTTCATTGCGTGGCTCGACACCCTTGTTCACCCTGCCCGCGATCCGCCCTGCCCTGCCCGTGACTCGAGGAGCGTCATGAAACTGCTCGCCGTGGAAGCCAACCAGTTCGGGAACTACTACCGCTCCAGGTATCGGCAGGTCGCCGACCTCGGTGCGGACCTGTACGTGTTGAACGGGACCGGCACGGCGGACTTCTGGCCGGCGGACCACTATCGGCTGGCCGGTGTCGGCCACGTGGACGAGCTGATCCGGCGGGCGAGGGACTGGCACGCCGAGGTGGGATTCGACGGGGTGCTGACCTTTGCCGAGTCCTCCGTGATCGCGACCGCCGCGGTGGCCGCCGCGCTGGGCCTGCCGGGCGTCGGCGTCGAGGCGGCCGTGGCCAGCCGCAACAAGCTGATCATGCGTCAGGCCTACGAGCGCGGCGGGGCGCCGAGCCCGCGCTTCCGGTTCGTCGAGGACCTCGACGCCGCCTTGGACGCGGCCGAGGAGTTCGGCTACCCGGTGATCCTCAAGCCGACCCTCGGCGCCGCCAGCTTGTTCGTGTTCAAGGCGGACGGCCCCGACCAGCTGTGCGAGCGCTACGCCCAGGCGCGCACCGGCATCGAGCAGATGGACGCCTACACCATGGAGGCCGACGGCGTGGACCTCGGCCCGCACGGCCTGCTGGTCGAGTCCTTCCTAGACGGCCACGAGCACCTGATCGAGGCGCTGGTGTGGGACGACGAGGTGTACCTGGGCTCGATCGTCGACCGGATCACCGCCGAGGGCGACACCTTCGACGACGACATGCACCACGCGCCGACCTCGCTGACCGCCGAGCAGATCGCCGCCGTCCACGCCGTGGTGACCGCGGGCGTGCGGGCACAGGGCCTGGTCCGCAGTGTGGTGCACGCCGAGGTGCGCTTCCACCAGGGCGCGCCGTACCTGCTGGAGATAGCCGTGCGCCCCGGCGGTGGCGGCCTTGACCACATGGCCCGCAGGTCCGCCGGTTACGACCCGATCAGGGCACTGATGGACGTCGCCTGCGGGGTGCGCCCGGATGTGCGCCACTATCGGCCCACCGACGTACACACCGTGGCGCTCTGCCTGATCAGCGAGGGCGGCATTATCGAGTCCATCGAGCTGCCCGAGGGCATGGCCGACGACGCGCGGCTGCTCCACCTCAAGATCACCGCCCAGGCCGGCGACCTGATCCTGCGTCCGCCGCACGGCAACGACATCCTCGGCGGATTCGGCGTCACCGGAAGCTCGTTCGAAGACGCCCTGCGCACCGCGGCCGAACTGGCCGACCAGGTCCGCGTGAAGGTGCGCTAGGGCCTGCCTCGGAACCGCACGACAGCCCTCTTCGATCGAAACCACAGCGAGCCGGTCCGCGACCAGGCGGACCGGCGACCCGACCACGCCCGAATTCCATAGGAGGACAAGCGTGACGCGCACCGCGACCGAGCGGCACTACCTGATGGTCCGGCCGACTTACTTCGACGTCACCTACTCGATCAACCCCTGGATGGATCCCGCAAAGCCGACGGACACCGAACTCGCGGTCACCCAATGGGAAGGGCTGCGCGACCGCTACCTCGAACTCGGGCACCGGGTGGACCTGCTCGACCCGCGCGAGGGCCTGCCCGACATGGTGTTCTCGGCCAACGGCGCGACCGTGGTGGACGGCAAGGTCCTGGTCGCCCGCTTCCGGCACGAGCAGCGCGACGCGGAATCCGCCGCGTACCTGGACTGGTTCCGGTCGCGTGGCTGGTCCGAGGTCCGCCAGGCGCGGTTCGTCAACGAGGGCGAAGGCGATTACCTGGTCTGCGGGCCGCGGGTGCTGGCCGGAACGGGTTTCCGCACCGCCGCCCGCGCGCATGCCGAGGCCGAGGAGTTCTTCGGCAGGTCCGTGGTCAGCCTGACGCTTGTCGACCCGCGGTTCTACCATCTGGACACCGCGCTCACACCGCTGGACGACGAGACGATCGCGTACTGGCCGAAGGCCTTCTCCCCCGCGAGCCGCGCAGTTCTGGAGGAGCTCTACCCGGACGCGATCAAGGTCGGCGACGCGGACGCCGCGGCGTTCGGCCTCAATGCGGTGTCCGACGGACGGCACGTCATCCTGCCGCAAGCCGCCACCGGGATGATCGATCAGCTGCGCGACCGCGGCTTCGAGCCGATTGGCGCTGACATGTCGGAACTGCTCAAGGCCGGTGGCAGCGTGAAGTGCTGCACGCTGGAACTGCGCGCGGGCTGAGGGAGGACCGCCGTGACCACCGTGCAGACGGCGGGCCGGCCGGGCGCGGGGCGCGGGATCCTGATCGGAGCCGCGCTGATCGCGGTTCCGGTCGGGTTGATCCTCGCCGCGCTCGCGTTCGGCGCGGCGCGTAATCCAGGGGCGGCGGCTGCGTCACCGGCCGCCGCCTCGGCCGTCTCCGCCGACCCTTATCCTCGACTGCTGATAGCGCTGCCGGTCATCCTTGCCGCGTGCTATCTGCTCGCAGTCCTGTCCCGGCGGCTCGGACAGCCCGCGGTGATCGGAGAGATCGTCGCCGGCGTGCTGCTGGGGCCCTCGCTGCTCGGCTCGATCTGGCCGGGCGCGTTCCACTGGCTGCTGCCGGACGGTGTGGCATCCATCATCAACACCCTGGCCCAGATCGGCTTGATCTTCTTCATGTTCCTGGTCGGCGCGGAGCTCGACCTGACCGCGGCACGCCGACGCGGCCGCACGGTGCTGGCGGTGAGCCAGGTGGGCATCGCGCTACCGGTGCTCGCCGGGATCGTGCTCGCCGTGTGGCTGTACCCGGCCTTCGGCGCCCGGGTCGGATTCCCGGGTTTCGCCCTTTTCATCGCGGTATCGATGAGCGTGACCGCGTTCCCGGTGCTGGCCAGGATCCTGACGGATCGCCACCTCGCCGAGACGCCGCTGGGCGCGCTCGCGCTGACCTGCGCGGCGGTCGGCGACGTGGCGGCCTGGTGCCTGCTCGGCGCGGTGGTCGCGATAAGCCGCGGCGGCTCGGCCGGCCGGGTCGTCGCGACGATCGCGCTCGCCGCGCTCTTCGCCGCGGCGATGGTGTGGGTCGTGCGACCGCTGCTGGCCAGGTGGCTCGGCGCCGTGCGCGGGGCGGCGGTGCTCCCGATCATGCTGGGCGGGATCATGCTCTCGGCGCTGGCCACGAACGACATCGGCGTCCACCCGATCTTCGGTGCGTTCCTCTTCGGCGCGGTCATGCCGCGTACCGCACCGCGGATCCGCAAGGCCGCCGAGAGTATGCAGAGCGTCACGGTGGCACTGCTGCTTCCGCTGTTCTTCGTGTACACCGGCCTGCACACCAGGTTCGGCCTGCTCGGCACGAACGGCCGGCTCTGGGCCTGGTGCGCGCTGATCACCGCGGTGGCGGTCCTGGTCAAGACGGGCTCCACCGCCGCCGCGGCGCGGCTGACCGGGCTGGGTCCGCGCGATTCGCTCTCGCTCGGCGCCATGATGAACTGCCGCGGGCTCACCGAACTCGTGGTGCTCAACGTCGGGCTGCAACTGAAGGTGATCAGCCCGACCGTGTTCGCGATGCTGGTGATCATGACTCTGGTCTCGACGGTGGCCACCGCCCCCGCGCTCTCCGCGATCGCCCGATGGCGGAGCACCGGCGTAGAGCCCTGATCCCCTGCACTCTCCTCAAAACCCTGCTCCACAACAATGTGCCGGCGCCCCTCGGGCCGCCGGCACATCGCCGTATCAGGAGTCTCAGGGAGTCGACGTCGGCAGGAAGGTCGGCGAACGGCGTGCGTGCGTGCTCTGCTCGAATGCGTAGGCGAGGGATATCACGGTCGGCTCGCTGTACTGCCCGGCCATGATGGACAGGCCCACCGGCAACGGCCCGACGAAGCCCATCGGGACGGTCATGTCGGTGTAGCCGGACACCGCGGCGGGGGTGGAGGTCCCGAGCAGGAACCCGTTGTCGCCCTGGCCGGTGCCGAGCGGGATCGGGTCGGCGGCGTTGTTGGTGGGCGCCACGATCGCGTCCAGGTGGTACTTGCTCAGTGTCTCATTGATGCCGCGCTGCGCCGCACTGGTGGCGTCGGTGCGCATCTGGATGTGGACCGGGTCGTTGAGGTCGCCGTCCGAGGCGTCGGACGACAGCCAGATCTCCTGTGCGAAGAACGGCATCTCCGTGGACGCGTGGTCCAGGTTGAACTGGATCAGCCCGGTGAGGTCGGCGGGGTGGTTGCCCGGAGTCTCGGCGAGGTAGGCGTTGAGATCGTGCTTGAACTCGTAGTGGATCGCCGGAAACTCGTTGTTGTTGACGTCGTCCATGTACGGGATCGCGACGTCCACCGGAGTCGCCCCGAGCCGGCGCAGTTCGTCCACCGCCTGGTTGAACACGGCGTCGGTGTCCGCGTTCTCGCCGATGTTGAACTGGTCCCGCCAGACGCCGATCCGCTTGCCCGTCAACGCGCCCGGCTTCAGGAACCGGGTGTAATCGCTCAGCGCGTGGTCCTCGGCGGCGGGGGTGTCGGTGATCGGGTCGCGGGGGTCGGGACCGTCCATCGCGGCCAGCAGGATCGCGGCGTCGGTGACGTTGCGCGCCATCGGGCCCGCAGTGTCCTGTTCCCGCGTGATCGGTACGATCCCGCCGCGGCTGACGAGGCCGAGGCTGGGTTTGATGCCGACGATGCCGTTCGTCCCGGAGGGGCAGACGACCGAGCCGTCCGTCTCGGTGGCGACGGCGACGGTCGCCAGGGTCGCGGACACCGCGACCGCGGAGCCGCTCGACGAACCGCACGGGCTGTGGTCGAGCACGTAAGGGTTATGAGTCTGTCCGCCCTCGGCGCTCCAGCCGGCCGAGCCGTTGAGGGAGCGGTAGCCGGCCCACTCGGACATGTTGGTCTTGCCCATGATGACCGCGCCGGCGGCCCGCAGCCGGTCGACCACCCCGGCGGGCCGGGCCGGTGGGGCGTCGGCCAGCGCCAGCGAACCGGCGGTGGTCGGGGCGTCCGTGGTGTCGATGTTGTCCTTGACCAGGATCGGGATGCCGTCCATCGGGCCGAGGGTGGCGTGGTGGCGGCGGCGCGCGTCGCTGGCCGCGGCCTGGCTCAGCGCGTCCGAGGTCATCGAGATCAGCGCGTGCAACACCGGATTGAAGGCTCGGATGCGCTTCAAGTAGAACCTGGTCAGCTCGACCGAGGTGAGCCGCCCGGAGTTCATCGCCCGCTGCAACTCGGGGATGGTGGCCCGGCTCAGGTCGATGCCCGCGATGACCGGAGGCTGCGACAACGAGGGCGGCGGGCACGGCACCGGGCCGGCCGCCACGGCGTTGGGAGTGGCGCACAGCAGGGCGACGGATGTGGCCACGACGGTGGCTTTTGAGCGGCGGGGCAAGGCAACCTCCCGGAAAGGGACTTCACAGGATCAGGGGACTGTGACGAACGGTATGAGGCTGCCCGGATGACCTCGATGCCTCTGGGCCAAGGCAGGTCAAAAGGAAATCAACGGGAAATCAATCCCCTGGCTACGGCCGCGCCGGCCCGACCCGGCCGGCCCGACCGGCGTGAACCGGTCGAGCGCGAAGTCCGTTGACCATGGGAAGTCCTATTCAGCTTTCTACGACGCTTAATCTCATACACGCAGGCCTCGGATTCACTCTCCGTCCGATCGGCGCGATTCACCGGCGCCCGCGCCGGCACGGAATCGCACGCATTGTCCGCGCTTGTCCGCGGTCGGCATCGATGCTTTAGTGTCTATCTAGTCTGATACACACTGTCGACCGGACGGAGAAGGGCCCGCAGTCCCAGGCGTCGCAGACCCGGGGGGAGTCGCAATGTCGGTGGAATTCCGACTGCTCGGCGAGGTCGAGGCATACGTCGACGGCCGGCTGATCGACCTCGGTCATGCCCAGCAGCGGTGCGTGCTGGTGGCGTTGTTGATTGAAGCCAATCACACCGTCTCGGTGGATGACTTGGTCGATCGCGTCTGGGCAGGGCGGCGACGCCCCTCGCATCCCGTCAACGCGTTACGCACCTATCTGTCGTTGCTGCGTGGGGTGATCTCCGCAGCGGGCGACGAGGTGGTCATCGCGCGGCAGGCGCACGGCTATCGGCTCAGCGTGGACACGGACGCCGTCGATCTGCACCGGTTTCACAGTCTGGTCGATCAAGCCCGCACCGAGCAGAACGACGTGTCGGCCGCCAAGCTGCTGGAGCAGGCGCTCGGGCTCTGGCGCGGCGAGTCCTTCGCCGATCTCGACGCTCTCTGGCTCGACACGATCCGCACCACGCTGGTGCAGCAACGGCACGCGGCCTGGCTCGACCTGAACGACATCCGGTTGCGCGGTGGCGATCACGCGATCCTCGTCCCGCAGCTGTCCGACCACGTATCCGAGCACCCGCTGGACGAGCGCCTCCGCGCGCAGTACATGCTCGCGCTCCACCGGACCGGCAGGCAGACCGACGCACTGACGCAATTTCAGCTGATCCGGCGACAACTCGCCGACGAACTGGGCACCGACCCCGGCTTGGAACTACAGCAGCTGTATCAACGGATCCTCAGCGCCGATTCCTCGCTCGACCTCGGCGCAGCCGTGGCGCCGAGGTCGGCGCCTTATGTGATTCCGCGTCAGCTGCCGCCCGCACCGTGCTTGTTCGCGGGCAGGGACGACGAACTGCATACCCTCGACGCGATGCTGCCGGCGTCCGGTGAACTCGGCGCCGTGGCCATCATGGCGATCCAAGGCACCGGCGGGATCGGCAAGACCTTGCTCGCCCTGCACTGGGCGCATCGCAACGTGGGCCTGTTCCCCGATGGGCAGCTGTACGTCAATCTGCGCGGTTTCGACCCGTCCGGCGAGCCCAGAGCACCCGGCGACGTGGTGCGCGGGTTCCTCGAAGCGCTCGGCGTGAGTCCCGCGGCCGTCCCGATCGATGCGGATGCCCAGGTCGCGCTGTATCGGAGCCTGGTGGCCGGCAAGCGGATGCTGATCGTCCTGGACAACGCACGCGATACGGCCCAGGCCGTCCCGCTGCTGCCCGGCGACCCGTCGTGCACGGTGTTGGTCACCAGTCGCCACGAGTTGACCGGCCTGGCCAGCGCGCACGGTGCGTTCCGGCTGAAACTGGGTGTCCTGCCCGACGCCGACGCCGGGGCGCTCCTCGAGCGCCGCCTCGGCCCGATTCGCGTCGGCGGCGAACCGGGGGCCGTGGCCGAACTGCTGTCCTACTGCGGCGGCCTGCCCCTGGCGCTGAGCATCGTGGCCGCCCGTGCGGACGCCCACCCGGACTTCCCGTTGCAGGCGCTGGCCGAGGAACTGCGGGAGATGTCCACCCGGCTCGGCGCCCTCGACGCAGGCGAGCTGACGACCAGCCTCACCGCGGTACTCTCCTGGTCGTATCACACCCTTGACGAAGAGGCGGCGCGGGCGTTCGGCCTCCTCGGGCTGGCGCCCTGCCCGGACATCAGCCTGTCCGCGGCAGCGAGCCTGACCGGGCTGCCCTCGACGCGCGCGCGCACGGTCCTGCGGCGCCTGGAGAACGCACACTTGCTTCAGGAACACGTGCCGACCCGCTACCGGATGCACGATCTGATTCGCCTATACGCCGCCGGATGCGCCGACAAAGACCAACCCGACGACGTTCGTGCCGCATCGCTGCGCCGGCTGGCCGACTTCTACGTGCACACCGCCCACGCCGCCACCCTGCTGCTCGATCCGTACCAGGAGCCGCTGCCGATCGCGCTGACCCCGCCCGATCCCGCGGTGGTCCCCGACCGCCTCGACAGTCGCGACCAGGCGTTGGAGTGGTTCGCCACCGAAAAGGCGGGCCTGCTCTCCGTCGTGTACCGGGCAGCCGACGCCGGACTGGACACACCCGCCTGGCAACTCGCCTGGGCGGTGACGGACTATTTCGACCTCAAGGGATGCTGGCAAGACCTGTCCGCCGTGCAGCGCGTCGCGCTCGTCGCGGCACAACGCCGGCCGGGCCCGGTCGGGCAGAACGCGATGGCCCACAGTCACCGCGCGCTCGGCCGCGCCTGCGCCCGATTGGGCCTCATCGAGGAGTCCGACAAGCACTTCCGCAGGGCGCTGACGCTGTTCGCCGAGCTCGGCAGCCCGGCCGGCGAGGCCAGATCCCGCCTCGGACTGGCGCGCCTCGCCGAACTGCGGGCCCACTACCGCGAGGCGCTTGACCACGCGCTGCTCGCCTTGGACCTGCTCCAAGACACCGGTCACCCGGAGTGGGAGGCGAGAGCGACGAATGTGGTGGCCTGGAGCTACATCCAGGTCGGCGAGCACAAGCGCGCCCTCGACTACTGCCGGCAGGCGCTCACCTTGTTCCGCCGGCTCGACGATCCGCCCGGTGAGGCCAACTCCTGGGACACCCTCGGCTACGCCCACCACCACCTCGGCCGCCACCGGCAAGCCGTTCCCTGTCATCAGCGGGCGATCGCCATCTACCGGGAGATCGGCGACCGCTATTACCAGGCCACCACGGAGATGCATCTCGCCGACGCCCATCTGGCGCACGGCAATCAAGATGCCGCCCGCAGCGCCTGGTACAGGGCCCTGCATATTCTCGACGAGCTCGGCCACCCTGACGCCGATCAGGTACGCACGAGGCTCAACCGGCCCGCCGTACCCTATCCCGCTCGAGAACACGATTCCGTTGTGACCGGCGGCTTTGTGTGAGTGTGGAGTTGACACGGTTCCGCGGCAGGCTTCGCTTCCCGCGGAACAGCCCGTCCGGCAATAAGCCCTCGCATGTCGGCATTGACCAAACGCCGGAACCGATACGCGCGCCATCATGACACCGACCGGCACCACATCGGTGCGAGACGGCGTCCGGGAACACGCATCCCGGACGCCGCTCTTCCCGGCCCTTGGCCGAAATCGCTACATATCAGTGCTGCAGGGTCAGCAGACCCGGCTGCCACGGCAGCAGGTTGTAGGAGCCGCCGGCGCTGGGCGATTTGCCCTGGTAGAGGAACTGCAGGTTGCACGGGTCGATGGTCATGCTCTGGTCCGGGTTGTTGCGCACCAGGTCACCGTGGCTGATGTCGTTGGTCCAGGTGGCGCCGCTGTTGGCCTTGCCCGCGAAGGGGTTGCTCTCGCTGGCGGCCTGCGCGGTCCACGAACCGCTCAAGCTGCTGGCCGTGTACGAACGGAAGTAGCGCCCGTTCGCGCCGATCGCCTCGACGATCATGAGGTACTGGTTCTGGCCCTGGACCTTGTAGACCTCGACCGCCTCGAACAGGTTGTACTGCGAGTCGCTCAGGACCGTCGTGTACGACGACCCGAAGCTGCTCGGGAAGTTCCCGATCGGCATGCTCGCCCGGTAGATGTTGCCGTTGTCGCCGGCGAAGAACAGATACATGTTCGTGCCGTCGCCGATCAGCGTCTGGTCGATCGGGCCGGTGCCGGAATTGGAGATGCTGCCGGTGAACAGCGGCTGCGGCGAGGACCAGCCGTTGGGGTTGGTGGGGTCACTCGACGTGCGGTAGTTGAAGGGCCAGGCGCCCCACTGGGACGCCAGTACCCAGATGTTCTTCGGCGCGAAGTAGAACAGGGTGGGCGCCACCGCGGCCTGGCTCATTCCGGTCTGGCCGGCCGAGGCCATGTCGGACCAGTTGGTGAAGGGGCTGAAGCCCATCGAGCCGTAGTTGCCCGAGCTGTTGACGTTCGAGGCGTAGACGAGGTGCTTGCCGTTGTAGACGACGTTGGTGAAGTCCTTGAGCGAGACCCATCCGTTCTGCGGCGTCGCCAACGGCCCGGTTGACGTCCAGTGGTATGTCGAGGGAAGAGAACAGTTACCGCCGCTCCCGCTCGGGGACGCCGACGGGGAGGACGAGGGTGAGGAGGACGGCGAAGTCGACGGCGTGGGTGTGGGTGTGGGCGTCGAACTCGGGGTGGCGGTGGGGGTGCCGCTGCTGACCGAGCCGGTACAGGTGGTTCCGTTCAGGGCGAAGGATGCGGGCACCGGGTTGCTGCCGGTCCAAGAGCCGTTGAACCCGAAGCTGGTGCTCGCGCCGGTGCCGATCGAGCCGTTGTAGGAGGCGTTGGTGACGGTGATGTTGCCACCGGACTGGGTGTAGCTGCCGTTCCACAGCTGCTGAACGCTCTGCCCGGCGGTGAAGGACCAAGACAGGCTCCAGCTGCTGATCGGGCTGCCGAGGTTGGTGATGGCCACGTTCGCACCGAAGCCGCCCGGCCACTGACTGCTGATCGTATAAGAGACCTGACAGCCGGAGGCGGCCTGCGCCGAGGTGGTGGCGGCCACGGTCATGCCGGCGGCGATGACGACAACGACCGCTCCGACTGCCACCCACGGCCGGTGGTTGCTGATCTTCAACGGGATCCCTGCCTTGTGTCGAGGGGATCGGATGAGCGCCCGCCGCGGCGGGGCGCTCATCCTGGGCTGGTTCAAGAGCCGGCGCGGGGAAAGGCCGTCTCGAAGGGCGGGTAGTTTGGCGGCACACCCGAACTTCGTTGATGCCGTATGGTTCGAATATTCAAAGCTGCCATCAGTCAACTCTGGGTTGGCGCTGACGTTCGTCAGAGCCAACCCAGTGGGTGATGGGATGTTTGCGCTGACCACGGAGACGGGTCAAGAGCCTGCGGCGTCGGCGTTCGACGCGTTTGGCATCCCCGCGGCGACCTGCCATTCGTCGCCCAGCCGGGACGGTGAACCGACCGCGTGCGCCGAAAGTTGCACTCGGCGCGCCGAAATCAATGGAGTCCGCGCGCTCTTGACCACGCCCTCACAAGCACGGTGGTTGTGGTGATTGGTCTACAGCGTTTGACCTCGCCGGCCGCAGGTTCCCGCACGCGACGAGGTCGAGTAGCCGTCCAGCGGTTGTCGCATGCCCCTCGGCCTCATTCGCCGTCAGCTAAAGCTGAACGACACCAGCCTGGATCGGTCCCTGGTCACCGTAGTACGGGCCGGTCACCACGAAGACCAGGCCGGGCCGACCCCACGATTCCGGGCTCGCCAACGGGATGGTGAACCGGCTGTAGCCCCCTGGCATTGCCGAAGACAGTCGCGTCCACTTGTCTGGATCACCGAGGGCCCGGTTGATGAAGAAGTCCTGGTCGCTGTTCGCGGTGACGACGATGGTGCCCGCCGGGCCGCCGGAGGGCGACCACGATACGACCGGGGCGGCTGAGGGGATGTAACCGTCCTGGTCGTGCAGCACGTGCTCAGCGGCCGAGCCGAACGACTCCGGATCCCGGGCCATTTTGTAATGCACGGCATAGAAATTATCGCCCGAGTCGCCGCCGGCCTCGTGGGTCATAATCCACATACTGTCGTGCACTCGCGCGACGGTGGTCATGCCCGGGCGCTGGCTGTAGTCCGTGCCCACGGAATCGTTGACGACCGGGCCCCAGTGCCGCAGATCCCTGCTGGTCTGATGCGCCAGCTTCTGCCCGTACTTCGGGTCTCGCTGGTCAGAGTAATAACAGATGAGCCGGTCACGATGCAGTAGCAGGAACGGCTCCCACACCGGTGTGTGGCCGTTTTCCGGTACCGGCGCGCCACCCTGCGCGACCGTGCTCAGGAACTGCCAGGTCATGCCACGGTCGGTGCTCGCGTACAGCTCAATACTCGTCGACGAAAAGTCACCGAGTGAATTGCCGGCGCACAACACCGCGCCCTTGGGCAGACCGGCGAATGCGCGCGGCAACTCATACAGGAACGGCTGCAGCCACACTCCCGCGGCTTCGCTCGTATTGGGCACATTGCTCTGCTGATACCAGGTATGGCCGTCATCGTCGCTGCGGAAGATCGGGAACCCCGGCTTCCCGAACTGCTGGAACGTCGCCAGCAAGGGCCCTGATCTCCTCGGCCGCGAACCGCTGAGCCGCACGGCTCGCGCATATGACGCCCCTGATCCGGGGTCGTCCACAATGACCGGTCCGAATGGACCCCCGCCACTCGACTTGCCCGAACTAGCCGACGCCGCGTTCGCCGGTCCGGCTATGCCCACCGAAAGCCCCACGACCGCGGCCGCCCCGGTCCCGAGAAACGCCCGACGCGACACGCGCGCAGCCAAGTCAACCGCGTAATCCCCCAGTTGCGCCCCGGCGGACGCAATCCCCTGCGATTGACGACCATCGTGCATGATTACCCCGCTCATGGAGATCCGGACCGGCACAGGTGAGGTCTGCCGCTGGCGACAGCGTCGGTCAGCCGCACCGGCCCGTCAATAGTTTCGAAGAATTTTCGAAACTATCGAGGGCCCGGTGGTGATCGAGCGTCACGGCCACATCGTCGCCTCGAAACCGCCTTCCGCATTCCTGCCAGGGAACTTACATGTGGCCCAGAGGGCACCGACCAAAGGTGCGGCGGAAACCGTGCGGACTCCAGCGCCGACGGACCCACTCGAACCGCTCACCGCCTCGCGACGACGAGTCCCTTCGCCTCGAGTTTGGCGGCGAGGTCGCTGGTGTCGATGACGTTGCGGCCTGCGCGGTAGGCGGCGATGTAGCCGGCTTCGGCCTCCTCGCGCTCTTGGGAGAGGCGGATGGCGTCGGCCAGGTCTTCACGGCGCACCACGACGAGGCCGTCCGCGTCGCCGCGGATCACGTCGCCGGGGCGGACGAGCTCACCGCCGATCAGGACCGGTTCGGCCAGGGGTCCGATGGTCTCCTTCACGGTGCCCTTGATGCTGACGCTGTAGGAGAAGACCGGGAAACCGAGCTTGCGCAGTTCGGCGGTGTCGCGGACCCCGGTGTCGGTGACCAGTCCGGCGATGCCCTTGGCCTGGCACGCGTTGGCCAGGACGTCGCCGAAAGATCCGGCCTCGCTGTATTCGCCCGCGGATACCACGATCACATCGCCGGGCTGTGCGTACGCGATGGCCACCTGCAGCATCAGGTTGTCGCGGGGCGCACAGCTTACGGTGAACGCGGGCCCGCACAGCGACATCGAGACATCGACCGGCTTGATCGACGAACTCAACGCGCCGATCCGGCCCTGGGCCTCGTGGATGGTCGCGCAGGAGTGCGCGGAAGGTCATGGCCCCGGCCGCCTCACCGCCGACCGAGAAGCCCTGCAGGATCCGCAGCAGGATGAGCATGGTCGGCGCCGCGACCCCGATCGCGGCGTACGACGGGAGTATGCCGAGCGCGGCGGTCGCGAAGCTGATCAGCATGATGACGAACACGAGCATCCGCTGCCGGCCGATGCGGTCTCCGAGGTGGCCGCAGATGACGGCGCCCACCGGCCGGAAGAAGAACGAGATCGCGTAGCCGGCCCACACCAGCAGCACCGCGTTCTTCGAGTTCGGGAAGAAGACCGTGCCGAGGGTCCCGGCCATGAAGCCGTGGCCGGGTCGGGCAAGACGACAGTCGGCCAGGCGCTGGCGGCCGAGCTCGGTGTGGAGTACGCCGAGGCCGACGCGTTCCACCCGCGGCGAACATCGCGAAGATGTCCGCGGGCGAACCGCTCGACGACGCCGACCGGCTACCGTGGCTACACGCCATCGCAGAGTGGATATACGCACACCAGGACTGCGGCGGAGTCGTCTCGTCCTCCGCGCTGAAGCGGGCGTACCGCACGATCCTACGCGCCCGGAACGACGTCTGGTTCCTGCACCTGACCGGCCCCGCGGACGTGATCGCCGAACGGATCCGCGCACGCGCCGGCCACTTCATGCCGGTGTCCCTGCTCGACTCCCAACTCGCCGACCTCGAACCCCTCGGCCCCGACGAGCACGGCTGGACCGCCGACCTGCGCCGCCCGCCGCCGCAGATCGTCCGACTGGCGCGCGGAGAACTCGGTTCCAGGGCGGGCGGCTCTTGACCGGCCGGGTCCGGCCGTTTCCGGTGAAAGGTCAGTACGATGGCGGAGATATCGAAAGGGTCAGACAACGATGACTTCTGATTCCCCCGCGATGCATGACTCCGCCCGTTCACTCGGCGGAAGGCTGCCGCTGGCCGACCCGGCGACGCTCGCCCCCGCCCAGCGCGAGCTCTACGACCAGCTGATCGGCTCGTGGGTGGTGTTCACCGACAAGCTGGGCATCCGCTCGACGACCGAGGACGGCCGCCTGATCGGCCCGTTCAACGCGTTGCTGCTGCATCCCGAGGTGGCGGCGAAGCTGTTGGAGTTCCAGGCCGCCGACGCGGCGAACACCTGCTTGTCGCCGAGCGTGCGTGAAGTGGTGATCATCGTGCTCGGCTGCGTGTACCGCGCAGACTACGAGTTGTACGCGCATAAGCTCGTGGCGCGGACCGTCGGACTGGCCGACGACCACGTCGTCGCCCTCGCTGCCGGAGAGATCCCGGAAGGCCTGGGCGAGCACGAGAAGCTCGCCGCACGACTCACTCATGCCATGGCGACGCGTCACCACATCGACGACGAGCTGTATCAGGAGGCCGTCTCGGCGTTCGGAGCGAAAGGCCTGTTCGACATCGTTGCCGTGATGGGCGTCTACCACACGGTGTGCACCATGCTCACCCTGTTCGAGGTGCCGGCGCCGTAGTATCTGCGAACTGCGATTCTTGGTTCTGGGTATGGAAGATATATGACTCAAGGTCAGTGAGTGGCCGACGCAGTTCGACGACCTGTTCGCGCGGTTCGCGGGAAGGTTCGGTCGGGTGGAGTCACGGCGACACGCTCGTGATTACATACGGGTCCTGCTCGGCCCGGTCAAGCGTGAGGGCGCCGGAAATGTCATCCGCGCAGGCCGGGATCGGCTCTGTTCGCTGTGTACTGGTCCGTGGCGTTGGCGCGATTCCCTGCGCATGCGAATCAACAAACTACCGCAAGGCGCATCACGGTTCGAACGGGCAGCCCGACCTCGGGCGCGCGATACTTGAGGACGTGCGTTTGGGAATCGCCCATCATCTTGGCTGGGCCGTGGCTGTCACCGCCTCAGCCAGCCACGAGGTCGTGGATCGCCGACGGATCGAGTTGATAGAACCCGGTACGCCCGCGGCTCCGATCGAACACGAAGTCACGTCTCTCAGCGACGCCGCCGCCGCGAGGATGGTCAGGGAGGTGCGGGCGGCGGCACTGCGCGCAACGTCGGCGTCGTTGGATCAGCTCGCCGCCGCGCTGCCCGAGCCGATCGTCTCGATGTCGCTGCGCGCCTGGCCGCTCGACTTCCCCGACGACATCGCGATTCAGCGGCGCGCGCCGTATAACTCACGCGCCGACTCGGTCATGTACTGCCAAGTGCTCTCGGACTGTGCTCACGTGCGCGGCTGGGAGGTTCACCTGATCGACGCGAAGGCCGTCGAGGCGCAGGCGAGCAGACTCCTCGGCGAGCGAGCCAACGATGTGCTCCGGAGACCGCGGGAAACGCTGGGACCGCCGTGGACCAAGGACCATCGGATCGCGCTGGCGGCCACGATCGTCGCCGGCTGAAGCCCGCTGTTCGGCGTGCGCGGTCTCAGATCTGCGGAATGCCGACGTTCCGTTCTCGTCGCCGCGCATGCGAGCGCCGGCCAGTATCAGCATCCTGGCAGGCCTCCGCGTTGCCGCGCGCAGCAGTGCGCGCGCGGCCGCCACACCGTCCAGGCGCGGCAACGCAATGTCCGTCCGCGCGACGGCGGCCGCCCAGCTCCGCGACAGGCGCTTCGGTTGTGTCAAACTCGCCGCATGTCAGCCGTCGATTACTGGCAGCGGCCCGGGCCCACCGCCAGGCAACGCCGCACCGATCTGCTGATCGGATTGACCGTGGTAGCCGCTGCTCTGCTCAACGTCGTCCTCGTGCGCAGTGTCGGTGCGTTCGTCTTCGGCGTGCGGCGCGGCGTCGGTGAGATGCTGATCTGGGCTGCCGCCGTCACGATCCCGCTGATCTGGCGCCGGGTGCATCCCGAGGCGGTCCTGCTGATCATCGCGGTCGTTTTCATCGCCGGGCAAGTCCGCGGCGCTCAGGAGACCCAGATCGCCGCCGGCGCTATCAACGCGGCGATCTACGCGGTCGGTGCGTGGGGCCGCGACCGCGGCCGCGCGCGCTTGATACGCATCGCGGTGCTCGGCGCCATGTTCGTCTGGCTGGCCGTGTCCTGGCTGTTCGCCGCGGACAGGATCCCACGCGGCGGACCGCCCGGCGCCACCGGTGAGCTGCCGCCGCTGCTGGCCGGCATCGTCAACAGCATCCTGATCAACATGCTGATCCTCGGCTTCGCCTACCTGTTCGGCGAGACCGCGTGGCTCGCCGCCCGCCGCGAGCATCAGCTGCGCCTGCAAGCCGACGAGCTGCGCGACGCCCGCGCCGCGGCCGAAGAGCGGGCCGTCTTCGGCGAACGGGTACGCATCGCCCGCGAACTGCACGACGTCGTCGCGCACCACGTCTCGGTGATGGGCATCCAGGCCGCGGCCGCCCGCCGCGCGATGGAGAAGGACACCGGCAAGGCGCGTGGCGCGCTGGCATCCGTGGAACAGAGCGCCCGTACCGCCGTCGACGAACTGCACGTCATGCTCGGCGCGCTGCGCGCCTCCGAGGCCGCCGGCGCCTCCGAAACCGCCGACACCGGCACGGCCGATCCAGCCGGCGTCGAGCGGGTCGGCGACCTCGCCGAACGCGCCCGCG
Source organism: Actinocrinis sp. (assembly GCA_035763685.1). Lineage (GTDB taxonomy): Bacteria > Actinomycetota > Actinomycetes > Streptomycetales > Catenulisporaceae > Actinocrinis. Next base: position 7,853 of record DASUAR010000109.1, on the reverse strand, counting down.
CCGCCGGACTGGAGACCCGATCGGCCGTGTTGGGCGATCCAGTGCCGCTGCCCGCCTCCGTCTCCCAGGCGGTGTACCGGATTGCGCAGGAGGCGGTCACCAACACGCTCAAGCACGCGTCCGCCTCAGCTGTCGACATCCGGGTGCGTTACCTCGCCCGAGAGGTGGAGCTCGATGTCACCGACGACGGGGTGGGAGGACCGCCCAATCCGGGACGGCCGGGCGGGCTCGGGTTGGTGGGCATGCGCGAGCGGGTCGCGCTGCACGGCGGCATCCTCGAGGCCGGGCCGCGCAACGGCGGCGGGTTCCGGGTGCGCGCCCGCATCCCGATACCGACGTCGGTCATGGCGGGCGATTCGGCGACCGGCGCCGCCCCCGAAGCCGACTGCGCCGACGCCGCGGCGGTCGATGTGGAGGTTGGCCGATGACTGCAGCGCCGATCCGGGTCCTCCTCGCGGATGACCATCGCCTGGTACGCACCGGCTTCCGGGTCATCCTCGAGATCGAGGACGATATCGAGGTCGTCGGCGAGGCCGCCGACGGCGGCGAGGCGGTCGAGCTGGCCGCGCGCCACGCGCCCGACGTCGTCCTGATGGACGTGGAGATGCCCGGCCTCGACGGGCTCGCCGCTACCAGACGCATCACCGCGGCCGTCGGCCCGTCCGTGCTGATCCTCACCACGTTCGACCGAGACGACTACCTGTTCGCGGCGCTGCGGGCCGGCGCCAGCGGCTTCCTTCTCAAGAACAGCTCGCCCGAGGCGCTGGTCGAGGCGGTCCGGGTGATCGCGCGCGGCGACGCGCTGCTCGCACCCGAGATCACCCGCCGCGTGATCGCCGCGTTCGCCCCGCCGCGGTCGGCCGACGCGCCGGCCCCGCCGTTCGCCGCACCGATCGCGCTCGGCGAGCTGACGCCGCGTGAGTACGAGGTGCTCGTCGCGCTGGCCGGCGGCGCCACCAACGCCGAGATCGCGGCCGCACTGCACCTGGGTGAGACGACCGTCAAAACGCACGTGAGCCGGGTGCTGACCAAGCTGGGCGCGCGCGATCGCACCCAGGCCGTCGTCATGGCCTACGAGCTGGGGGTGGTGCGGCCTCATCCGCGCGGATGATCCGGCGCGATCGTCCTCGCGCCGGACGACTCGGCCCTGGGCGCGCTCATAGCGTTCCTCCGTGACAACCATGCTCTATGTCGACGCGGTCAGCCGAAGTTTCGACGCACGACGGGTCCTCAAGGGCGTGTCGTTCGCGGTGGCCGGCGGCCGGATGACCGGGTTCGTCGGTGCCAACGGGGCCGGCAAGACCACCACCATGCGGATCATCCTGGGTGTGCTCGCCGCCGACGAGGGCGAGCTGACCTGGAACGGCTCGTCGCTGACCCGTGAGGCTCGCCAGCGGTTCGGCTACCTGCCCGAGGAGCGCGGGCTGTACCCCAAGATGACTGTGGCCGATCAGGTCGTCTATCTCGGGCGGTTGCACGGGCTTGATAGGGCGGCGGCCGTGCGGCGTACCGCGGAACTGCTTGATCGTCTTGGTTTGGGCGAACGCGCCGGTGACAAGCTCGAGAAGCTGTCGCTCGGCAACCAACAGCGGGCGCAGATCGCCGCCGCGCTGGTGCACGACCCGGAGCTGCTGGTGCTCGACGAGCCGTTCTCGGGGCTGGATCCGCTCGCGGTCGACGTCGTGGTCCAGGTGCTGCGCGAGCGGGCGGCCGCCGGCGTGCCGGTGCTCTTCTCCAGCCACCAACTCGACGTGGTCGAGCGCCTCTGCGACGACCTGGTGATCATCGCGGACGGCATGATCCGAGCGGCCGGGCCACGCGAGCGGCTGCGCTCCGACCACACGCTGCCGCGCTACCAGCTGCGCGTCGATGGCGACACCGGCGACACCGGCTGGCTGCGCGACGTTCCCGGCGTGACGCTGCTCGACCTCGACGGCGCCCGCGCGGTTTTCGAACTCGCGCCGGGTACCGACGACCAGGAGATCTTGCGCGCGGCGTTGGCCAGGAGCCCGGTGCGGTCGTTCGGGCCCGTCGTTCCCACCCTCTCCGAGATCTTCCGTGAGGTGATCCGCTGATGAACACGCTCACCGCCGCCAAACTGGTCGCGGCCCGGGAGCTCAGGGTCAAGCTGCACGATAAGACGTTTGTCTTCAGTATGTTGTCTCTCCTGTTCTTCGCGGTCGCGGCCGGCGTGCTGCCCGCGCTGCTCAACGGCGGCCCCGTGACGGTCGCCACCGCGGACACGACCGTCGCCGCGACGCTCGCGCACAACAAGGAATTCAAGCCCCTGAAGGTCGCCGACGACGCGGCCGCAGAACAGAAGGTCCGCGACGGCGCCGCCGCGGCGGCGGTCATCGCCGGGCCCGAAGTGCTCGCCATGCGGGAGACGCCCAAAGACCTGGTGCAGGCACTGAGCGTGTCCCCGCACACCCGCCTGCTCGATCCGAATGCCGTCAACCAGACCCTCGCGTTCCTCGTCCCCTACGCGATCGCGTTCGTCTTCTTCTCCACCAACCTGCTCTTCGGCATGCAGATCGCGCAGAGCGTCACCGAGGAGAAACAGAGCCGCATCGTGGAGATCCTGGTGGCCAGCGTGCCGGTGCGGGCGCTTCTCGCCGGCAAGGTGGCCGCGATGACGCTGCTGTCGTTGTGCCAGATCACGCTGCTCGGCATCGTCGCGCTGACCGGCGCCCGCTTCGCCGGGGTGGACACGGGCGCACTGCACCTGCTCGAACCGGCCATCGGCTGGTTCCTGCCGTTCTACGCGATCGGCTTCGTCATGCTGGCGACGCTGTGGGCCGCCGTCGGCGCCCTGGCCGGCCAGCAGCAGGATCTGCAGGGCACGTCGCTGCCGGTGCAGCTGACGGTGATGGCGCCGTTCATCCTCGTGATCGCGCTGCGCAGCCACGTCGCCGCGATCAGATTCATGGCTTACTTCCCGCTCTCTGCGCCGGTCGCCATGCCGGTGCGGCTGTTCGGCGGCCACGCCGCCTGGTGGGAGCCGGTCGCGGCGCTGCTGATCCTGGCGGCCACGGCCGCGCTGATGCTGCTGCTCGGGTCGCGGCTTTACGAGGGATCCCTGCTGCGCACCAACGGCCGCACATCGTGGGCGACCGCCTGGAAATCACGCACCGCCTTCTGAGCAGGCTGCCAAAGGCCATGTCGCTGCTCGCCTGGATTGATCGGTGAGGGCTGCGAAGGCTTCGCGGGTTTGGAACGTCCAGCACAAACCGGAGCACCAGAAGGGGAAACGCTCATGTCCGATACGACCAACCACCTGAGCCGGCGAACGTTGCTGCGCGCCACCTCGGCGACCGCAGCCGCGTCAGTCGCCGGTCTCACCTTCCAGTCGTCGCCCGCCTCCGCGGCGTCCAGCGCCACGGCGCCCACCACCACGGCCCCGCCGACCGCGGCGCGGCTGTTCCGCGAGCTCGACGCGAAGATCCGGGCGGGTATGGCGCGTTACGCCATCCCGGGCGCGGCCGTCGGCGTGCTGTACAAGGGAGTCGAGTACCTCAAGGGATACGGCGTGACGAACGTCGACTATCCGGTGCCCGTCGACGCCGACACCATGTTCCGGGTCGGCTCGACGACCAAGACCTTCACCGGTACCACCGTCATGCGGCTGGTCGAAGCGGGCAAGCTGGACCTCGACGCGCCCGTGCACCGGTACCTGCCGGACTTCCGCACCGCCGACCCCGCCGTGGCGCAGCGGGTGACCTTGCGGCAGTTGCTCAACCACACCGCGGGATGGCTGGGCGACGACGTGCAGGACTTCGGACCGGGCGACGACGCCGCGGCCAGGTTCGCAGCGGGCCTGGTCCGCGACCCGCAGCTGACCGCGCTGGGCACGCAGTTCAGCTACAACAACGCGGCCGTCGCACTGGCCGGGCGGGTCATCGAGGTAGTGACCGGTGTGCCGTACGAGATCGCCGTCCGCGCTCTGCTGATCGACCCGCTGGGCTTGGCGCACAGCCGCTTCTTCACCGACCAGATCGTCGGATTCAACCTCGCCGCGTCGCACGCCGTGGTCGACGGCAAGGCCGTCGTGTCGCCCGACGCCTTCCGGATCTGGCGCAGTATCGCTCCAGCCGGCGCGCTCATCTCCAGCGCCCGTGACCAGTTGCGCTACGCCCGGTTCCACCTCGGCGACGGGACCGTGCCCGGCGGCGGCGCGCGGCTGCTGTCACAGCAGTCCCTGCTGGCCATGCGGTCTGACCCGGGCCCCGGCGGGACGCTCTTCGTGGAACTGGACGGCGTCGGCGTCAACTGGCTGCTGCGGCCCAGCGCCGAGGGCGTGCGCGTCGTGCAGCACGGCGGCGACACGCCCGGCCAGCACTCGGGCTTTCTCCTGGTGCCCGACCGCGGCTTCGCCCTCACCCTGCTGACCAACTCCGAGGGCGGCCCGAACCTCCTGGACGAGCTGTTCACCGACGACTGGGCGCTGCGCCGGTTCGCCGGGATCAGCAACCTGCCAGCGATACCGCGTGCGCTCAGCCCCGCGCAGCTGGCCCCTTACGAGGGCACTTATACCAATGCGGAGATCAGCCCGGCCGGCGACCTGGTGACCGGGCAGTTCGAGCTGACCGCGGCGAACGGCCAACTGCTCGCGACCGCGGACGGCACACCCGCGGCGCGGCTCGCGTTCTACCGGCCCGACTACGTCCTCATCCTCGGCCCCAACGGCGAAGCCACCCCAACCAGGGCGAACTTCGTGCGCGGCACCGGCGGGCGCGTCGACTGGCTGCTCTTGGGCGGCCGGCTCTCACGCCACGAGACCAGCACAGCCTCCTCCCCCGGCCGGAATGCAAGCCCGGGCAGCCATCCCCACAGCAACCCGTTCCAGCGCCGCCCGCTCGCCATCGGATGACGCGATCGCCGCGGTGAGCGCGCCCCTTCGTGACTCCCGAGGCGAGATCAGCCTCACGCTGCGGTCCGCCGAAGCGATCGGGTTCGGCACCATGGAGGGCACCCGGCGGCACCCGGAACGCTTCTCGCGGTCGTGGCGCGGCGCGGTCGCGAAGTGAAGCAAGCAGCACCCTGACACGCCGCTACCTGTGATCCATCTTCACGAGATCCGCCGCACGTCAGCGACGCTGATGCTCGTCACCGGAACGCGCCCGAAGGTGGTCTCCAACCGCCTCGGGCACGCGGCGGTGAGCAGGCGGTTTCTAGGGGTCGTCGCAACACGATGGCCTAGTTGGCTTCGGCGAGCAACTTAGCGAGACGCTCGGCTGGGGTTTCCCAGCCAAGCGTTCTTGCGTGGACGGGCGTTGAGTTCGGCGGCGACATCGGCGGTTCGTCATCGCCGATGCTGATGCCGTGCTGGTCGGCGATGGCGTCGAGGATCAGGAGGCAGTGCAGGCGGCGCGAACTCCTCGTCGAGGTCCGGCGCCCGCGCGTCGGCGACGGTCTTCATGCAGACCCGCAGATCCGCGGCCTCGCACGCGTGTCGGCCGCCGACGAGTCTGGTGGCGATGACGGTGGCCTGTCCCGGGCTCATGCCGACCAGTGCCTCGTCAAGGATCACACCTATGTACACATCGCTACGGAGGCCGCGCGATTTTCTGACCTCAGCGAGCGCGATCCGGGCTGAGCGGCGGACACCCTCGACTAGAGACCCGTCGACATCGTCGCGATCACACTGTTCTCGCTGGATTCTTGGCGGAGTGCGGTGACGATGTGGTGTCCGGAGCAGGACGATTCGCGGCTGCGCTCAAGTGCTGCGGGTAGGACTGGTCGCCCACGAGAGCGACTGCGCGCGTCTCGGGAACTCCCAGCATCAGCAGGCTCGTGATCGTCGCGGCTCGGGCGCCGAGGGTCGCGTTCGACAGGTCGCTGTCCGCAATGGCGAACACGGCGCCGTAGGCAAGCTGGCTCAGCATGGCTGCCGGCAGGTGCTGTGCGAACACGTCGCTGTCCTGGCCCCGTTTCACGAGGTCGGCGAGGAGTTCATCGAATGGCCCGAGCAGGCCGTGGATCGCCTCGCCATACTCGCCACGCCGCAGCGCCAACAGCACTCGGTAGCGGTGCGCCACCGGCCAGAGGCGGGCGATGAATTCGACCCATGCCGCGTCCGCTTCTGCGTCGGAGGCCTTGACGTCGGTGAGCACGGCCGTCATCTCGGTGACGGCCCGTTCCGTGAGTGTCCGAATCAGGTCGAGGCGCGAGGGGAAATGGCCGTAGACGGTGCGACGCACGACGCCGGCAGCGGAGGCGATCTCGCCCATTCCGGCGTCGGGGTTCTCTCCCAGCACATCGAGGGCGACGTCGAGGATGCGATCGCGTGTCTCGTTCATCGAGCGCGCACGGGAGGACTCGGTGGGCACGACACCATTGTTGCACACCAGTGTGCAGTGAATTACGCTGCACACTGGTGTGCAACGGAGAGTTGCGCTGTGCTTCGAAGCTCAGGAGAAGAAGGCAATGACCGCACTGACGCCGCCGACCTCGACCCTCGTGCGCCCGTTCACCGTCTCGATCCCGCAATCGGAGATCGACGACTTGAAGCAGCGACTGGCCAGAACACGATGGCCGGATCCGGAAACGGTCGACGACTGGTCGCAAGGGGTTCGCGTAGGCACCGCCAGATCTCTGGCCGACTACTGGGAGCGCGGCCACGACTGGCGGCGCTTGGAGTCCGAGCTCAATCGCCTCCCCCAATTCCTGACCGAGATCGATGGGCTGGACATCCACTTCGTCCACGTCAGGTCCAAGAATCCCAACGCGATGGCGCTGATACTCACGCACGGATGGCCGGGCTCGATCGTCGAGTTCCTGAAGCTGATCGGACCGTTGACCGATCCGGTCTCGTTCGGAGGAGACGCCGCCGATTCATTCGACGTCGTTGTCCCGTCGCTGCCCGGGTTCGGGTTCTCCCAGAAGCCCACGCAGACCGGGTGGACTGTATCGCGCATCGCAAGCGCGTGGGTGGAGCTGATGAAGCGTCTCGGCTACCCGAGATGGGCCGCGCAAGGCGGCGATTGGGGTGCCGTCGTCACCACCGCCCTCGGGGCCATGCAACCTGAAGGGCTGCTCGGAATTCATCTCAACACCCAGTTCGCCTTTCCCGCACAGATACCCGACACTTTGTCGCCCGAACAGCGCTACGCCGTGGAGAGCCTCGCCCTCTACACCGGCGATCTCGGCGGGTCGAATCACCTTCAGGGCACGAAGCCGCAGACCGTCGGATTCGCCCTGGCGGACTCTCCCGCCGGCCAGGCAGCCTGGATCTACGAGAAGTTCCAGTCCAAGACCGACAACCGCGGGCTCGCCGAGGACGCCCTCAGCATCGACGACATGCTCGACGTGATATCCCTGTACTGGTTCACCAACAGCGCAGCGTCGTCCGGCCGCATCTATTGGGAGAACAAGTCGCTCACTTTCGCCGGCCCGAAGCTGACGCTTCCGGTCGCGGTGACCGTCTTCCCGCGGGACATCCCACGCCTGCCACGAAGCTGGATCGAGGACACCTACAGCAATCTGATCCACTACGGCGAGGCCGACAAGGGCGGGCACTTCGCGGCCTTGGAACAGCCTGAGATCCTGGTCAGTGAAATCCGCACCGGCCTGCGCACCCTTCGTTCCTGACGCCAATGCGCGAGTTCAGGAGTGCACGCGTATCTTCGGGCTTCACCTACTCGACCAAAGGCGCTGAGGTAGCGGCGTGCCTTACCGAAGGCGGACGCATTGCAGCAGCCGGCCAGCGCCGCGACTAGGCGGTGTTGGGGAATGTCTCAAGGGGCGAATCCGGTGATCGACTTCGCCTGGACGCACGGCCGAAACGCCCACAGACAACCGGTATGAGGACGCTCCGGCCGCACGCCCAGGCTCGTCGCGCAGTGAACCATCTG